>PCBE01000126.1 GCA_002731295.1 Acidiferrobacteraceae bacterium | reverse complement strand
CTTATTCCTCGTTATTGGTCTGGCATTAACCGTGCTGATTCAGCGACGATATCTGCCCTGGTGTTGGCTCACTACGATTCCAGCAAGTCCTGGATGCGTCGCGTGAATACACCAACATAGGCATCTTCCCGGCTGGCATAGACTTTGTCCTCTACCTGTCGAGGCGCAACACCCGGTATTCCAGATAGTGCCACAACCTGGTAAGCCTTAAATGGTTCGACGCACTTGATGGCATATTTGTCGACCATCGGTTGACGCCGAAAGTAGGTCAATAGTCTTTCCAGCGCCTCACTGTGCTGACCCAACGGTTTGTTCTTGAATTCCTCGATCACTTCATCGGTGACCAGAGTTTTTAGAAAATCCCGCTGGTTTTTGTCATAACGTCGAAACGCCAGTTCGTCTTTATCCCGGACCTCGGTTGCTTCTTCAGGCAGCATTTCGCCTCCTTTCTCGGCACGCGCCGATCGATGTTCACTCTTCTTTTTGTCTCTCCACGCCCGAAACTGGGTTTTAATACCAAACACACCACCCCGAAGAAACAAGACCACAATCAACATCAGCACTCCTATTAGAACAATTCTTAATGGACCCAGATCAATCAATACCCGATCGATAAACACCACAATCAAGGTGCCGAGAACGGCGCCTTCGGCTCGACCCAAACCACCGATCACCAACATCGCTAACGCCATTGATACCGTATCAAAGCCAAACAAATTAGGAGACGCACCGCGAAAATGTGTCGCGTAGAACGCACCAATCACCCCCAGCGCTGCCGAAGAAATCAGGAACACCTGGATCCGTGCAACTCGGTAGTTAACGCCAGTAGCTTCAGCAAAAGCTTCCCGTTTTTCCGGCGCCATGCGCAGAATACGACCCAGTCGCTTGCCATTGATGAAACGAAACAGCACCAGCGCAGCCACGAGCACAACTGCGGATGCGTAATAACCCAGTCGCAACTGGGCGAACTCATCCCACGCTTCAGGGATATAGGTAGCTGCCCCGTAGAGCCCNCCGATCTCAGATCCAAAAGCCTTGGANTGGATGATGTAGACCCGGCACAACTCGACGACCCCCAGTGTCAGNAATGCATAGTAAAACCCNTCCAGACGCACGGCAGGAATTGCGATGAGTATTCCAAAAACCAGGCCGATNAGACCACCGGCCAGCAACATCAGTGGAATCGGCAACCCAAAGTGGATCGACANGTAAGCAGCGCCATAGGCACCGGCCCCGACAATCGCGAAAGTTGCGAGCGAGTAGATCCCCGCAGTCCCAATCACNAGCGTCCAACATAGATTGATTGCCGCGTATATTGAAAATACCGCTGCAGCCGACAAGAGNACNCGCTGATTCGACTCNGGCAAAANGAATGGCGCCAACATCAACGCAATGAACCCAATTACCCACCAGATCGGGCGTTTGTCNACAATNGTTTTTTCNCGGCGTANCGTNTTNNNGTTGTANTCACCNCGAAANCGNANCANNGTCCNNCGNGTNGGAAANTAGCGCNANCTNNTCCACAGATCTNNNNCCGTGNCCNGGCCACTTGTAGTAGTACCGNAANCGACCCACNNGATNGGTNGGCACCTTGNATTCGCGGGCNGCATCCCAACTACTCTCCGGAGATTTCCACTCNTTGGTGGNGATCTCATCAATTGGACCGGCCGGGTCCCAACTTGAATAAGGATCTTTCCAGTTCGCCACGCTGTCTAAGCCTCTCGCGCCTTATCGAGAATTCCCGCAATGCCGCGCGGGCGAATCAGCAGGATCAGAATGATCAGGGCGAATTGGGTAATCAACACATACTGACCACCCCAAAAGCGAGAGGTCATGGCNTCATTGATTCCAAGAATTACAGCGGCAATCACCACACCCGTGACCGAACCGAGTCCNCCACACAGTGCGACGCTTAGGCCCTTGATCATTGGTGTAATGCCGGAAAACGCCTGCAGGTAATAAGTTTGGGAAAGCAAAACCGACGCCAGACCTGCCAGACCACCCGTAATGGCCATCACATAGAAACCGGTACGACGCACCCCAATGCCGACGATGGATGCCGCATGGGGATTCTGCATCATGGCGCGGATCTCAAGGCCCCGCCGACTCGACTTCATCCACAGCAACACCGCCGTCAGCATCACAATGGAGGTCACCACAGCACCGACCTTGTCATAGGTCATGGTTGACCCAAAGACCTTGATCGAACCATAGCCAAAAATAGATGGTAGGTTTTTAACCCGCGGCCCGAAATACCACAGTAATGCCTGCGTACCAAATAGGCTGATGGCGAGGGTGGCAATCATGCCTCGAATCGTAAAGTTCGGCTTGTCATGCAATGGGATAAAGGCCAACGCACACACAATCACACCGCCGAGTGCGCCCGCCAGNATCCCCGACGCCAGAATAACAACGCCGCTTTGAGAGATATGCTGGGCAACCAGCCAGGCACCGTACCCTGCAAAGGAAAAAATAAACCCAAACGACATGTTGATGAGTCCGAGACTCGACCAGGTGATGGACACACCAATCGCCAGGGTCCCATAGATACAGGCCAGAACAATGGCATTGATGATGACATAACTCCAGTCCATGCCTTATATCTCCCGTTTAGTCTGATAGGCAAGCGATGCTGCGGCTTCACCCTTAAGCTTGCCGACATGCATGCCAATGATTCGATCCACCCGTCCATCCAGCAGAGCAACGTTCTGCTCGGCAATGACCATTGCCGATTCACCCAGTTCGACATCGAATAAAGCATCCAGCACACTCTTGCCCAATTTAGGNGCTAATCCCAATGTCGGTTCGTCCACAAGGTACAGGGANGCCTCAGCCATCAAACCNCGCCCAATGGCAACCATGCGCCGTTCTCCACCAGACAACCTTCCAACCGAGGTGTTCATCAATTGCTCCAGTGGTGGAAATATTTTGAGAATTTCTTTACGTTTTATTGCACGATTGCGCCATGCCAATTTTGTATAAGCACCGCTGTCAAGATGATCTTTTACAGTAAGACCCTGAAAGATCTCATCGCCCTGTGGTATTAGAGACAAGCCCTCGTGAACAATCTGGTGCGTATAGCGGCCCGGGCCTTGACTGCGGTTACGACCAATCTGTTTGTTTTTTAGCCTGATTGAACCGCGCTGCCAGTGTGTCAGACCCGCAATAGCTAAAAAGAGCGTCGATTTACCGTGACCGTTTAGACCAACCAGTCCAACTTTTTCACCCGCGCTGACCACCAGATCCAAATCGTGGATCACTCGCATCGGACCATACCCCGCCGAAAGACCTTCAATATTCAGCACTGGAATACTGTTAATCATAGTCCCCGCCAAGCAATGTCAATGAACATCTTCAAAGTAAGCGGCACGCACCCTTGGGTCCTTAAGAACCATGCCCAAATCGCCCTCAGAGATCTTCTCGCCAGCATCCATCACCATGACCCTGTCAGCAATTGTGTCAAGCAGTTCAATTCGATGTTCGACTATGATGATGGCGACGTTTAGTTCTTTCGCCAGAACGCGGATCAAGTCGTCGAACTCGTCGACTTCCGAGTTGATGAGTCCTGCGGCGGGTTCGTCCATNAGTAACAAGGGTGGNCGACGCATGATGAGACACGACAACAGAAGTTTGCGNCGGTCGAGNGTGTCNAACTGNACCGCGGGCATGTCCGGATCCACAGAAAAACGTACCAGCCGCATGGCCCACAGCACGTGCCACCGGTTCAGGTAAGGCTTGTAGGCCTGCCGNGCTGCCTTGAACACTTCCGCAACAGTCANTTCGTCCGGAACTACGGGTGTCTGGTAGGTTCGACCGATTCCGATTCGCGCCCTTTGGTAGAGCGGCAATGCACTGACATCNTGGCCNTTGAACATCACGGTACCGGATTTTGCAGGNAACCGCCCGCACAGGACCTCGAACAGNCTGGTCTTACCTGCTCCGTTGGGACCNATCACACCAAGCACCTCTCCGCTNGCGACCTGCAGNGAGATATCTTTAAGAATTTCTCGACCCCCTAGATCGAGGAAGATTTCNTTACAAGCAAACAGGGAGNCGCCAGNTGGGTGCTGCGAATTCGCAGCACCCACNGACNAATCTACCATTGGATNGGTCGNANTTCGGCTTCTTTCAGCACGTCGGGATAGACAATCTTGTGCTGAACATCTTGCACCTGAACATAGAGTTGCCCCATACCATCTTCCAGGTTCTTAGCAGTCACTGGATGACCATCATCTGGATAATGAGCACACTCCTGCCATTTGTTGTTCATATCAATCAGCCCACAAACACCACGGTATTTGGTTGTTCTGACGTAGTCACAAACCGCCTCGAACTTATTGGGATCACCAACATGTTCCCAGGCTTGTTTCAGGAAATAACAGGTGTCGTAGGCGTTGCCGGTGTAAGTTAAGCCCATCGTACCTGGCCAGCGTTTTTGGTATTTCTTGCGGAATTCATTACCCATCTCATCCGCATACACGCCAAGCACGGTACTCCAGATAAAACCCTCAGCTGCCCCACCAGCTAAATCCAAAAATTCGGGTTGTGACGGACCGTATTGCATGTAAATCAGTGTGCCGTCGAGGGGATCTGCACGCCACTGTTTACAGAAAGCCGCATATTCAGCCGCGACCCAATGATCGAGCATAACCGCACCCGCACCAAGGCGTTTAATTTCCTGTATCACGGGCTCCCAGTTTTGAACCGGAAACTGGATATCTGTAATACCGGCCAGTTCAAACTCACTGGCTGGAATCGCTTCCTGAAGTGTTCGGGAAATCGTCTGGCAATACGCGATCTGTTCCTGAACGATATGAATGCCGTTGTTGTTGGGCGTCCATAATCCACGATCCTTCATATCCTTGAGAAAAATTGGGAAGGTATAGCCATAGTGCACTTCCGATGGATCAGTCTGGAAGCAGTGACTGTATTTGTCCGGGTGGGCAGCTACGTGATCCGTGTAATTCCGTTGCGTTACACCCCATAACAATGGCGCCTTGTACTTGACCGTCGCATCAATCGTTGGAATGGGCGCCAGCGTGAACGGAGTGGTCATCGCATGGACCTTCTCATCGACCAGTTTAAGCATGGATGTCTGGCAACCTTCTGGCGAAAAGATATCGATGTCTACGACCTTGAGTTTAAGTTCACGCCCCAGGATACCGCCGGCTGCATTGATCTCTTCCTGCGCCAGAATTGCACCTTGAAGATGATCCAGGTGATCGGCTACCCCACCGGCTGTACTCTGGGCTATCGGCAGCCCAAGCACTATAGGATCACTACCAAAGCCCGACTTGCTGATAAAGGGCAGAGGCAAGGCAGTCGCTGCGACACCTGCTGCGACACTCTTTACTACTTTTCGTCTTTGTTTATTAACTGTCATCTTCATCCTCCAGTTGTTGCGGTGAAATCTAATTCAACCCGTACTGATTGTTAACCTCTCTATTTACTCTAACTGCAACTAACGAACATTGCCTCCCGAAACAAATTGAACTTCGTCTGGTGCCCGCTCCCAGACCCCCTTTCCGAGGCATAACCCCTAAAACCTGCCGGTCTGGTAGTATGGTCAGCACTAGATATATCTCTTGAGTGCAGTATATCGGGCAACTCCGTCCGAACTCAACTAGAAATGGTGAGCGTACTCGATTCCAAATTCAACTGTTACCCAGACGATTGCATCTGTATAAGTTAAGGAGCCGTCAATGACCCGAATGAGTCCATGGAGAATGATTGTTGAAGCGCTTAAAGCTGAAGGCGTTGACCGTCTATTCGGCTTACCCGGCAACCCGATACACCTTGTCGACGACCTGCATCGTTACAGCGACATCCAGAATATTCTGGTTCGGCATGAACATTCCGGTGTGTCTTTAGCCTATGCCTATGCCCGAATCACCGGTAGACCCGCTGTATGCTACGGCAACCCGGGCCCGGGGATTACCAACATGGCAACCGCCTTGCTGGAAGCGCATTCGGCATCGCTGCCAGTCATCGCTTTGAGTAACGGAACGCCCATAAACGCGGATGGCAAAGGGGCCTTCCAGGAACTGGATTCGGTGTCGTTCATGCGTCCGGTCACTAAATGGGCCACGCGAATCGTCTCACCGGAAACAACACCTTGGGTGATGCAGCGCGCCTTTTCGATTGCCAAGAACGGTCGGCCTGGACCCGTATTTATCGATGTCCCCTCGGATATCGCGCTGGAGTCCTGTTCAATGCCCACTTACAAGCGCGCTTTAGACAGGCACACGTTCCGACCCGGCTCAGACGCAATCGCCACCGCCGCAGCCCTGGTCAAAAAAGCAAAACAACCGATAATCATCTGTGGCTCTGGTGCTGTCAGTGCGCGGGCCGGAACAAATATCATCCGCCTTGCCGAGTCGATCGGGGCTGCGCTCTACACCACGCCGGGAGGCCGCGGCACCTACGCCGAGGACCACCCCTTGTGTCTGGGTCAGATCGGCCTGTATTTCACCGACGCAGGGAAAAAGTATTTCGACGAGTCGGATCTTGTGATCTCTTTCGGGTCGCGGCTGGAGGACTTTTCGACAGGTGGGTGGACACTTTGGCCTTCCAGAGCCAAATTTATCCAGATTGATATCGACCCGGAATCTATCGGGCTCAACATCAGACCGGATACCGCTCTAGTGGGCGATGCAGACCTGACCGCCGCAGACCTACTGACTGCTATCGATAACCTGGCGGTCAAGAATACGCTCACCCGTTACCGTACAGTTAATAAATTACAGACACGCCATATCGCTAATATCCAGCGACAACTCAAACGACAGACAAAACCGATCTCTGGCCGCCAGGTCGTCGGTGCCATCAACCGCGTATTCGGCAAAGACACCATCATGGTACATGAGAACGGTGGTGCTGATCTGTGGTCCTACTACTGGCCTTACTACCAGGTACTCGATGCCGGCGACTGTATACCGATGGGGGAGCAGACCGCTATGGGCATGGGCGTGATCGGTGCCATCGCAGCAAAAATGGCGGCACCGAACAAAAATGTTGTTTGTGTGGCCGGCGACGGCGCTATGCAAATGGCCATGATGGAACTGACAACGGCTGCAGAAAATAAGTGTGGCATTACCTGGGTTGT
>PCBE01000026.1 GCA_002731295.1 Acidiferrobacteraceae bacterium | reverse complement strand
GATGGCTGTCTGATCAGCTGGTCATGGTCTCTCGGGCCTGATTGATCAGGGTAGCTAGGTAATCCGATCCCCCACGATCGCTGTGCAGACGCTGTATTAGACGGCGATGCGCGGCTTTGATTTCCTTGTTCGATGCGTCTTCGGGAACACCTAGAATTTCCGCAGCTTCCCGCCGGCTCATGTGACCACTGGGTGGCACTGTCGTCGTGTCCCCAGTGTCGGCATCCGCTCTCCAGTTTTCGCCATGGTGGCGATCAAGATAGGTTTCGAGCAAAGCAGCAGACTGGGCATCCTGCGCCTGACAGGTGGATAACAGGTCGAGTAGATTTTCGAGGCTCATCTGCTCGAGTTGCTGTCCGGTAAATGCCCCGGCAATAACTTCACCTGCCAGATCACCGCTGTCGTGATCCAGTGTCATGCGCAGAAATTCGGTTTCCACCTTTGAGACCTGGCCAGAAGCAGGGCCACGTGTCGATTTGAACATCTGCCATACACGACGCGCCATTAATACCCGTTGTAGCCAGGGCAGTGCCGCACTGACTGCTGCAAACATCCAGTGAATTCGGCCGGTCACTACCAGCAGCAACAGCATACCGGCGATGCCGTAGAGCAAAATCATCTTGAGTGCCTTGCTACGTTGGGCTGGTGTGGCCTTGCCGAGCCACGATGCCAGCCACATCAAACCCACCAGAGCGACTAAAGCGAGTACCAGCCTGATCATATTTTCAATTCTTTTTGCTGATCTGGTGACTGAGTTTGAGTACAGTACCACCGCGTTTACGACCGAATTGCTCAAGTGCTTTCTGCCCCCCGGCTGCATAAACCGCCACGGCACAAAGAAGATCGCGCAACTGTGCAGCGCTGTTAGCGTCGAACCGGCACCAGGCACCCGAACTGAGCCGAGCAATGTTGCGAAACGTTCGCTCAGTAATCGGGTCGTTGCCGTCCTGAAAAATGAACACTGGGATTCGGAGGATGCCAAGCTCNCCGGCCAGTTTGCACAGAACATCCGGGTCTTCTTCCATGGCATCACCGACAAATACCAGAGCGTTGACGGGCTGGCCCTGTTTTGTGGCGTGTGAGAGAACGCGGGCAATCTGGGTCTGTCCTGCGGCACAACGGATGGCAGTCATGTGTTTGAGCAAAGTCTCGGCGTTACTCGTCCAGGGTGTCGAGGAGAACTGCATAAAGCCACGGTAGTGAACGAGCTGTACGTCCAGACCACCCAATGTGTCGGTTTCTTCAAACATCTGACCCTGAATGTGACAGGCTCTGTCCCACAAGGGTTCCCGACTGGCAGTAGCATCCATNGCGAACAGCAGCCGTCCCCGGCCGCTTGGGCGGGAAGCCAGTGGTGTGGATCTCACCCGCTGCAGAAAGTTATCGATGTCTTCGCGGCTTGATGTTTCCAGCGATCTGTTGGGTGGTTTTTTCAATTGCAACAGCGCTTAACAATCAGGTGATCAAGACGGATCATAACACTGTAGAGAGTCTGCCCGCAGATACTAAGGTGAGGATCTGGACTGTCATCTAAGAGAGAATACGATCAATGATTTCAGACACGTCTTTAGACAATGCGGGTTGTGCTTGAATGTGTTCAAGCTGCTCACGCATCATTTCCTGTCGTTCACGGTTGTAACGTCGCCAGAGATTGAAGGCTGACAGTAGTCGGGCTGCGACCTGNGGATTGGTATGGTCTAGTTTCAATATGTATTCGCTGATGAATGCATAGCCTTGACCATCGACCTGGTGNAAATGAAGCGGGTTGGCATGGGCGAAAGCCCCGAGCAGGGAGAACACTTTGTTTGGGTTTTCCAGCTGAAACAGGTCATGTGATGTGAGCGCTTTNACGTGACCGAGCGTTCCAGGCAAATCCGCCGTTGCCTGAACNCGGAACCACTTGTCCATCACCAGCGGGTAATCGTGCCAGCGATCGAAAAAATGTGCCAGAGCAGCGGTGCGTTCTGGATATGGTGAACAGGCGAGCAAGGTTAAAGCAGCCAGCGCATCGGTCATGTTATCGGCTGCGTGCAGCTGGTGGCTGGCCAGACGTGTGAACTCGGGTTGTTCAAGCNCCATCAGGTAAGACAGACAGGTATTACGCAGGGCACGCTGACCACTGTTGATGCAGTTGGTTTGGTCGGTGCCTGTCGCCTCGAACCGGTGGTAAAGCGCTTCAAAATCGGCTGTAAATCGTGTGGCCAGTATCAGNTTCACTGTCTTTCTGGCCTGGTGGAGCCGGTCCGGCTCAATGATGGGGGTGATCTGCGAAAGGTGGGTATGATCTGGTAGGGCCAAGGCATAGGCTTGAAACGATCTGTCATCGAAGTCGTGCCGTAACGTATTTTCAAAGGCCACTGCAAAACGCTCATTGAGCGAAAACGAATTGCCCTCAACAGCCGCCTCGAACGCACGCAATACTTCGGTGCTGGAAAGGCGCTGCCCCGCATCCCACCGGTTAAATGGATCGTCGTCATGCGCCATCAGAATNGCGAGCTCGTCATCTGACAGATCAGATTCGAGTTCTACTGGTGCCGAAAACCGTCGTAACAGGGAAACCACTGGCTCTTTCACGACGCCTTCAAATACAAATTGNTGCTCTTGCTGGCACAAGCTCAACATATGTTCATGTTTGGGATCGGCCTGCGCCCCAATGGTTGTCTTCATCGCTTGCCCAGAGCGATCAAATAAGGCGGTGGCTAGGGGAATATGAAACGGTTTCTTTTGATCCTGATCGGGGGTAGACGGGCNCTGCTGAGCGACNGTCAGTGTGTAGCGTGCCACCTCGGCATCATAAGTGCCCCGGGCAGTNAGTTTGGGGGTGCCAGCCTGCTCGTACCAGAGNCTGAACTGCGAGAGATCCAGGCCGCTGGCATGTTCCATAGCACTGACAAACGCCTCAGTTGTCACTGCTTGACCATCGTGGTGATCAAAATANTGGTCGCAGCCTTTTCGAAACAGAACCGGGCCAAGCAAGTTCGCCAGCATTCGCACCANTTCAGCNCCTTTGATGTAAACCGTCAGTGTATAGAAGTTGTTGATTTCGGCATAAGAGGTAGGTCTGACAGGGTGGGCCATTGGTCCGCTGTCTTCGAGAAACTGTGGGCCGCGTACTAGTTTGGCGTCGTCAATCCGCTTGACGCCAGCCGAACCCTGTTCTGCACTGAACTCCTGGTCACGGAAAACAGTGAAACCCTCCTTCAGACTGAGTTGAAACCAGTCTCGGCAAGTGACGCGGTTCCCGGACCAGTTGTGGAAGTATTCGTGACCGATCACCCCGGTGATTGCCTGATAATCCTGGTCAGTGGCCGTTTCAGGAAGTGCAAGGACGTAACGGGTATTGAAGATATTGAGGCTCTTATTTTCCATGGCCCCCATATTGAAATCCTCGACCGCAACAATGTTGAAACAATCAAGGTCATACTCCCGGCCATAGCGCAGTTCGTCCCACCGCATTGCCTGTATCAGCGCATCCAGCGCGTGACGGCATTGTCCGAGGTCTCGTTCAACAGCGTAGATCCGCAATCGGACATCCCGACCACTTGCGGTTGTGAAACGATCCTCGATAAACCCCAGATCTCCTGCAACCAGTGCAAACAGATAGCTGGGTTTAGGGTGCGGGTCGTGCCACGTGACCTGATGACGGCCGTTTGGAAGCNTTTCTGTTGATAACATGTTTCCGTTGCTCAATAGAACGGGGCAATCCGTCACTGACGCGTTGAGGGTCACGGTATATTCAGAGAGCACATCAGGCCGGTCGATAAAATAGGTGATCCGTCTGAACCCTTCCGGCTCACACTGGGTGCAGAAATTACCACTGGATAGATACAGCCCTTCAAGTTTGGTGTTGGCTGCTGGGCTTATATAGTTTTCAATCTGGAGCGTAAACTGACCAGGCACATCGTGTACTGTGAGCGAATGGTCATCGATGGTGTACTGATTAGGGGTCAGCTCTTTGCCATCGAGTCTGATACTTTCCAATACAAGAGCCTCGCCATCGAGCCGCAGCGAACCTTGGTCACTGCTGAGTCGTCTGATCGATAGTTGCGAACGGACCCGAGTGTTATTGGCTGACAGCTCGAAGTGGAGGGCTGTCGTGGTGATCAGAAAACCCGGTGGCTGATAGTCACTCAGGTAAATACGGTCTAGCGTGGTCTTTTCTGGGGGCATGGGTATCCGGGTTAGGGCTCCAGCGTTACTGTAATTGGCAGATATATTTTCACCGCACCATTGATTTCAGATTATCAGGATCAATAAAAACACGAAAAGGCTCACCATCGCGATGGGTATGGCCAATCCGATCCAGTCGCTTTTGGCGTTACGACTGACCCNCATCATTTTGTTGATACCCGGGGAAAACCACAGGATAACCAGNAGGGCCAGTACACCCAACAGCAGCTTTTCCCAGGTAGCGATCGGCTCCATTTTCTTCTGNTCTTTCGGGTAATGGCCATGACCGTGATTGGTCAGGATTAACAGGATTGTGGGCGAGATTTCTGATTCGAACAAGTTGNGTNAGATTCAGGGGGGCAGTACCAAACAGAGGGGTGAAAGCCGTGTGAAAAAGGAGTAACATGGATTTTAGGGCAGGCAACAGGGGACCTNACCTGTAGTTGAAACTGAAAACATAATCCCCGGGGTTTTATTAAGCACAGCGCTTTGACCAAGAGCGCATGAGGAAAGCGACCCTATGACACAAGAGCAAGGTGCTGGTGTTGCGGCCAAGATTCAGGAACTCAGATCCGAGCATCGCGCGCTGGACGAAGAACTGCAGAACATGGCCAACGATCCAACATTCGATGACCTTCAAATGCGAAGACTCAAAAAACGAAAGCTTTTTCTTAAGGACAGTATTACGCTGCTCGAAGGTAGACTCGTTCCTGATATAACAGCCTGAAGTGATGAATTAGACGATACAAAAAAAGCCCCCAATTGGGGGCTTTTTATTTTGACATCGGTTTAATAGCGATAGTAGTCAGGTTTATAGGGACCGTCTTTGTCTACGTTGATGTAAGCGGCTTGTTGGTCACTGAGCTGCGTAAGTTTTGCACCGACTTTTTCTAAATGAAGCCGGGCGACCATTTCGTCTAGTTTCTTGGGTAGAACATATACTTTGTTGTCGTACTGATCTGGGTTGTTCCACAATTCGATCTGCGCCAGAGTCTGGTTAGTAAAGGAATTGGACATTACAAAACTGGGATGACCGGTGGCACAGCCCAGATTGATCAATCGCCCTTCGGCCAGCAATATGAGCCGCTTGCCGTCAGGAAAAATGATGTGGTCGACCTGAGGTTTGATGTTCTCCCANGTGTACTGTTTCAGAGACGCGCAGTCAATTTCATTGTCGAAGTGGCCGATGTTGCAGACAATCGCTTGATTTTTCATGTGCGAAAGGTGATCGTGGTTGATTACCTGGTAATTGCCGGTAGCGGTCACGAATATATCCACCTCTGAGACGACGTCATCCAGAGTGACTACACGATATCCCTCCATTGCAGCCTGAAGTGCACAGATGGGATCGATCTCGGTAATCCAAACGGTAGCGCCAAGACCACGCAATGATTGCGCCGAGCCTTTTCCGACATCCCCATAACCCATGACCAGGGCAATTTTTCCGGCCACCATGACATCGGTCGCGCGCTTAATTCCATCGACCAGGGACTCACGACAGCCATAGAGGTTATCGAATTTTGACTTTGTCACCGAGTCATTGACGTTAATGGCCGGAAACGGNAGTTCGCCGGAACTTTCCATGTGGTATAGACGATGTACGCCGGTGGTGGTTTCTTCCGTTACGCCACGGATATTCTGAAGGATCTTCGAGTACCAGNCNGGTTGCTGGTTGAGGCGTNCTCGAATTGTCGAGAACAGCACCGACTCCTCCTCACTCTCNGGNTTATCCAACACGCTGGCATCCTGTTCGGCTTTGCTCCCCAGCGTGACCAGCATGGTCGCGTCGCCGCCATCATCTAGNATCAAATTTGGTGTTCCACCGTCACTCCACTCCATAATGCGATGGGTATAGGCCCAGTATTCACTCAAGGATTCNCCCTTGAAAGCAAAGACAGGTGTGCCCGCTGCTGCGATGGCNGCTGCAGCGTGGTCCTGTGTTGAGAAGATGTTGCACGATGCCCAGCGGACCTCGGCACCCAGCGCTTCAAGGGTTTCGATCAGGACTGCGGTTTGAATAGTCATNTGCAGACTGCCGGCAATACGAGCGCCTTGTAGCGGAGATTGGTCCGCATACTTGTCCCGCATCGCCATCAGCCCGGGCATTTCGGTTTCGGCAATAGATATTTCTTTTCGGCCCCAGCCTGCCAGCGATAGGTCGGCGACCTGGAAATCAGAAAATTCAGGTTTAACAGCAGTACTCATGGTTACGCTCCAGTCTTAGAAAGCGCCGTTGAATCGAAAATGACGACTGTGAATCCGAGCCTGGCGGGCGAGTGCCCGTTGCAGCGCTTCTCGGCAGCGTCATAGGACTACCAATAAATTGGGTACGGATGTACTTTAGATTATATCCATTCGGTGTACACAGTCTGCTAACGGTACCGCAAATGCAGCAGTCAGCCAGAGCTGAACTACAGTCCGACTGCATCCCGCAACGCGGCAGCCTTGTCAGTTCGTTCCCAGGGAAATCCGTCCGCCTCGTTGCGTCCAAAATGACCATAAGCTGCTGTGTTTTTGTATATCGGGCGCAGTAGGTCCAGCATCTGGATAATAGCTTTGGGTCGCAGGTCGAAATGTTCCCGTACGAGGCGTTCAATCTCCTCTTCAGGAATTTTGGAGGTGCCCGCGGTATTGA
This sequence comes from Acidiferrobacteraceae bacterium, assembly GCA_002731295.1. Lineage (GTDB taxonomy): Bacteria > Pseudomonadota > Gammaproteobacteria > Arenicellales > UBA868 > REDSEA-S09-B13. The sequence goes on along the minus strand of PCBE01000026.1, from coordinate 7,887 downwards.
CGAGTAAGGAAACCGGTTGAGCGACCCCAATGGCATACGCAACCTGTACCTCGCATTGGTCGGCAAGGCCCGCAGCCACAATGTTTTTGGCCACGTAGCGGATAGCGTAGGCTGCTGATCGATCGACTTTGGAGGGGTCTTTGCCGGAAAATGCGCCACCACCATGATGAGCGGACCCACCGTATGTATCGACAATAATCTTTCGGCCAGTCAATCCGCAGTCTCCATGCGGGCCACCGACCACAAATCGGCCAGTCGGATTCACAAGAAACTGTGTGTCGGCTGTGATCATATTTTCCGGCAGAATGGGCTTGATGATTTCTTCAATCACAGCTTCACTGATCGTTTGATGATCAACGTCATCGAGGTGTTGGGTGGATAGAACCACGGTCTCGACATTGACCGGTTTGCCGTCTTCGTAGCGTACAGATACCTGGCTTTTGGCATCCGGGCACAGCCATGGCAAGGTGCCGGCCCTGCGTACGTCAGCTTGCTGTTTGACCAAGCGGTGAGCATAGGTGATGGGAAAGGGCATCAAGACGTCGGTCTCCTTACAGGCGAAGCCGAACATCAGGCCCTGATCACCTGCACCCTGTTCAAGGTCTACACCCTCACCTTCGTTGACACCTTGTGCGATATCTGGTGATTGTTTGTCCAGCGCAACAACGACGGAGCAACTACTGTAATCGTAGCCCATATCAGATGAGCAATATCCGATCTGTTTAATCGTATCGCGTACTACGTCGATGGTATCGATCTGGGCAGTGGTCGTGATCTCGCCGGACACCATAGCGAGTCCGGTATTGACGAGTGTTTCGCAGCCCACGCGTGAGTTCGGATCTTGTTCAAGCAAGGCATCGAGAATGGCATCAGAGATCTGATCAGCCATTTTGTCGGGATGGCCTTCTGAAACTGACTCAGAGGTGAAAAGAAAACGACGCGGCATTGGGCCTCCTTAGGAATTTATTAGGCTAAGACGATACTGGGAAAGAATTTTATCAGACACTCAATCGGGGCACTGATTATTTTGAGCACGCTGCGCAATCCAGATACCGATCACAGCCTGTTGGCATACTGAATAGTTTGATCACTAAACAGGGTAATATTTGGTATGGGCTTTTGCCTATTCATGTCTGTCGGTTGGTGCAGTGTGTCGCCCATTGAAATGAGACGGGATTGGCCAGCATCAGTGTTTGCTCAGTTCGATGTGCCAGTTGTGTACTTCAAGCGCACCATCGACTGAATAATCTGGGCTTTGGCCAGGCTCAGCCCACAATTTAGCCAGTGTCTCGGCCATGATCCAGTCGCGGTAGGACAGCAAGATACGGTCTATATCGGTTGAACCGGAGACATGTAGCCGAATGCGATCGGAAACTTCAAGGCCTGCATTCTTGCGTGCCTCCTGAATACTGCGAACGATTTCGCGGGCTAACCCTTCGTCGATCAACTCGGGCGTCAGGTTCGTATCCAAGCCGACGAGGAATCCTTCTGACTCGGTACTTGAATATCCTGTGGCGGAGGTGGTTTCAATTAACAAGTCATCGGGCTCAAAGTCAATCTCCTGGCCCGCAACATCAAGGGTCACTGATTCGCCTCCAGCGTGAGCAGTTGCTACTGCTGCCGCGTTGGCTTTGGACAGTGCCTCACGAATAGCGGGGATGAGGCGGCCGTGGCGTTTGCCGATTCGCGGCAGGTTGGGTTTCAACCGGTAGGAGATGAGCTCGGCATCCCGGGCGATGAACTCCAGGGACTTGACATTGAGTTCTTCCAGAATCTGCATTTCCTGATGTTTTATGGCAACAGCGTGGCTGTCTGTGGGAACCCGGACCAGCAGTCTGGCCAATGGCTGTCGTACTCGGATTCGACTACTTTCCCGGGCCGCCCGGCCGAGTCCGACCACTTTCTGGAGAATATCGACAGAGGCGATCAGGTCGTCATCTTTCCACGCTGAATCAGGCTTTGGCCAATCGGTCATGTGGACGCTGAGCGGAGCTGCCGTGTTCACAGCTCGCTCAAGGTTCTGGTAGATCGATTCAGCCAGAAACGGCATGAACGGCGCCAGCAGTCGATTAATCGTCTTGAGGCACTGGTAAAGTGTCAGGTAGGCTGAATTCTTGTCTTCACCGGCCTCACTTTTCCAAAAGCGCCTGCGATTGCGCCGCACGTACCAGTTGCTCAACTGACTAACAAAACTCTCAATTGCTTCGCCGCTCGCCCGAGCATCGTATTGATCCAGAGCCGCGGTGACGGTTTCAGTGGTGTGGTGAAGTTGTGCCAGAGCCCAACGGTCGATTTCCGGTCGCTTTGCAACATCTAATGTGTCGGAGAAATCGATATTGTCCAGGCTCGCATAAAGCGTGAAAAATACGTAGGTGTTCCAGAGTGTATTGATGAAGGAGCTTGCTACTTCAGCAATGATATCAACGGAGATCCGCTTCTGAACTTCCGGAGCAAGACGGGCCAGGAAATACCAGCGTAACGGGTCTGCGCCAATGTGGTCAAACACATCGTAGGGATTGACGATGTTGCCCAACGACTTGGACATTTTCTTGCCGTCTTTGTCGACAATATGACTCAGACAGACACAGTTGCGGTAGGCAACACTGTCGGAGACCAGTGTTGCAATGGCGTGCAGGCTGTAGAACCAGCCGCGTGTCTGGTCAATCGCTTCGCAGATGTATTCAGCTGGAAAATGCCGGTTAAAGGTCTCTTGGTTTTCGAAAGGGTAGTGCCATTGGGCATAAGACATCGCCCCTGAATCAAACCAGCAGTCAATCACTTCCGGAACGCGGCGATATTCCTGACCCGTCTCGGGATGGTTGAATACGATGTCGTCAACGGCAGGTCGGTGGAGATCAACTTCGTCTAAAGAGCGCCCGCACAGCGCTTCGAGTTCCGCAACCGAGCCGATGCATACAAATTCCCCTTCTCCGTTGGTCCACAGTGGTAGAGGCGTACCCCAGAACCGCTCGCGTGAGAGCGCCCAGTCGACATTGTGTTCGAGCCAGTTGCCAAATCGCCCGTCGCGAATGGTATGTGGCACCCAGTTGATGGTCTGGTTCAGTGACACCATCCGCTCCTGAACCGAAGTCGTTCGGATGTACCAGGCATTTTTGGCGTAATAGATCAATGGGTCACCTGTTCGCCAGCCGAATGGATAGTTGTGCAGATATTTTTCTTGGCGGAACAACAGGCCTTGTGTTTCGAGCAGGTCGATAATGACGGGATCGGCATCTTTGAAAAACAAGCCCGCCACCGGTGTCACCTCCGATTTGAAATAGCCATCGAGTCCGACGCCGTGAACGACCGGCAGATTGTTGCGCTGTCCCAGCTCGAGGTCGTCGACCCCGTAGGCGGGTGCAACGTGCACGATCCCGGTGCCATCGTCTGTGCTGACAAAGTCCGCCGCATGTACCCGACAGATGTCGCCGTCGGCCGCCAGGTGGTCAAACAGGCGCTGGTAGCGAAGTCCAACCAAATCATGGCCCTTAACGGTTTTGATGACCTTGTAATCGGCTTCTCCCATAATAATTTGAAGCCGTGCCGCGGCGAGGATCAGAATCTCATCTCCGTTTTGGATGTAGACATAGTCGATGTCCGCACCCACAGCCAGGGCGAGGTTGGATGGCAGGGTCCAGGGAGTGGTCGTCCAGACGAGAAAGGCGGTGTTGTCGGTCTCGATCAGCTTAAAACGGACGGTGACTGACGGATCTTCGACCTCCCGATAACCCTGCGCCACTTCGTGTGAAGATAGAGTTGCACCAATTCGTGGGTCGTAGGGAACAACCTTGTAGTCCTGATAAATCAGACCTTTGTCCCAGATGATTTTTAGCAGGTGCCAAACCGATTCGATGTACTGGTTATCCAGGGTGTAGTAGGCCCGATCAAGATCTACCCAGAAACCCATCCGCTCGGTCATTTTTTCCCAGTCGCCGATGTAACGCATAACGGACTCTCGACAACGTCGGGTAAATTCTTCGACCCCGATCTGCGACTCGATTTCTTGTTTGTCGAAGATACCCAGTTCTTTCTCGATTTCGTGCTCTACTGGCAGGCCGTGGGTATCCCAACCGCCCTTCCGCGGGGCATGAAAACCGCGCATTGTCTTGTAGCGTGGGTAAATATCCTTGAATGTACGGGCGAGTACGTGATGTATACCGGGACGCCCGTTGGCTGTTGGCGGTCCTTCGTTGAAGGTGAACAGAGGGCGGCCTTCGGTATTGGCTAGGGTTTTTTCGAATACCTGGTTTTCTCGCCAGAAATCGAGCACATCAGCTTCCAGTGTCGGACCATCGTATCGGCTAGAAGCCCTCTGGAATACCATCTCATCGCTCTCCATGAGTAAGGCCCCGGGGATGCCTTGGTTTGCGGCCTCCGGGGCGTCTCGAATCTGTGGGGTTAATCAGAATCCGCGCGCGGTACCACCCGGCTTCGTCACCGGTCAATGCTCGGTGACCTCATGGACAGCATACTGTCCGCAACCCGGTTTCGGGGGTCAACCGACTGAGCCTAGTGAACGCCATGGCGTTGTTCGGTCAGTGGCTCAAGGGTGATATTCACCGGGACCCGGCCCGGGGATTTCAGTACTCCCCCGGTCTCTGCTGCGCGAGCACGATCGGCTACTCGTCCCCATCATCGCCTTGACTGTGGCATTTCTCCTAACAAATGCCCTACAGTGGAGCAAAATCTAACCGCGCGATCGGCAAATAGCAAACTGCAGACCAGCAAACCTACGCTATTCAACCGTAATGGAGATTTAGCTTCGTCCAGGCCTGGAACGCCTTGCTGATGCGCCGGCAGCGCTATGATGTGTATCGCGTTGCGGTTGGTTGACAGGAGATCTAAACATGGCTGATGTGGTCATTGCTATCGTTGCCCCCATCTTTGGCGTCGTGATCTGTGGCTATATAGCCGGCCGTGTCCGGCTGCTGGACAAGGCGGCTATCCACGGCATTTCGATCTATGTGTTCAACATCGCAATTCCGTTGCTGTTGTTCTACGCCATGGTCAAGATCGATTTGCCCGACGTCTTGCCCTGGAGTTATCTGCTGGGCTACTACGGATGTGCGTTGGGGTTTTTCGCTGTGGCATTTACCGTGTCTGGCCTTGTTTTCGGTTATCGTCCCAGGGAGGCCGGTATATTTGCGTTTGGCAGCAGTTACGGCAGTTTCATCCCGCTGGGCATCCCCTTGGTGCTGACTATCTTCGGTGAGCGAGCGACCCTGCCATTGTTTATGCTGGTGGCGACCCAGGCGTTGGTGATGTTTCCCGTAATGACGCTGGTTCAGGTCGCGGGTGCTGCCCATAGAGACCAGGATTCGCGTCTGTGGTCGTTTGCACGGGGTGTTATTGCCAATCAGTACCTCGCCGGGATTGCACTGGGTATGTTGGTCAACCTGATGGGCGTGTCTTTACCTGTGGCACTGGTGGGTGTACTTGAGCTTTTTGCTCAATCAGCAACCCCGTGTGCGCTGTTTGCATTGGGTGCCGCACTGAGCCAGTACCGTGTTGCGGGCTCCCTGGGAGCATCAGTTGCGATCTGCGTGATGAAGACAGTGGTATTTCCGGCCGGCGTCTGGCTGGTTCTACGCTTTGTGCTGGAGTTAGACTCGTTGTGGCTGTCGGTCGCCGTGGTGTTGGCGGCTCTGCCGGTAGGTATTAACACTTACCTGTTTGCGGAACGCTACTCGACGGGGGTACCGTTAGCTGCTGCGTCGACGGTTGTCAGCACAGCCGTGTCAATGGTTACAATCTCGCTGGTTCTTCTGTTACTGGGCGTTTCTGGATGAACGTTTGTCGGGTAAAGAAATACCAGCCAGGGACTGAAGATGACTGCTGACACTCGCGGCCAGTGCATCCAGTGCATAGCCCCCTTCAAGCACAGAAATAAGTCGTCCATTAGCATGCTGGTCTGCGGTTTCCAGCATCCGTTCGGTCATCCAGCCGTAGAATGCTGTAGACAGGTTGATACTGCCGAGGGGATCTGCCTGGTGGGCGTCAAATCCGGCTGAAATCAGGATCGCGTCTGGGCCATAGTCGTTCACAGCCGGCAGTATTTTTTCTCGGAAGGCTTGTTCGTAGTGGCTGTCGTCGCTACCTGCGGGCATTGGACAGTTCAGTGTGGTACCGGCCCCGTCGCCGATACCGATTTCGGAATAAGCGCCAGTTCCAGGATAGTGTGGGTATTGGTGCAGGCTGATATAGAAAATACTGGGGTCGCTTTCGAAGCTGTGCTGCGTCCCGTTCCCATGATGGACGTCCCAGTCCAAAATAACGATCTTTTCCAGCCCGTATTCTTGTTGCAGATAACGCGCAGTGATCGCAATGTTGTTGAACAGACAGAAGCCAAGTGCGACGTCACGCTCGGCATGATGGCCGGGAGGTCGGATTAGAGCAAAGCCGTTATCCACTTTACCGTGGATTACAGCATCGGTCAGGGCAAGAACGCCACCGGCGGCCAGTAGCGCAATCTCGAATGAGGCTTGACTCACCGCGACGTCGGGGCTGTCCAGATACGCCCGTCCCTGGCTACACGCCTGTCGTGCACGCTCTATCAGCGTACGATCATGGACGCTGCGCAGCCAGCGCTCGTCACAAAGCTGTGATTCGACGGGTATCAGCTGGCTGAACCATTGTTGTGCGCGCAGGTGGTCCAGCGTGTGGGTCAGGCGGGCCGCACGCTCGGGATGCCCAGGCCCGGTTTCATGTTCGGTAAACCTCGGGTCAGTCAGAAAAGCGGTTTTCATCGGGTGTTTATCCAAAGTCAAGAACCTAGCTACAATGATGGTCCCTGATCGAGCACGCCTCGTCAATGCGGCACGATTGAACTGACCGGATTCGCAGAGTTGATGTTATCGACGATACCCAATTGTTTTGACGCGACGTCGGCCGATAACGATGGACCAGACGCGATGGATACTCAACCCGAGTGGTCGGATGTCAGTGTTTAATTTTCTGGCCTTGGCAGTGGCAGCAATCGGTAGTTATCTATTGCTGTTTAAGTACTGGCCGTTGGGTCCTGCCGCAGGCTCAGAACTTAAGCACATAGCCCGTGTGGGTCAGCCGACCGGCGACAGCTTTATCATCGGCACCTACAATATTCACCGATCTCGGGGAACTGACGGTCGGCGCGATCTTAATCGCATTGCCGAGGTGATTAAAGACTGTGACATTGTTGGGCTACAGGAAGTCGAAGGATCAACCTGGCGCGGATTGAATAACCAGGCTTACACGCTGTCAGAAAAGCTTGATTGCGCGGTTCATTTCGCCCCCACGCGGCGGCGATGTCTGCTGCCGAATCGAGGCAACGCCCTGCTTACACGTATTCCAGTGGAGCACTGGCATCGTGAACCCTTATTGCCAACGACCGGTAGGGGCTATCGCAACCTGACGCGATACGAGGTCAGTATGAACGGCAAGACGGTGCATGTCCTTAACACGCACCTGTCTCATCCGGATCGTCAACGCCATCCGTTTGAACAAGTACTGGATGTTTTTGAACAGTACGATCACGCGATTCTGCTCGGTGACTTTAACGTTGAAGTGGGTCACGAGTGCCTTGACCGGCTACAGACATTTGCGGTGCAGGACGCAGCTGGTCTGGCCGGGGGGCCGCCTGGACGCGTTGACTGGTTACTTGTTCGCGGGCTGAAGATTATTGATGCGTGGCATACCCCGACCGGACCATCAGATCATCCATTCTACGCGGCGCGGGTTTCCTTCTAAAACCGGGAGTCGGTTGGGAAACCTTGGGCCGACAGCAATTGCCGAGCGGTAGCCAGTAAAACTGGGTTGTCTTGCCAGTTTCGAAGAAAGCGATTTATGTCTTTTCTGGCGGCCTGTTGATAAGTTGTTTCAGTCTTGTGCTGCCGCATAGCGTCGAGGTCG
>PCBE01000025.1 GCA_002731295.1 Acidiferrobacteraceae bacterium | reverse complement strand
ACCCGCCCGGTCATCCGCGCCGCCGGGTAAGTGGATGGGTCATGTGGGGACTATTGTCGCAAGTGGCAAGTAAAGGTATGGCCGAAGCTAAAATGGCGGCACTGGAAGATGTCGGGGTCCTTTTGGTAAGAATACCGGCTGAAATTGGTAGCACCATGAAGCAGCCCTGAACCGATAGATAACGCAAATGGGGGTAGGCCTATTTCAAGGCAGAGAGAACTTTGTCCATACTGTCCTTGGCATCGCCGAATAGCATTTTTGTTTTATCCCGGTAGAAAAGGGGATTATCGACACCTGCGTATCCTGTTGCCATACTCCGTTTCAATACTATAGTGGCGTTTGACTTCCAAACCTCGAGTACAGGCATTCCTGCTATCGGACCATCGGGGTCTTCTTGTGCTGACGGATTGACGATGTCATTCGCACCGATTACGAGAACCACATCCGTATCCGGAAGATCATCGTTTATTTCATCCATTTCTAGCACGATATCATAAGGTACTTTTGCCTCCGCGAGGAGAACGTTCATGTGTCCTGGCATTCTGCCGGCAACTGGATGTATGGCAAATCTCACATCGGTATTTTTGCTGCGCAGAACCTTGGTCAGTTCTGATACGGGATGTTGGGCGTGAGCAACCGCCATGCCATATCCTGGAACGATAACAACGCTGTCGGCTTCTCGCAGTAACTGTGCGGATTCTTCGTGGCTGATCGAAATGACTTGTTGATCGCTAACCGACGATGAACTCGAACTGACTGATCCACCAAATCCTCCGAGAATCACCGCAAGAAACTGTCGATTCATAGCGCGACACATGATGTAGCTCAATATTGCTCCACTGCTTCCCACCAGTGCNCCCGTCACGATCAGCAGATCATTTGCGAGCATAAAGCCAGTTGCTGCAGCGGCCCAACCCGAATAGCTGTTGAGCATAGAAATCACGACCGGCATGTCTGCACCGCCGATGGCCAAAACCATGTGTGCTCCAAAAATCAGTGCGAGTACTGTGGCAATAATGAGCGGGTAAAGCCCAGCGTCTAAAGTGCCCATGGAAATAAAATGCCAGCCGAACCACAAACAGGCGAGCCCTATAGCAATATTGATTAGATGTCGGCCAGGGAGGGTGAGNGGACGGCTGTTAATGATGCCTTGAAGTTTTCCGAAAGCAATAACCGACCCGGTAAAGGTTACTGCACCTATCAATACNCCCAAGTAGATTTCAATATTGTGAATAGTCCTTTCTATATCGAAATATCCAACTGTGGGATCGAGNAAAGTTCCGAACCCAACCAAAACAGCCGCTAGTCCCACAAAGCTATGGAGCAACGCGACCAGTTGTGGCATAGCCGTCATCTGAACGCGGGCGGCGACTAACGCCCCGATTCCACCTCCAGACACCATCAGAATAATTACCAGTGCNTAGTTACCTACCGCGGGGTTATAAATTGTGGCAACGATGGCTATCGCCATCCCAAGGATTCCGAAGAGGTTGCCTNGCCGAGCGCGCTCCTGATGGCTCAACCCGGCGAGGCTGAGAATAAATAATACGCTGGCCGCGATGTAGGCTGAGGTGATGATACCGGTAGACACGTTCAGATATCTCTTCGAAACATCCGCAGCATTCTGTGGGTCACCAGAAATCCACCACTGATATTGACACTTGCGATCAGCAAGGAAATTGCTGCGAGCAGAACAACCAATGAAGATCCCGCGTCAATCTTAAGCAGTGCACCGATCACAATAATTCCGCTAATGGCATTGGTTACGCTCATCAGAGGAGTATGTAGTGCAGGAGTAACATTCCAGACCACCTGCCATCCGACAAAGATNGCTAGAATAAACACTGTGAAGTGATTCATGAAGGAACTGGGCGCGACAGCGCCTACGCCGAGGATGATCAGCATAACCACACCGAGACCGATCAGAGTGGTGACGTTGTTTTGTTTTTCAGGAGACTTAACTGGGCTTGTAANAATACTAGGGGGCGGAGANCTGGATGGTTCAGCCGGTTTTGCAGTTTCGATCTTCGGTGGGGGCCAGGTGATTTCTCCAGAACGAGTGACGGTCATGGATCGTACAACATCGTCATCCATGTTAAGTTCGATCTGCCCGTTTTTGTCTGGGCAGATTTCAGCCAGAAAATGTCGGATGTTGGTTCCGTAAAGCTGACTTGACTGCGCCGGCATTCTGCTGGGAAGGTCTGTATATCCAATCACGCGNACGCCGCTGGCGNGGGTCACGCGGCCAGGTTGGGTGAGTTCACAGTTACCGCCTTGTTCAGAAGCCAGGTCAACNATAACACTNCCGTCTCTCATGGCATCTACCATTTCNGCCGTGATCAGACGTGGTGCAGGTTTGCCAGGCACAAGGGCCGTAGTGATTATGATATCCACCTCTTTGGCCTGTTCCATAAATAGCGCCATCTCCGCAACAATGAATTCCTCACTCATTGTTTTCGCATAGCCCCCGGTCCCACTGCCGTCCTCAGCAAAGTCCAGCATTAGAAACTCAGCACCCATGCTCTCAACCTGTTCTTTTACTTCTGGCCGGGTATCAAACGCACGGACGCTCGCGCCCATGCTTCCGGCAGCTCCTATCGCAGCGAGCCCCGCCACGCCAGCGCCTATCACAAGTATCCGAGCCGGAGGCACCTTACCGGCGGCGGTGATCTGACCAGCGAAGAATCTGCCAAACTCGCCAGCTGATTCTATGATCGCGCGATATCCCGCAACGTTTGCCATAGAGCTCAATGCATCGAATTTTTGAGCTCTAGAAATTCTAGGTACAGCATCCATTGCCAGGACATAGGCTCCGGTATCGGATAGACGAGACACAAGTTCTGGGTTCTGTCCTGGCCATATAAAACAGATTANGGTCTGTTCTGGGCTAAGAAGTGATGCCTCGTGCAGTCCGAGATCGGGATGCTCTGATGGTGCTCTTACCTTGAGGAGAATGTCACTGGNTTCCCAGATTTCGATCGCACTGGNGNCAATCNCAGCACCACTTTGGATATACGCAGNATCTGAGAAACTTGCAGCTTTGCCGGCATTGGTTTCGAGTTTAACNGTGAAGCCCAGCTCGGTCAGATGGCTGACAACCTCAGGGGTTACTGCTACGCGACATTCTTCGGGATAAATTTCTCTAGGTATTCCTATTTGCATACCGCTAATTCGCACCTTCAATGTTACTGTTTCTTTTGTAATATGCCTGTGCTTGCCAAGNACGANTCTGGTGCACNGTNANGTCGATGTACAAGCACACACGAACGACAGGCNTGGNNCAATGGACAACTGGATATGCAGATGNNGCTGTCCGTATCGAATTAACTGGAAATCCGGTATCCTTCCCCNTCCNTAATTATAGTTCATCCGAACCAGATTTATCATGGCAGAGCCAGGAGAAATATTTCAGGATCTAAATGATTGCGCTCGCCGAATTGAAGGGCTCAGGGGGTATCTTTGACTATGACTCTCGAAAAGAGCGTCTCGAAGAAATTTTGCTTCGGTTAGAGGATCCTTCACTGTGGGATAATCCAGAAGAAGCTCAGCGCCTCGGCCAAGAACGAGCCAGGCTCGAGGAAACAGTAGGACAATTGGATGACCTGTCTCGGGCGTTCAGCGATTTACTTGATTTGCTTGAGCTGGCACGACTTGAAAATGATGATGAAACGATAGAGGAGGTAGCAAAAGAATCGGAAGGAGTTAAACAGAAACTGGAGAAGCTCGAGTTTCGGCGAATGTTTTCCGGTGAAGCGGATGAAGCCAGCGCTTTTGTCGATATTCAGGCTGGCTCTGGAGGAACCGAAGCACAGGACTGGGCAGAAATGCTACTCCGAATGTATTTGCGCTGGTCAGAATCAGGGCGATACTCGGTCGAACTGGTTGAAAAGTCAGAAGGCGAAGTAGCCGGTATCAAAAGNGCGACCATTCATGTGAGTGGCGAGTATGCTTATGGCTATCTCAGAACCGAAACCGGTGTCCACAGGCTGGTCAGAAAATCCCCTTTTGACTCAGGGAACCGGCGACATACGTCATTNGCCTCTGTGTTTGTTTATCCTGAGGTGGATGACCGATTTGAAGTCGAAATCAATCCTGCAGACCTTCGAATCGATACTTACAGGGCAAGTGGTGCGGGTGGACAGCATGTGAATAGGACTGATTCTGCAGTCCGGATTACGCATCTACCAAGTGGGATTGTTGTGCAATGCCAGAACGATCGTTCCCAACATCGCAATAAAGCAGAAGCGATGTCCATGCTGAAATCTCGACTTTACGAGGCGGAGATGCGTGCGCGGCAGGAGGAACAGCAGGAACTAGAGAATTCTAAAGCGGATATCGGATGGGGCAGTCAGATAAGGTCCTATGTTTTGGATCAATCTAGAGTCAAAGACCTGCGTACGGGTGTGGAAACCGGCAATACACAGGCCGTGTTAGACGGTGATATTGGACAATTTATAGAAGCGAGTTTAAAAGCTGCTCTCTAAGGCACTGAAAAGTTAGAAACATGGTAAGCGACATAAACGACCAGACCGTACAGCGGAAAGAGAAACTAGCCAAGTTACGTCAGCAGGGAAATCCATACCCTAATGATTTCCGACGGGACAGTTGTGCAAAGAATGCACTCGAGCAGCAGGAAAGACTTGCCTCGCAAGCGCCCGAAACTAGAGGAGATGAAATCAAGTTGGCTGGACGTCTTATGTCCAGACGCATTATGGGTAAGGCCAGTTTCGCACATATTCAGGATGAGTCGGGCAGAATCCAGTTGTACGCGCAGCGCGACCGACTACCTGATGGACAATACAATGAATCGTTCAAGAAGTTTGATATTGGAGATATTATCGGTGTCATCGGGCGGCCATTTATCACAAAGACAGGTGAATTGACGATCGAAGTGTCTCAGTTTCAACTGTTGGTTAAATCGTTACACCCACTGCCCGAGAAACATCATGGACTGACGAATGTGGAAATTCGCTATCGTCAGAGATATATAGATTTACTGGTCAGCGAAACTTCACGTGAAGTATTTCGTAAGCGGGCAGCGACCATCAAGTCGCTTCGCAAGTTTCTGGATGATCGAGGCTATATCGAAATCGAATCGCCAATCATGCAGGCGATTCCAGGTGGTGCAAACGCAAAACCCTTCGTTACGCATCACAACGCACTTGATCGGGATCTTTACCTGAGAGTCGCTCAGGAACTCTATATTAAGCGCTGTCTGGTCGGTGGTTTTGAGCGAGTTTACGAATTAAATCGGAATTTCCGTAATGAAGGGTTGAGTACTCAACACAATCCAGAGTTCACGATGCTTGAATACAACGAAGCCTATCTTGATTACAGCGACTACATGGACCTAACTGAAGAGATGCTCAGAATAGTCGCTCAGGATGTCAATGGCAGCACAAAACTTGAATATGAAGGGCACAGCATCGACCTCGCCCAGCCTTTTGAAAGACTGAACATGAGTGAGGCTGTCCTGAGGCATAACCCCAAGCTTTCAAGTACTGATCTTAATGATCAAAAAATGCTGGCAAGCATACTTCTGACCCATGGCGTTGAGTCGGATTCAGGTTTGTCGGTTGGCGAGATGTTGATGTTGATGTTCGAGGCGACTGTAGAGGATCACCTGATACAACCGACCTATATAACTGCCTATCCGGAAGTGGTCTCACCGTTGTCCAGACGCAATGACGATGATTCTTCTCTGACTGATCGGTTTGAATTGTTTATAGCGGGGCGGGAACTGGCTAACGGATTTTCAGAGTTAAACGATGCAGAAGATCAAGCGACACGATTTGAGCGGCAAGCAGTCGCGAAGTCTTCTGGAGATGAAGAGGCTATGTTTTTTGACCAGGACTACATCACCGCGCTGGAGTATGGTTTGCCACCAAACGCTGGCGGTGGGCTCGGTGTCGACCGTTTTGTAATGTTGTTGACGGGGTGCTCGTCGATCAGGGATGTATTATTGTTCCCACACCTTCGATCTGACAATAACAATTAAGGTGATCTGATCTGTTCTCCCAAGATGCTCTGATTGCCTGCGAATTGCCATGATCCGGCCACTGGAGCTGTTGATTGGGTTGCGCTATACCCGAGCCAAAAGGCGCAATCATTTTATCTCGTTTATCTCGATGACCTCAATGATCGGAATCGCGATCGGTGTGTGGGCATTGATCACTGTTCTCTCTATCATGAACGGCTTCGAACGCGAACTCAGAGAAAGAATACTTTCAGTCGCATCGCATGTCACTGTGAGCGGTCAAAACGGATGGCTTAGCGACCAGGAGACAGTCAACCACGAGATCACTAGACAACCGGAAATACTAGCCTCGGCACCGTTTATTCTCGGTCAGGGTCTTTTAATGGGCGGCCGAATGGTCAAAGGCGCTTTGATTCGAGGCGTGTTGCCTACAGAAGAGGCTGGTGTTTCCAATTTGTCTGAGAGTATGAAAGGTGGCAGTTGGAACGCCCTAGAGTCGGGAAAATGGCAGATTGTTCTTGGATCGGAACTCGCGCGACAACTGGGGGTGTCGGTGGGTNAGAAAGTAACCCTGGTTGCTCCNANGGGTCAGATTACTCCGGCGGGGCTTTTNCCNAGGCTGAAACGATTTAACGTAGCGGGAGTTTTTGAGCTCGGNATGTACGAGCATGATAGCGGTTTAGCGATTCTGCATTTGGGTGACGCGGNTCGACTGTTTAAGACTGGGGGCCTGGTCAGCGGCCGGCGGTTGAAACTTNCAGACCTATANCAAGCNCCCCGAATAAGAGAACAACTTTCCAGGTCTCTGGGAGCGGGGTACCGCGTAACNGACTGGACAATNCAACACGTCAATCTTTTCCGNGCGATAAAAATAGAGCGGCGGGTGATGTTCATCATCTTGCTGCTCATCGTTGCTGTGGCTGCATTCAATATCGTATCTACTCTGGTGATGCTGGTGACTGATAAGCGCTCAGACGTGGCTATTTTACGGACCTTGGGACTGGGGCCGCGCAGGGTGATGGCAATTTTTATGATTCAGGGCACGCTGATCGGGCTTATCGGAACATTTATCGGCGGTNTCTCGGGTGTAATAACCGCTGTAAATGTAGAAACNCTNGTCCCTTGGCTGGAGGGNCTCTTTGGAATCGAGTTCTTTCCGTCAAGCGTATATGTGATCACCGACTTTCCNGCTCAGCTAAAGTGGAGGGATGTTTCCCAGATTGTNTCCATTTCATTTGTCTTGAGTGTGGTCGCAACGTTGTACCCCGCGTGGAGGGCTTCGAGNACTGACCCCGCTGAGGTTTTGCGATATGAGTAACCCGACTAATCCNATTCTGGAATGTTCCGGGCTATATAAATCGTTTACAGAGGCAGGCACCCTAGTTCAGGTACTTAGCGATATCAACCTGACAGTGGCAGCAGGTGAAACTATCGCGATCGTCGGNGCCTCGGGCAGCGGGAAGAGTACTTTTTTGCATTTACTGGGCGGCCTGGATAGGCCAACACAAGGCAGTGTTCAATTATGTGGTCAGCCACTGGCGGGCTTGAGTGAAAAGGCTATCGGCGTGCTTCGGAATCGGTCGCTTGGTTTTGTTTATCAGTTTCATCATCTNTTGCCGGAGTTTTCTGCTTTGGAAAACGTAGCAATGCCGCTATTGATTCGCGGCGAATCTCATACTTCAGCTTTATCTGATGCGTCGCAGTTATTGGAAAAGGTAGGCCTAAGGGCNNGAGAACATCATAAGCCAGGCGAACTCTCTGGAGGAGAGAGACAGCGAACTGCTGTAGCTCGNGCACTTGTTGGGCAGCCCGACTGTATCCTGGCCGACGAGCCAACAGGNAACCTTGATTACGAGACTGCAAATTCAGTTCAAGAGCTCTTTTTCACTCTCAATAGCGAGTTTGGCACGAGTCTTGTCATGGCCACCCACGATCTTGGGTTGGCACGGAAACTTGATCATATCTACAAACTAGCGAACGGAACTCTACAGAATATTTCTGCTTAGCCAAATAGCTTGATTGTCCGGCGATATCTCATAAAATGTAGACAGTAAAGATCAAGGACGATATCAGCGGGCAAGGATGCCTCGAATACTTGTCATAGCGTTAGCTTATACGGTTGGCGCACTGTTTATTCATTTGTGCGTCTCGTTGACCGCGCTTTTGTGGGTCTGTTGTGCAGTTTTTCTGTGCTTTGTGTTCGTAAGGGGATGGACTCGTTATTTGGTTTGTATAGGGTTCGGCATGTTGTGGGCCACAGTTTATGCGCAGTATCAGTTAGAAAAACGTCCCGACCGGCATTTCCTATACCAACCAGTTACTGCAGTCGGAGTAGTAAACAGTATCCCTATTGCTAGAACGACTCACACACAGTTCGACTTTAGACTTCATCGACTAACCGACGGGACAATCACAAGTGCCAGGCGGAGTAACGTTCGCCTGCGTTGGTATGGGGATAGGCCGATACTCGAACCAGGGCAGCAGTGGCAGCTACAGATAAAGATAAAGCCTGTTCGTGGGTATCGCAACGTGGGCACCCATGACCGGGAATTGATGTATTTCAGAGATCACATTCAGGCAACAGGCTATGTGTATAAGGCAATTCCTCTACTGATAGGAAAGGCTGAATCAGAGAATTTTNTTCTCTCCCTCCGTAATCGTCTCCGGTTAAAGATTCAAGATGTCTTGGGAGAGAAACCTGCTCTAGGTATTATTTTGGCACTTGCTATAGGGGAGCGCTCGGCCATTTCTGCACAACAATGGAAGATCTTTCGAATGTCCGGCATAGGGCATCTGATGGCGATTTCCGGTTTGCACGTTGGTTTAGCAAGTCTTTTTGGTTGCCTCATTATTCGGTTACTGTGGCGTGTAGGCCTATTGTCAGGCGGTAGGATCCCACGCCCTCATCTGGTGTCAGCNGGAGGTCTTTTGCTTGGGTTGGCCTATGCGGCTTTAGCTGGNTTCCCGCTCCCGGCGGTAAGGGCGTTGACTATGTTATCCACGTATACGGTTGTAGCTGTCTTGGCTAATCGGATGTATCGCCCTGAAGTATTCCTTGGNCTTGCAATGCTAACGGTGGGCATACTGAACCCGATAGACGTTAGTTCAGCTGGGTTTTGGTTGTCTTTTGTAGCCGTGTGGGTAATCTTCCGCGCACAAAAGGTTTACCGANACAAATTTTCGACAGTGAGCCACTATTCAGTTGGAAACGAGTCGGCTAGATATGCGGTTCGGAATTATGTATTCACCCTATGCGTCATCCAATTTGCATTATTTGTCGGCTTNCTGCCTNTACAAGCATTGTATTTCGGAAACTTGTCNCTCGTTTCACCATTCATAAATCTNTTTTATGTTCCAGTATTTGGGTTGCTGGTTATCCCAATGATTCTGAGTGGTTGCTTTGGCCTACTCTTCATTAATGAGTCAATTGGCGGAGGGCTTTTANCCGCCAGTGGGTGGNTGATAACCTGGCTTTTGAAGCCCCTTAGCTTGCTTACTCAGTTCAATTNTTCCACCCTAGATCTNTCCAACAACAGCCAACTACTCTTGGTNGTAGGGGTTTTAGTAGGCACGATCCTTTATGTCAGAAAGCTCCGAATATTCTTAATAGGAACTATGACAGTGATTCTATTGATGGGCTCAACGCCTACTTCCGGCCTTAGAAACCATGAAGTACNGATGCGGGTTTTTGACATTGGTCAAGGACTGGCGATTCTGGTTCAGACACGCGATCACGCNATGCTGTTTGATACCGGACCAAGCTTTGGACAGTTCAGTACAGGAGAACGAGTGCTGCTACCGGCGCTCAGGCGNCACGGGGTCACCCGGTTGGATCGAATAATAGTAAGCCACGTCGCGGCAGATCACGCGGGCGGGCTGGAGGCTATATTACTCAACCTGGCTGTGGATGATATTCTATCGGGGGAAGCTGACAGGCTCGAAGGTAGTCGACGATGTCGCTCTGGAGAGACNTGGTTCTGGAACGAAGTNGAATTCCGNATTTTNTGGCCAGTTGGTGANGCTCGTCTNANCNCCAACGATCGNTCNTGNGTTGTNCAGGTNATTAGCGGTGGTGGACGCATTCTTCTGACTGGGGATATCGAGGCAAAAGCTGAGCAGGCTCTGGTCAGAGACTACGGAACCGAACTAGAATCCTCGGTACTGGTAGTCCCACACCACGGATCGAACACCTCATCTACACTATCTTTCCTATCCGCTGTGCGGGCGAAAATTGCGGTTGTGAGTGCGGGCTCGCATAATCGCTATGGGCACCCCAGTCCAGAGGTAATCGACCAATATGAACGACTGGGTATCCGCTTGCTTAATACTGCACGGTACGGAGAGATCATCATCAAAAGTGGTAACAGAAGAAATACGGTTCGCACCTGGGCCCGACATCATCGACGTTTCTGGCACAGTTGATACCAAACTCACCTCAACACACCGATTGAGTAGATATTGTCGGTAGAATCACAACCAATACGGTAATCCAAGGCGCGCGAGGTCCATTAGATGTTCGAACTAATCAGTAGCGGTGGGTGGCTAATGGTGCCGATCATTTTATGTTCTGTGATCTCCGTTGCCATCATTATCGAACGATTATGGACCTTGAAGAAAGACAGTGTTGCTCCGGCTGACCTCGTTATAGATATTGAACACTTGCTGGAGCAACATCAACTAACAGATGACCGACTTGAGGAACTCGAACACAGTTCATATCTCGGTCGAATTCTCGTTGCAGGATTGTCTTTTTCTAATCAAGCGCCTGCCGATATCCGCAGGTCGATCGAAGAGGCGGGGCGGCACGTTGTCCATGAACTTGGAAAATACCTCAATGCGTTAGGCACTATAGCCGCAATAACACCCCTGTTGGGACTGCTTGGAACGGTGATTGGGATGATCAAGGTGTTTGCGGCAATTACTGCGGTTGGTGTGGGTAATCCTCAAATTCTGGCGGGGGGTATCTCAGAAGCTTTGATCACAACTGCGGCAGGTTTATCAGTGGGTATACCAAGTCTCATGTTCCACCGTTATTTCAAGGGAAAAATCAATGAACTCACCGTCGATATGGAGCAACATGCGTTACGACTGCTGAACCTGATGCAAGGAAGTCAGAAGCCGTGAGATTCTCCCAGTATCAAGAAGAAGAAATCGGAATCAGTTTAACGCCGTTGATTGATGTTGTATTCCTGCTTTTGATCTTTTTCATGGTTTCGACGACGTTTTCTAAAGAATCTCAGTTGAACCTGCGATTGCCGACTAGTGATCTCCCTTTAGAGACAACGCTGGAGGAGCAGGTAATTGTGATCAGTATTTCAGAGCAGGGCCAATATGTTTTGAAGCGTGGAAGCGATTCATCGACTAAGAAGTTTAATGGTAGTGACGCAGCAGAATTGTCTGAGCAATTGCTGGCCCTTGCTTCGGGGTGGGAGGACCCAGTCGTTATCATTCGCGCAGACCGAATGGCTAGCCATCAGTCGGTTATGACAGCGTTGGATGCTGCTCAACGGGTTGGTCTTCTCAAGCTGACGTTTTCAATGCAAAAACAACATTGAGTATCTTGATTCGGTTAGCCCATTGAGCGGACTGCGTATATTCCGGCGACTACTTGGCCATGTCTGGCCCTATCGACTGGTGTTTGCGTTGAGCATAGTCGGCATGATTCTTGTCGCTGCTGCGGAGACCGCGTTTGCCGCACTACTAAAACCAATCATGGATGGTGGGTTTATCGAACGCGATGCCGCTATGATCAAGTGGGCACCAGGTGTGCTGGTCATCATTTTTTTGGTGCGTTCGTTTGGGTCTTTTTCTGACCAGTACTGTATATCCAGGGTATCCCGCTATGTGGTTTATGACTTAAGGACTTTGATGTTCGATCGCATGATCCGACTACCCAGTCGATATTTTGACCAACATCCGTCGTCACTTTTGGTGTCTAAGCTTGTTTATGACGTCGAACAAGTTGCTGTAGCTAGTTCGATAGCAATACGGATATTTGTCAAGGACAGTATTTTGTGTATTGGGTTGCTGAGCTGGATGGCTTATCTGAGCTGGCAGCTCACGCTTGTTTTTCTGGTAGTCACTCCGATTGCGGCGATCATAATGCAAAAAGCTAACCGGCGGTTCAGAAAGACAAGTGAAGCTATCCAGCGATCAATGGGTTGGATAACTCACTCAGCAAAAGAAGCATTCCAGGGGCATCGCGTTGTCAAAGCTTATGGCAGTTACGACCACGAAAATGAACGTTTTGAACAGGCAAACCGTGATAACCGGGCACAGTCGATGCGAAAAGCTTTGGTGGCATCCGTCAGCGTTCCGCTGTTGATTTTTTTCGCCGGCGTAACTGTGGCGGTTATTATTTATCTGTCAATGAGTGGAGTTATCGAATCGCTTGTTAGTCCTGGTACTTTTGTTTCCTATCTTGGTGCGATCCTGTTGCTGATGGGTCCGGTCAAGCGCCTTGCCCGCGTAAATGAACACCTCCAAACCGGTGTAGCCGCTGCCGAGAGCGTTTTTGAGGTGCTCGACAAACCGATTGAGGAAACTGGCGGCAGCATGATGGCTGGAACAATTGCCGGAGACATCGAATTTAGAAATGTCACGTTTCAGTACGAAATGACTGACAACAATGCGTTGAGGGATGTCTCGTTTCGAATCAATCGCGGTGAGACTGTGGCGCTTGTCGGTGCTTCAGGTAGTGGCAAGACGAGTATTGCTTCTCTACTGCTGGGATTTTATCGCGCTCAGCAGGGTGCAATACTGATTGATGGGTCACCCATAGAAGACTATCAAGTTGAGTTTCTGCGCTCCCAGATTGGTTTTGCATCACAAGAGGCAGTGTTGTTTGACGGTTCGATTGAAAGCAATGTCGCTTACTCGGCTGCTCAAATTGATGAGAAGGTGCTTGCTGAGGTGGTTGAAGCATCCAAGATATCGGTCTTTTCTGATAAGTTGCCTGATTTGTTGAAGACGTCTATTGGGGAGCAGGGTGTTAGGCTTTCTGGCGGGCAAAGGCAGAGGCTCACGATCGCCCGAGCACTCTACAGGTGTGCGCCGATTCTCATCATGGATGAAGCAACTTCTGCACTGGATAACGTTTCTGAGAGTCAGGTTAAGGAAGGGATCAAGGCACTGTCGGCTGAACGAACCGTACTGATAATTGCGCACCGCTTAAGTACGGTGGTCGAGGCTGATCGAATACTGGTTTTGCAGGACGGCAGGGTTGTGGAACAAGGCACGCATCGGCAGTTACTGGAGATGGATGGTCATTATGCCGCGCTGCATGTTCGGCAGGAAAGAGGGGAGCTTGAGAGTACGGATCACAATGCCTGATGAGTACAGTCCCCAAATCGTTGGTTAGGTCGTGGTATGCCCCGACGTGGGCTACTGCTCTACTCATGCCTGTGAGTTTTCTTTATCGGCTTTTCATCGCGGCCCGGCATCTATTGTATAAATCAGGTGTATTTACGGTCCAGGATTTCGATGTACCGATTGTCGTGGTTGGTAACCTGACTGTTGGTGGTACAGGTAAGACGCCGCTACTCATTCACCTAGCAAAGGAGTTGGTGGCGCATGGATACAAACCTGGGATAGTAAGCAGGGGGTACGGCGCTAAAGGGTCCTACCCGGTTCGGGTAACGCCAGATACGGAAGTAGTGCGCAGTGGTGATGAACCGCTGCTTATCGCCCGCAGCATCAACGTACCGGTTGTCGTTGACCCAGATCGTGTGAATGCGGTGAGTGAAATCCTAAAATCAGACTCCATAGACATTGTGTTATCAGACGATGGTCTCCAGCACACTCGACTGGGGCGCCAACTGGAGATAGTAGTCATCGATGGTAAACGTGGACTCGGCAACGGTCTACTACTGCCTGCGGGTCCATTGAGAGAGTCACCGAAACGGCTAGACACAGTGAACGTTGTAGTGCGTCACGGTGGAGTGCCCAAGCCTGGTGAATCTTCCATGGAGACGAGTTTAGGAACTGTAGTCAATATCAACGACGGACGAGAGTCGACTTTAGACTCCTTTAGACAGAAACAATGTGTGGTCATAACTGCTATCGCGGACCCCGATCGATTCTTCCAGCAGCTATCGGATGAAGGCCTTCAGTTCGAACGGATTGAATTTCTTGACCATCATTATTTTTCTTTCGAAGACCTGCAAAACTACCAAAACTCGACTGTCCTGATGACAGAAAAAGACGCTGTGAAATGTCAGACCCTAGCCGGACAAGACTGGTGGCAGGTACGCCAGGAAGTCAGAACCGATGGTGGGGTTGTTGAATTAGTGCTTCAAGCAGCAGGAGGTGGATCGGTCGTATGAGTTTTTCCTACCATATCGTGATTCCAGCGCGTTTCGATTCACAAAGACTACCCGGAAAACCATTGCTCGATGTCGCGGGTAAGCCCCTAATCCAGCGGGTTTATGAATGCGCGCTTCAAAGCGATGCAGACACGATTACCGTTGCTACTGACAACCAACAAATCTTTGATGCCGTAGAGGCCTTCAATGGTACGGTTTGCATGACCCGTAAAGATCACCTGAGCGGTACAGACCGGGTTGCGGAGGCAACACAACTGTTGGGTTTGGCTGACGACTCTCTTGTCCTTAATCTTCAAGGAGATGAACCACTGATTTCGCCTGTTTTGATCAATCAGGTAGCACGGGAGCTGGTTAAAACACCTGACGCCATGATCTCCAGCGCCTGTTGCCCGATCCAATCTCTAGCGGAGTATGAGGATCCTAATGTTGTAAAAGTTGTCCGAAATCACCGCCAACTTGCTGCGTATTTTTCAAGGGCGCCGATCCCTTGGATTCGCGATGGCGGATCATCCGATCACCCGAACATGCATTGGTCGGAGGCCCGCCGGCACTTGGGCATCTACGCTTATCGCGTGGGCTACCTCATACGTTTTTGTGAACTGACGCCCGCGCCAACAGAGCTGACTGAGAAACTAGAACAACTCAGGGCGCTGTGGCATGGTGATGCCATAGTGGTTTGTGATGCGAGCGAGATTCCAGGCCCAGGGGTAGACTCCGCGCAGGATCTTCGCCGAGTTGCCGAGTATTTTGAGTCACTGCCGGCAATACGTTGAAATCCACTACTGAGTGAGACAATGATAGGGCCCCTCATGGTAGGTCTAGAAGGCCAATCGTTGTCGGCCCAAGAGCGCGAGTGGTTAGCACACCCATCAGTCGGGGGTGTAATTCTTTTTAGTCGAAACTATGTTAACCCGGTACAACTCACTGATCTCGTAACCAGTATAAAGGCCATCAAATCACCGAAGTTACTGGTAGCAGTTGATCAGGAAGGGGGTCGGGTTCAAAGGTTTGTTGCTGGGTTTACTCCATTGCCGGCGCAGCATCAAATTGGAGTGCTTTTTGAAAACGATCCCACCGGCGCTGAGGAACTGGCATGGATTCTAGGGCGAGTCATGGGATTGGAATTGAGAGCAGTTGATATTGATATCAGCTTTGCACCGGTAATCGACCTATTTAAACGCGACAGCAATGCGATTGGCGACCGAGCATTCCATGCGAATCCAGATGTGGTCATTTGTTTGGCAGGTGCCTTATGTGCCGGGATGCGAGCCTCTGGGATCACACCGATCGCCAAGCATTATCCCGGTCACGGCAGCGTCACAGCTGATTCTCACCTCACGTTACCGTTAGATCCCAGGTCGATCGAGACAATTCGATCTACAGATTTGAAGCCATACAGTGCTTATCGGGAAGTCGGTTTCAAGGGATTGATGACGAGTCATGTGATGTATCCTGCAATTGATAATCAACCAGCTACGTTTTCTACTCGATGGATTCAAGAGATTCTTCGCGAGGACTTGGGATTTACAGCCGCAGTATTCAGTGACGACCTGAATATGGCAGCCGCTCAAACGATCGAGGATATCCACACACGTGTTTTATGCGCGCTTACAGCCGGTTGCGACATGNTTCTGTTATGCGACAACACGGCCGACCTGGATGCTNTCCTGGANCGGNCNCCTTGCCATGTTTCTTCAAAAAGCGAATTGAGGCTCGAAACCCTTTACGGGTCGGAGCCTGAGGGATCGTATCAGAACCAATTAGCAGACTGGTCTAGTCGGCTCGTCAAGTTTNGCTGAGTNACTATGCATCGCTNTCAGCACGTTCGATATAGTCGCCGGTGTCGGTATTGATCCGAATCTTGTCCCCAAGTTTGACGAACGCGGGTACGGTGACACGAATACCAGTGTCCACAGTCGCGGGTTTGCCTGATCCTGCTGCTGTCTGTCCTTTTACGACNGTCTCTGTATCGGTGACTCTTACGGTGACAGCCGCTGGGAGGTCAAGGCCGATCGGATTGTTNTTATAAAAGTTAATCTGCACTTCAATGTTGGGGGTCAGGTAACCTTTCTGCTCTGCAATCTCATCACCGGCAATATTGAGTTGCTCGTAGGTTTCAAGGTCCATAAACACCAGGTCTTCTCCTTCTGGATAGAGATACTGCATTTTCCTGGGCTCCACGTGTGCTTTTTCCAGCTTCTCATCAGAACGAAAGCGTTCGTTCAGTTTCGTGCCGTCCGCAATGGCCTTCATCTCTACTTGAGCGAAGGCGCCCCCTTTNCCGGGCTTGACATGTTCCTTTTTCAAAATTCGCCAGAGACGGCCCTGGTGTTCAATGAGGTTGCCGACCCTTGCGTCAGATGCTGAAATCTTCATACTGATGATCCTGGAGAATGACGACGAGAGTTTAAGGCCTGGAGCGGTAGGCAACAACAGAATCNTTTAACGGTTATGCCNCATAAACAANNAACAGNAAGTCAAGACCAGCGGCTAGTTGCATCTAAGTGGTACGATCCCGACTGCCGAGCCTGTCCNCGNCTGGCTAGTTATCTNGATGAAACCAGCCAGGCTTTCCCCGGTTATTTTTGTCGGCCGGTACCTTGTTTTGGCGACCGGNACGCGAAGTTGTTGATCGTGGGATTNGCACCTGGAAAGCATGGCGCCAATGCAACAGGCCGNCCCTTTACAGGAGATCACGCAGGCTTGCTCCTGTATCGCNTCCTTNATCAANATGGGCTGAGNAACAAACCTGAATCTACTGCAAGAGGAGATGCACTGCGNCTACACGGATGCAGGATTACGAATGCAGTCAAATGCTTGCCGCCTGAAAACCGTCCGATCGGATCCGAGGTTAGAAACTGTATTGGATTCATCGGCGCTGAGATACAGGATCTTCCAAAAGGCGCTGTCATTCTGGCACTTGGAAAAGTTGCACACGATGCTGTGATACGAGTATTTGAGTTAAAGCTTTCGACNCACAAGTTTATACATGGTGGAGAGATCACACTGCNNGATGATCGAATTCTGTTGTCGAGTTACCACTGCAGCCGATATAACACGCAAACACGCCGACTTACAGAACAAATGTTCACAACAATAATAGGCAGAGCCAAGCAACTGTCTGGACTTGTNTGAAATGGACAGTGAGTTTGACGGGAAGGCATTTTGCAANACCGTGTCNCGGTTGCCCGGCGTTTATGTGATGCTCGGGNGCTCATCGGANTGCCTGTATGTTGGCAAAGCAAAACATTTGCGTAACAGGCTTACNAGCTATTTTGTTTCGACTCCACAGAGTGGGAAGATACAACGAATGCTTTCCAGGGTAGCCAGTATCCAAGTGCACATTACAAAAACTGAGAGTGAGGCGNTACTGTTGGAGAACACCCTGATCAAGGAGCATCGGCCTCGATATAACATTCTACTCAGAGACGATAAGAGCTACCCCTACATTCGACTATCTGACAGTCACGATTATCCCGGTTTATCTCTTTATCGGGGCGGNATAGAGCAGAAGAACAAGTATTACGGCCCATTTTCCAGTGCAGCAGCTGTNAGGGAAACTTTGTCGGAANTACAGAAAATCATACCGATTCGCCAATGCCAGGATAGCTATTTCAGAAACCGGAGCCGACCGTGCCTTCAGTACCAGATAAAGCGGTGTTCGGCACCGTGTGTCGGCAAAGTTGATCGATCTACCTATGATGCTGACGTGGAGGACAGTGTTCTGCTTCTAGAAGGTAAGAATGAAAAGCTGGGGGTATTACTNCAAAGAAAAATGGACCAGTCGTCCGAAAGTCTGGACTATGAATCNGCAGCGAGATATCGAGATCGAATCGCTGCTTTACGCAAAGTGTTGGAGAAACAGTACGTGTCCGGCGGGGCCGCCAATGCAGATGTTGTAGTGGCAGTGGCTCGGGCTGATCGAGGCTGCGTGTCGGTCATGAGTATTCGCAATGGTCAGAATTTAGGCATGCGGCATTACTTCCAGAAGACACTCCTAGATGAAACGACCGGCGAGATGCTCAAGGCTATATTGCCGCAGTACTACCTCAGAAACCCGATACCCAAAGAATTGATAGTTCATCCGAAAATAGAGGGGATCATAGAACTCACAAGAATTTTTTCAGAAAAAGCAGGAAAAAGGGTAATTATTAAATCGAATGTCCGAGACTATCGAGCACAGTGGTTAGAGATGGCCCTTCTAAATACGACCGAAAACTTGGAGCGTCACCTCGCAAGCAAGGATGCGTACACAACCCGCCTGAAACAGCTTTCGAAAATATTGGGCCTGGCAGTTGATCCGATTCGCTTAGAATGTTTTGACATCAGCCATACTGCGGGCGAAGCGACCGTTGGCGCCTGCGTGGTTTTTGATGGGGAAGGACCGGTCTCGTCACAGTATCGTCGATTCAATATGAGAAGTGTCGAGGCGGGCGATGACTATGGTGCTATGCGGGAAGTTCTTCAGAGGCGTTACAGGAAGGTTGTAGAGAATCAGGAAGCGTTACCGGACCTTGTATTGGTTGACGGCGGAAAGGGTCAGTACCGAATAGCGCAAGAGGTTTTAGACGAATTGTTATTAGGGGATATTCCTGTTGTTGCGGTCGCAAAAGGGCGTGACCGAAAAGCGGGGAGCGAAAAACTCTATGTCTCCGGGCGGAACTCTGCATTGACGTTGCCTGGCATCTCGGCTGGACTCCACCTGATACAGCAGATTAGAGACGAAGCGCACCGGTTTGCGATAACCGGTCACCGTCAAAAACGCGCTAAGAGGCGAACTTATTCGACACTGGAGGATGTGCCGGGAGTCGGCGCGGTGCGCCGGCGAGCATTGCTACAGTATTTCGGTGGCCTTCAGCAATTGAAGCGGGCACCCGTTGAGGATTTGGTAAAGGTGCCCGGAATTAGTGATTCATTGGCAGAAAAGATTTATCATTTCCTCAGGCAGGACTGACCTCATATGCTCTGGACCATTCCAAATCTACTGACGTTACTGCGAGTCGGGTTGATTCCAGTACTGGTATTCATGTATTACCTGCCCATCAGTGGACTGTACGTCGCCGGTGTTTTCCTACTGGCAGGATTGACTGACTGGCTAGATGGGTATCTGGCGCGTACGTTGGCACAAACGTCCAAATTCGGTGAGTTTCTTGACCCGGTTGCAGACAAGCTTATGGTTGCCGTGGTGCTGGTTTTGCTCGTGAGCGATGAATTCTTGGTATCTGAGTTGTTCGGCTCACAGATGTTTACCGTAGTGGCGGCGATCGTAATTGGGAGAGAAATTGCTGTTTCGGCCCTTCGGGAGTGGATGGCCGAACTTGGCAATCGGGGCATAGTAGCAGTTGGATTTGTCGGTAAAATTAAAACGACTTCCCAGTTTATTGCGATCTCACTGTTGTTGATGGGGCCTGAGGTTGAAGGTTTTCCGGTATTGATCTGCGGTGAGCTATTGTTTTATGTTGCAGGGGGTCTCACTTTATGGTCGATGGTCGTGTATCTCAAAGCAGCGTGGCCCGATCTTCGAGATCAGTAATGGGTTTTCGAAATCCAATAAAGTTAAGTTAAATCTATTTCGGGATGCCGCAAAAACCTGGACTGCTGTAAAATACAAGGCAGAGAAGCGGGTGTAGCTCAGTGGTAGAGCGTCACGTTGCCAACGTGAGGGTCGAGAGTTCGAATCTCTTCACCCGCTCCAAATATCACCATTCAACGAATAAACAAAGAGCTAGGTAGGATCGGGTGGTTCAATTCGCAAGATACAGGGTTCTAGTAAATTATTTAAACCCCATTTCGATAGGATCTTAGGCTTTGGTTTTGTTTGCTTGCCATTGATCTAAGTTCAGCGAAGTATTGCGTTGAAACAGAGTACATCAAGCTTATGAGAGCCGTGAATCAAGGTTTCACATTAATTGAGTTGATGATCGCGGTAGCGATCATTGCGGTTCTTGTCGCGGTGGGTGTACCTCAGTATCAGAATTATGTAGCACGATCACAGGCTATT
>PCBE01000024.1 GCA_002731295.1 Acidiferrobacteraceae bacterium | reverse complement strand
GGATAAGGTCTTTGTTATCGAGCATGGCAGACCCTTTAATGATCTTTGCTGGCGGCATTGGCACCAGCTTGACCAACGACATCATGGTCACGCTCTTACCGCACCCGCTCTCTCCGACCACGCCGAGAAGTTCACCGGCATGTAAATCGAAACTCACCCCNTTCACNGCATGAACGGTACCTTCGGCAGTGTTGAACTGGGTGACAATATTGTCGACGGACAATACGACTTCGGCCGTCTCNTTAGCTGACATGTCAGAGAATCCTCTTGATATCCATCTGTGCTTTNAACCTCAGGNCTTCCATAGTAATACAGTTCAGCCCAAAACTGTNGGNAGNCATCATCGANCNGTNGCCCNCGCTATTGGAGATTCTATGTTAGGGTTTGTCAACCTGAGNCGNATGTNCACCATAATATGTNTNGTCCGTTACGCGTANATTGTGATACATAGGACAGTGACCTCGAAGGAAAGCAGGNAGCTAAAANAGCATCGACTGAAATCACCAGNAATCGAGATATCCAATGACGAAACAAAAACAANNGGATGCCGTNACCGAGAAAATGAAATGGCGTTGTATTGGCCCNCCCCGCGGTGGAAGAGTCGTGGCCGTAGCCGGNGACCCCGCCGANCCGATGACATTCTACTTCGGTGCNTGCGCCGGGGGGGTCTGGAAAACAACAGATGGCGGNACCTACTGGGAGTGCGTATCNGATGGNTACCTGAACAGNGCNACCATTGGTGCATTAGCGGTTTCAGAAAGCGACCCCAANGTGATTTATGCCGGAACCGGTGAAACCACGATTCGTGTGGATGTCTCATATGGAGATGGCATCTACCGCTCAACCGATGGTGGTAAGACTTGGGCCCACGCAGGACTCGAAGAAACCCGTCATATCGGCGAGATCCGGATTCATCCCGATGACTCCAATATTGTCTATGTTGCCGCACTGGGCCACGCGTTTGGACCCAATCCGGAACGTGGCGTGTATCGATCTACGGACGGCGGTGAAAACTGGGAACTGGTCCTGTACCAAAGTGATCAAGCCGGTGCCGTCGATCTTTCAATGGATCCAAACAACCCCAGAATTTTGTTTGCCTCGATCTGGCAGGCACATCGTAATTTCTGGCATCTTTCNAGTGGCGGGCCAGACAGTGCACTTTTCCGCTCGACTGACGGTGGTGACACCTGGTCCGAGGTGAGCAAACANCCCGGTTTCCCCAGCGGGATGCTGGGTAAAATCGGTGTTACCGTCTCTCCCGCACAAAGTAACCGGGTGTGGGCTCTGGTCGAGTGTGAGAAGGCGGGGCTGTACCGCTCCGACGACTGTGGAGACACCTGGCAGTTGATGTCACCCAATCGGGACCTGCTGCATAGACCCTGGTACTACACCCATGTGTTTGCGGACACCACCCATCCGGACACAGTTTATGTCACCAATTTTCAGATGTGGAAATCGACCGACGGTGGAAAAGATTTTCACGAAGTCACGACACCGCATGGTGACAACCACGATCTTTGGATAGATCCGTTCAACAACCAGCGCATGGTACAGGGCAACGATGGCGGCGCTAATGTCAGTTTCAACGGTGGAGAGACCTGGTCCACCATTTACAACCAATCGACCGCACAGATTTACCGGATGGATATTGATAACCAGTTTCCTTACCGGGTTTACGGCACGCAGCAAGACAACACATCCATCAGTGTGCCCAGCGCAGCCGAATGGGGTGTGATCACCATGGCCGACTGCACAATCCCGGGAACCGGTGAAAGTGGTTTTATTACAGTCCATCCCGAAAACCCGAATATTGTTTACGTGGGTTGTGTCGGATCCTCCCCCGGCGGCAATGGTGCACTACAACGCTACGACCACTCGACACGCCAGGCCAGGTTGATCAATGTTTGGCCCGAGCAACAGACCGGTGTTCCCCAGCGTGAGCTGAAATACCGGTTTGCCTGGACATTTCCCATCGTGTTCTCGCCGCACGACCCCAATACGCTCTATGCCGGCGGTAGCCATCTGTTTAGAACTCGCAATGAAGGTCAGAGCTGGGAAGCCATCAGTCCGGACCTCAGCCGTAACGACCCTGAGAAACTGGGAAGTTCCGGTGGCCCACTGACCGGAGACGGTGCATCTGCAGAAGCTTACGCNTCCCTCGCGACATTTGCCGAATCGCCCCATAGACCTGGCGAGTTGTGGGCCGGCACAGACGACGGACTGGTACACACCAGCAAGGACGGAGGTCAGAACTGGCGAAACGTCACACCCAAAGCGATGCCGGACTTGGCTTATGTCGGTACGGTTGAAATCTCGCCCCATGACGCCGACACCATCTATCTGACTGCCACCCGCTACAAACTGGACGATTATGACCCCTATCTTTTTCAGTCTAAAGACGGTGGCAAGAGTTGGCAGTCCATTGCCGGTGACTTCCCCGACGGAGAGATTACACGCGTACTCCGGACCGATCCGGTTCGGGCAGGCTTGCTGTTTGTCGGCACTGAAACAGGGGTGTTCTACACACTCAACGACGGCCGCAACTGGATTCGCATGCAAGGCGGTATCCCGGTGGCCCCGGTCTACGACCTGAAGATCAAGGACAGCGATCTGGTCGCTGCCACACACGGGCGTTCCTTCTGGATACTCGACGACATCACCCCGCTGCGGAAGATCTCGACAAACAAGCGGAAGAAAGGAGACCTTGTACTTTTCAAACCACGCCCGACGTACCGGCTCAAACTCCAGTGGGCCTCAGGAATGATATTTACCGGTGATGGTAAGGCCTATGGACCGGCTTTTGGTCTTCCCGGAACCACTTATCCGGTCAAGCTGGCCGACGGTACAACTGAACGACGTCACCTGGACGCCGGGGAAAACCCACCTGCTGGAGCAATCATCTATTACTGGCTGGATAACACGCCCGAGGACGAGCTTGCGCTATCCCTTCAGGACGCAGAAGGAAACACGATTACACAGTTCTCCAGTGATGAGTCACAGGATCCCAACCANCGTCTGACCAAGCACAAGGGTATGAACCGCTTCATCTGGAATATCCGCTATCCNGGNCCGGAGAAACTTGACCCCGACCTGGTTGAACGGCCCTATGAACCGCTTGCCAAGTCAGACATTTTCAGCAAAGGGGGGGGNCCAGCCGCACCGCCAGGCGACTACAGCGTCAAACTCGAATGCGGCAGTGCGAGCCAAAGCGTATCTTTTGAGATACGAAAAGATCCACGCGTGGAGACGACCCAAGCTGATTTCGACGAACAGTTCACCCTGGTGCAAAACTTAACCGTAAAGCTCTCAGACCTGCGATCCAGCATAAACCAGATCCGNCGGATGAAGAACCAGTTGCATGANTTGTCGGGCCGNCTACCGAAAAAGCGTCGGGCTCTGGNTACACAAGCCAACAAACTTGTNACACGCCTGGAAGCGATAGAAGGCGCTCTGGTCAACGTACACCGTGAAACACCGCGCGATGTCCTGCGCCATACAGCAGGACTGGACGATACGCTGGGTGACCTCATTTCAGTCGTGGCCATTGCAGACTTTGCCCCAACCGATCAGGCAAAAGAAGTGGCTGAGCAAACTATGGGGCGAGTCGACAGGCAGGTTGCAAAACTGGANAAACTTATCGACGGACCGATTGCAGCGCTGAACGAAAAAATCGCCGTCGCGGGCATTTCAACCATCGGTGTCTGACGGGCGTGCGGTTACCCGTCTCACAGGACCTGTGGCGGATTACCGGCGCTGACCTGATAGTCCGCACGGCCTATCAGGTCGGCAAAACCCCCCTGATGCCTCTTTTTGCCGCTTCAGTCGGTGCGGGTGAACTGCTGATTGGTGCCATCGTCTCCGTCTCGACGATGACTGGGTTGATTCTTAAACCACTGTTTGGATTNTTATCCGACCGATGGGGACGAAAACTCTGGCTGTTGATCGGGTTGANCCTGTTCAGCACNATCCCATTTTTTTACGGGCTGGTCGAAACACCACAGCAACTTCTAATGATTCGCGTTGTACACGGCCTGGCCACTGCTGTATTTGGACCGGTCAGCCTGGCCTATGTTGCCGAGATGGCAGTGGGTGGACGAGCCGAACGACTGGGGTGGTTCGGCATGGCACGCAGCGTCGGCTACCTGGCCGCACCCACTGCGGCGGCCTGGCTGCTGACCTGGCTCGATCCAGCGACGGTGTTCACCATCATAGGATTTACCAGTTGCCTTGCTTTTCTGCCGGTGCTGATGCTNAAACCGTCGCGCAATCCGTTCGATTCTCGCCAGAATCGTGAGCCGAAATTGCCCACACTGCGGGACCAGGTACAGACAGCGTTCTTCAGCGCCGTATCCAACAGAGCGCTGTGGCTTGCAGGGCCGTTGGAAATGCTGGTCTATTTAAGCACCTACAGTATCCGGGCATTTCTCCCGCTGTACGCGCTGTATGTCGCCGGATTCAACTTGATCATGGTCGGGCTCTTCTTCAGCATACAAGAAGGCGCCCATCTGCTGACCCGACCTCTGGGTGGTCGACTCGGTGACCGCGTGGGCTACCTGCGGGCCATCGCAGTGGGGTTTCTGCTCATCGCCCCTGCTCTGGCACTCCTGCCGTTAGCCTCGAGCGGCGGTCACTTGCTGCTGATTGCGATTGCGCTCGGCTGCGGCCAGGGTCTGATCTTTCCGTCGACTGTCGCTCTGGTCAGCGACGGAATACCCCCTCAGCATCTGGGTACTGGCATGGGTTTTCTAGGCACCATGCGCAATGCCGGTAAAGTACTTGGACCATTGCTGACTGGCCTGCTGTTAGGCTGGCTGGACTATGATGCAGTTTTCCAACTCAGTGCTGCGGCTATGGCCATCGTAGCNCTGGCCATTTACACCANCCAGGCCCGAAATTCGCTTTCTGCATTGGTAGACTCAAGACAGCCCTAATCCATCTGGACCCAAGGACACGATCATGTCTCAAAAACCGTCAAGACTCTCAACCCCCATCGACTTTGATGCACCTGGCAAGCAGTGCGACTATGTTCGTCTACCGCATTCGGTTCATCGCTCGGCTTACGGCTGGTTGCCCATTCCGATCGTCTGTATTCGCAACGGTGAGGGTCCTACTGTACTGCTGATGTCCGGTACCCACGGCGACGAATACGAAGGTCAGGTCACGCTGAGCAAATTGGTCAACCAGCTGGAGGCGGATGATATCAACGGTCGANTGATCATTCTGCCAATGGCCAACTATCCGGCTGCCAAAGCAGGACTTCGTACCTCGCCCATTGATGAACTGAACCTGAATCGGGTCTATCCCGGGGACCCGGACGGACTGCCGACCCTGCAAATTGCTTACTACATCGAAACAGTCCTNATGGAGATGGCCGACTACGGACTCGATCTACACAGNGGCGGATCGTCGCTGCACTACCTCCCCAGCGCGATTGGTTCAGGCGGTGCNNATANCAATGGAGCNCGGGTTAGAGAACTCATGAAAGTATTTGGTGCACCCTATAGTATTTTTCTGCCCGGCCGACATGCTGGAGGNGGGGGAAGTGGCGACGGTGCTGCGCGTCAGAACATGTTGTCCTTTGGTACCGAAATGGGCGGCAGCGGTACAGTAACCCCCGATTGCCTGGAGCACTGCTTCAATGGCGTAGTTCGAGTTCTACATGAACTGGGGGTGCTCAAACAAGCCATGGCACCGGCGGCGGAAAAGCCGACGCGAATGATGCATGTNCCAAGTTCCGACCATTTTACGTATTCGCCTGACGTGGGGTTATTTGAACCAGTCGTCAATCTTGGAGATGAGATTCAAAAAGGAGATCTTGCGGGCAGAGTCCATTTTCCGGAGACTCCTTGGCAAACACCGACAGACGTTCATTTCAGTGCCGACGGTCTGGTTGTCTGCAAACGAATTCCCGGACGGGTCGAACGTGGGGATTGCCTGTTTCACCTGGGCATTGATTTTGAAGAATAGCGCACTCCTCTGACAGCAAGCAGGNAACTCNGGCCGGATGTCCAGTCGGGCATGGATTCTGTAAGGTTCTTTTTGGAAAGGTGGGCCGTATGATTATTGTCGGCAGTACCAACGCTGATGTCGGCATCCAGCACGGGATTGACATTCTGAAAAATGGCGGTTCGGCCATGGATGCGGTTGAAGCCACTATTCGCCTGGTTGAAGACAACCCCGATGATCACACCGTCGGCTACAACAGCTATCCGAACATCCTCGGCGACCTTCAGCTCGATGCGAGCATTATGGATGGCGCAACGCTGGAGACAGGAGCCATTGCCGCGATGCAGGGATTTCGTGAAGCCATCTCGATTGCACGCCGAGTCAAAGACACCCTGCCCCATGTACTGCTCGCCGGTGAAGGGGCCGAACGGTTTGCCGCGGAGATGGGGTTCGAAAAACAAGCCGATATGCTGACAGATGAGATCCGTGAAGCGCGCGAAGAGCTGCTCAAAGCAGACATGCCGCCCGAGGTCTTTGCTGACCTGTCTTCCAGCGCTGAGCTATATCAGTGGGTGACCCTGGCGACCGATCCTGAAAAAACGCGGGGTACCGTCAACGTACTTGCCCAGGATCGCGAGGGGAATCTGTGTACCGGGGTATCGACGAGCGGCTGGGCCTGGAAATATCCGGGTCGGGTCGGTGATTCACCGATCATCGGTGCCGGTAACTACGCGGACAATCGCTATGGTGCGGCGGGCTGTACCGGCATGGGGGAAATGGCCATTCGCGGTGCGACGGCACACAGCGTGGTGTTCTACCTCAAAAGCGGTGCGTCNGTCGNNNAGGCCGGCGTCCATGCCATGCAAGACCTCGATCATCTGGGCGGCCTGTACCTCTCAGGCATGAACATCGTTGTGCTGGACAAAAGTGGTACCCCAGGTGGCTTCAGCAGTATCAAAGACCGCACCTTCATCTACCAGACCGACGAGATGAGCACTCACGAGGAAACGATGCGCACGTTCGTAGACATTACCCAACGCTGGGGTTAAGCCTTGAATCCTCAGTTGACTGATTCTTCTTCGTAGAACACAGGTGCATAACGAACTTCGCCCCGAGGCAAGTCGACGGGCCCTTGATCGAACAGCAGAATCTGGAATGCCGGCCTATCGCGCCGGGTGCCAAACCAGCAGCCCGATGCAAAAGCCTGACAAAACCCGAACCGGCCGTAATAGGCCGGGTCACCCAACACAAAGCACCTATCATAGTGGAGCTCGCGGCACCACTTGAGACCGTGACGTATGAGTTGGGTACCTATACCCTGCAACTGGTGCGCCGGCAGCACGGCCACCGGCCCCAGTGCAACCGCAATAGCCGAAGTCCCGGCACCAATCACATCGACTTCTGAAAACAGAGCATGTCCACACACCCTTGAATCACTGAGCGCAACATAAGACAGATACGGGCGATGACCTTGCCGAATGCAGGTGACAATCCGGGACTCCATCCCGCCTCCAAACGCAGTATCGTGCAAACTGGCTATCGCATCAAAATCAGCATCGGTTTCTTCCCGGAATTCCAAGCAACGGCTCATCGTATACTCATCACCCAGTGAATAATGCCAGCACCCNCGCGATCTCGACTGACCATTGACGACCTGAGACGGTGGGTTCGAATACATGTCCAACTANAAAATTTCGGAACATTACGGACACGCTTTAAGCCACATCCATGATACCGGCTTTGCCGGTGTGGCAGAAGCNGCTACAGACATGTTGATCTCAACACTTAAAGCTTCGNGATTGACCCATGGCCGGGTCACTGATCTGGGTTGTGGCAGCGGAATCCTGGCACGAAAACTGCTCGATCAGGGCTACGCCGTCGAAGGGATCGACCAGTCCGTCGCCATGCTGGCACTGGCGCAGTCGCGTGCACCGGAAGCAGTATTCCGGCGCGAATCGCTGCTCGAGTGCGAGATCCCGCCCTCGATTGCCGTGTGTGCCATTGGCGAATGTTTTAACTACCTCTTCGACCGCAACAATGATGAGGCGGCGCTGGACCGCGTACTACACCGCGTGCATCAGTCACTGGAAGGTGGCGGGATCTTCCTGTTTGATATCGCCACCCCGGACCGCATCATGAAGGCGCCACCAAAACAATTTTTCCAGACCCAAAACTGGACGACTTTGGTCGAGAATATACACTCGGAAACACCGCTGATGATGACGCGAAAAATATCTTCCTTTGTCAGGGCCGGTGAATACTACGAACGTGTGGATGAGACCCATCATCTGCGCCTGATCAACCCCGACACGCTTGCACACCGCATGACCACACTGGGATTCGAATTTAAGATGTTCGAGTGCTACGGCCCAACGCCACTACCTGCTGGATGCATCGGGTTCTGTGCCTACAAGCGCAATATTCCGGAGCCAGGTTAAATGAATCGAGTACAGGGGNATCACGNNGTACTGCCATGACAACTNATTTANANCNATTGAGGCAGCGGATTAACGCNGCCGACGAACGCATNCGGNAACATGTGCGGCAGACTTATCTGGAGCACTCANCGGTNCTGAGCNACCTGTGCGGCGGAAGCGTNTACTGCAAGCTGGAAAATCTGCAGCACACGGGTTCGTTCAAACTTCGAGGAGCATTTAACAAAGTACTCTCACTGACAGAAGCTGAGCGAAACAATGGCATTGTGACCTCATCCTCGGGCAATCACGGCGCCGGTGTCGCCTATGTTCTCAATGCATTGAAACAATCCGGTACGGTCTATGTTCCCGAAAACGTGGTACCGGAAAAAGCACGGAATATCGAACGACTNGGCGGGAATTTGACCTACTTTGGCACCGACGTCGTCGAAACCGACACTGAAGCCTGCCGTTTTGCCGAACAGCACGGCATGACTTTTATCTCCCCCTATAACGACCTGGACGTGGTGGCCGGTCAGGGGACGATCGGCGTGGAGCTGCTGCACCAGATGACGGCGTTGGATGCCGTTTTTGTTGCAGTCGGCGGTGGTGGTCTGATATCGGGTGTCGGTGCCTGCCTGAAAACTTCGCTGCNGGGCGTCGATGTTGTGGGCTGCTCACCGGAAAATTCTGCCGTCATGATGGCGTCGGTAGAAGCCGGTCGCGTGCTCGATCTGCCGAGCCTGCCCACACTGTCCGATGGTACCGCAGGGGGGGTTGAACCCGGCGCAGTGACTTTCGAATTGTGCAGTACGGTCGTCGACCGCTGGGTTGGCGTGACCGAATCCGAGATNAGCGGTGCCATTCGATTGTTCCTGGCCGAACATCGGATGGCTGTAGAAGGTGCGGCNGGTGTTGCACTCGCAGCTTTTCAGAAGACTGCCGCCGACTACTCCGGGAAACGCGTGGCTATCATCATCTGCGGCGGCAATATCGGGCGGGACAAGCTTCAAAGCGTGCTGTCTGAAGGCCTCACTCCGGGACCGGCGAAACCGGCCCCGGGGAGGTAACAATGGCGAATAGACAGGAACTTAGAGGAAGGGAGGAGAAATCCGGAGATGATGCCCATCATAACGATACGACTGGTTACCGCCTGAACATCTCCGCTGCGTGGCGGATCTGCAGGTACACCGGCAGACTCCGACACGGTACTGAAGCGGAATGCAATGCATCCCGCCGCCTGGTCCAACAGCCAAACTGAATAACNTGCTGTTGGAAGGGAATAAATACGGTGGTCCAATGGAAACAAAGGAGGAGACAGAACTCC
The DNA here is from genome assembly GCA_002731295.1 of Acidiferrobacteraceae bacterium. GTDB lineage: Bacteria > Pseudomonadota > Gammaproteobacteria > Arenicellales > UBA868 > REDSEA-S09-B13. Next base: position 11,544 of record PCBE01000024.1, on the reverse strand, counting down.
GGGGGGATGTTCCCATTGTATCGATGCCACCGTTCACCGCTAACCCACCCCCGGAAGCAATTCTTGACCCTGCGCTCNGGGCACCTGGCGTTGATCTACCCAGGTTCATGCTGATGCCTTGAGCACGGATTCGATTGTCGTCAAATAGTTCTGCACTTCTTTCTTGCCCTTTTTCGTACAACGGTAGCTGGTTCTTGGCTTTCGACCAATAAATCTCTTGTCTATCTTCACCAGTCCCCCGTCTTCCAGTTTCTTCATGTGGGTCGAAAGATTGCCTTTTGTCAGTTCCAGTGACTGAAGCAACGAATTGAAGTCCACCGCGGCTTCTGCAAACGACAGGTGGGCCATGATCGATAAACGCACACGGTCAAACAGGACTGGATGAACATTGAGTAGATCGGTCGAAGTCACAGCTCGTCGTCTCAGTCACCAAATCCGTTCTGCTGTCGGTACAGATGCAACAGCCGACCAAGCGATATACCTGTTATTACGATGAATACGACAAAGGGCACCAGCAACTCAGACGAGTCGTTGACAAACTGTATAAACCCAGCTGCCATACAAAAGACGCCCAGTACCACACCGACACGGGTAGGCAGCGTAAACAATCTGCCCTGGAGCAGGTAATCACCGGTAAAAGCCAGCAGCAAAGGCGCGATCCACTGTGGCTGCCCAACCAGCAGAATCAGAGAAATCGCGATGAATTTCATCAGTAGGTCCGAGATATAGGACAGATGNCGCGCATACCGGAAGTTTCTGGCGATATAGGTGTTGAATTCTTCGCCGCTGTTCTGTGCCGCCCGCCACAGTACAAGGTAGAGCGACACGATCATTGCCAGTACCAGACACGCCATCAGNCCGATNCCCCACAGCGGGAACTCGCCAGCTTCCCGCCCCAGCATGATGAAAGCCGATATACCCCGCCCTGAAAGGACTTCGATGATGACAAACACCAGTGCGATGCAAAACGCACCGCCTTGGAGCAGAATGTTGGCGTTCAGCGTGGCGCCGAAAAGCCCTACAGACCGGTGTTCGGTCTTCTTCTGCTCGACCTGGTTGAGGACGCGTCTAAGCAGTTCAACATCAGCGATCGCCCGCCGGACATCGGTATTCGTGTCTGTCATCCTACCCCCCATAGTTACAAACTGGTTTGNATTACAAACCATNAATATANNACTGGTNGNTCAAGCTGTCAAGANAAACNGGGAAACAAAGANNAGCATGGTTGGTCGAANACCNCCCNGGCGANTAAGATAGGTGGATTCGGCCCTGACCAATGGCGATCAATCGCCNGGCGNNCTTNNGGNATNNNCCTCATTCAAATGGAATAATTCANCCANTGACCACTNNNCTTCAACTCGACGACATTCGANCANCGGCNCAAAGNATTCAGCCGTATATCAACCGNACCCCACTGTANCATTGGCAGGACNNCTGGGTGGANGAACANNTTTNAGACGGCGANCTNCANCTCAAGCTNGAATTCCTGCAGCGCACGGGCAGCTTCAAGGCCCGGGGTGCTGTGAACAACATTCTTACCCGGGACGATGCGGAACGGGGAAAAGGTGTCACGGCTGTCAGTGCCGGGAACCACGCCATCGCTGTTGCGTATGCCGCTAAGACGCTTGGCGTCTCGGCCAAGGTCGTGATGCATCGCGGTGCAAATCCGGCTCGCGTCGCCAAATGCCGCGCGTTCGGCGCCGAAGTAATTCTGGTGAACGACATAACACAAGCGTTTCCGATCATGGAAGAAATCGCCGCCACAGAGGGTCGCAGCGTTATCCACCCTTTCGATGGTCAAGCAACAATGCAGGGCACCGGAACGGTCGGCCTGGAAATCGCTGAGTCCATAACTGATCTGGATGCGGCAGTGGTGGCCATTGGCGGCGGCGGCCTGATTGCCGGCGTGGGTGCTGCACTTAAAGCACTGCAGCCCTCGCTGACAGTCTACGGCGTCGAGCCTGCAGGTGCTTCTGGAATGAGCCAAAGCCTGTCATGCGGCAGGTTCCTCGATAAGGTGGAGGTCAATACCATAGCCGACAGCATGGGCGCTCCGCTTCACTGCGCCGAGAGTTTTGCGGTCTGTCAGCAGGTGGTGGATGAGATTGTGCTGCTGGATGACGATGCACTGTGCCGGGGCATGGTCGTCGCTTTTGACCGGCTCAAGTTCTCACTGGAAGCCGCCGGCTCAGCTGTACTTGCTGCCCTGGCCGGACCCCTCAAAGGCCGACTCAGGGGTAAGCGCACCGCCGCCATTCTCTGTGGCAGCAACATCGACGAGGCGAGCTGGCAACAATTGATCGAACGCGGTCGCAGCAGCCAGCCGACCTGAGGCCAGTAACCAGTTCAGGCGCTATTTCTTTTCTTTGGCTTCGGTGGGATAGTCGATTTTTTTCCAGGCTGAATATCCGCCTGCCATGTGACAGACCGGAGAAAGACCCATTTCCTGAACACTCTTCGCCGCCAGTGCTGATCGCAACCCACCCGCGCAGAAAAACATAAAACGTTTCCCCGACTGAAAAACGTCCCGGGCATAGGGACTTTCCGGGTCTACCCAGAATTCGAGCATCCCGCGCGGTGCGTGAACTGCGCCCGGAATCGCACCTTCACGCCACAGTTCGCGAATATCACGAATATCCACAAACACAACGTCTTCATCTTCCAGATGGCCGCGTGCTTCGTCCACCGTCCACGTTTCGACAACAGCTTCGGCTTCGGCACACAGTTCTTTGATTCCTTTTGTAATCATATGGATCTCCATTGCGATCAGTCATGGGCGCGTCATCAGCGCTTTACGGAACATAGTCTGCTACCTCGTGGCGACTCCCAGGTGCGGGGTCCGACGCCAGAATAGCCACAACGGCACCGGCAACGAGCGCCGGACTGCGAAGGGCGCCTTCGGCCTTGAATCCCACGAAGTCCTGAACTCTGGGAAAATCGGTTTGCGCTGCTGAACGGATCGACGCCTGCATTCCAGTGTCGATCAGGCCCGGACTAATGTTGAATGCATTAATCGGGAAAGGATTGTTGGCCTGCTCCAGCGCGATCGTCCGGATGAAATGTTCGATACCCGCTTTCGCGGCACAGTACAGCGACCAGCCCTCAACGCCCGAGAGTGCTGCGCCTGATGAGATGTTGACGATTGCCTTGGGACAGTTCTTAGCTTGAAAAGCCAGCATGAAAGCTCTGAGCAGCACAATGGCACCGACAAAATTCACGTTAACGTTGCCAAGTACAGTATCGACTGCCTTGTCGGCAACCTGACCGACGGGCATCACATCGCCAGCATTGTTGAACAGCAGTACGTGCTCACAGGGATCCGCCGCGATTCGTCCAAACTCATCGTCCAGGATCTGTTGCGCCGCCTTCGGTTGCGCGAGATCCACCTGGACGGAGTCACCCGAGCGACCGCTGCGCGACAGGTCCGTGATCTCGTACCCCGCACGACGATACTCATCGACCAATGCAGCGCCCAGTCCCCGCGAGCCACCGGAGATAATCATTCGTTTCATCGAGCCCCCGATACCCGTCAGCCACCGATCTGATCGTTGACCGCACGCTCAATTCTGGCCAGTGCCTGTTCAAGCGTTTGGCGACGACAGGCCACATTCATGCGCACAAACCCCTCACCCTCCGGCCCGAATATATGGCCAGTATCCAGGTAGACCCGGGCATCATCCATCATAAGGCTTTTCAAAGCTTCTCCACCCAGTCCAAGGTCCCGGCAATCCACCCAGGCCAGATAGGTCCCTTCAATCGGGATCAGCTTCATGGATGGCAGGTGACTTTTCAGAAATTTATCCAGGTACTGAAGATTGCTCCAGATGTAGTCGATCACCTGCTCCAGCCAGGGCTCACCATGGTTGTAGGCCGCCTCAGTTCCGACAAGGCCAAACGGGTTTGTGCCCCAAAGACCCAGCGCCCGCAATTCGAGCCGAAGTTCGTCTCGAAGCTCTGCATCGGGCACGATGATATTNGANGTCTGCAGGCCTGCCAGGCTGAAGGTCTTACTGGGTGCCGTACAGACAAAAACGTCTTTTANAAATCGCTCATCCAGCGTACCGTAGCTGACGAACTGCCGGCCTGGCATGATCAGATCACTGTGAAGCTCATCAGCGACGACCCGCACGCCGTTTTCGCTGCAGATCTGGGCATAACGGGTGAGTTCTTCCCGGTTCCAGACCCGCCCGACCGGATTGTGAGGGCTACATANAATGGCCAACTTGACCGCGGGATCAGCAGCTTTCTCTGCNAGATCGTCAAAGTCCATCTCATAGCGATCGCCCGTTAGATGCAGGGTACTGGATACGACCTCGCGTTGGTTGTTCTCGATAGAGAACGTAAAGGGATGGTAGACCGGCCGCTGGATCAACACCTTGTCGCCCGGCGCGGTAAAATGGCGAACGATCACATGCAGTGCTGTAACCACACCCGGCATCATCAGGATCCACTCCGGATCCACAGCCCATGCCTTGCGCCGCGCCATCCAGCCACACACTGCCGACAGGTAACTGTCGGTCTTGGACGCATAGCCGTAAAGGCCCCGCTGCGCGCGCCGCGTCACCGCTTCAATNATGGGCGGTGCCGCCAGGAAATCCATATCTGCAACCCACATGGGCAATACTGATCGGTCCCCTAGATCAGGATCGGTCAGATCCCAATGTTTTAGCACACGATCATCGACCACGAACTCCCACTTGATCGAGTTGACCCCGTAATGATCAACTTCCTGCTCAAAATCTATGGTCACTCAAATACCTCAATCGTTTGAATAAAAAGCGGTACCGACGTCCAATTAACAGACGATTACCAACAAAGAAAGCGAATTTTACTCCGTCCTGCAGAGTTCGGTGTCACCGCATCTCACGCCAGTGCACTAGCACCGCGGTTAATACCGCCATCCCGCACAACGTCATCACGCTAATCGCGCGGGCGGCACCGATCCAGTCCGCAATCAATCCAACTGCGAGCATGCCGATCGGCATCGTGCCGATACACATCGTCAGGATACCCAGNACCCGNCCNCGGATCGATGCTGGNGTCTCCACAAANATNANAGTGCTCTGCATCGTGCCAAAACCCGCCAGGCCNAGCCCNCCNATCANCAANACNGACANGGACAGCCCAAANNCNCCGGACAGTGAGAAAANAAATACNGCCACGAGCACNATTGNGGAGCCGATGACANATATCCGCCGGTAATACACCGACTGNGCAAANANCGNGACGACAATCGCCCCGAACAGCGCACCNCACCCNTCTGCTGCNGCCAATACACCNATCAGAGACGGTTCAAGATGCAAAATATCCTTACCAATGACTGGAATCATGCCCAGAAACGGGAAAGCAAAAAAGTTCATCAGCACGGTAATTACCAGAACCGCCATCACAACACGATTCGAGCGGATGTAACGTAGCCCCTCGATGATATCCGCGAGCAAGGAGGATGTTCGTACTGGCGGAGCCGATGAATCGACCGACAATCTCGCAATCAGAAGTGCGGCCAGTGCCGAGAGAACGAACCCGACCAGATAAGTGCCTTCCAGCCCAACGGCCTGATAGACCACGCCACCGAGAAGTGGCCCGACCATACGAGTAGCATTGTTAGTGGCCGAATCCAGACCCATGGCCGCGCCCAGGCGCCGCATTCCCGCCACTTCACCAAGCAGCATGCGACGAATCGCAAAGTCAGCGGAAAACAAAAAGCCATTCACGACCGCACCGACACCGACCTGCCAGAGTGTGATGTAGCCGGTCAGAGCCAGCAAAAATAAAATGGCACAGACAATTGAGAGGAATACCAGTCCTCCCAGTAATAGTCGACGACGATTAAATCGTTCGGCGACCACACCGATGATACTGCCCATCAGGATCAACGGCAGCAACCGAAGAAAGACCATCACAGCGACCAGCATGGGGGATTCAGTCACTTCGTAGGTGAACACCCCTACCGCAAGCATGTCCAACCAGCGGACCGTTCCGTAGATCGCGCCAGCCAGCCAGACCTTTCGAAAATTCGAATCGCTCAGTAGCGACAGCCGCTCACGCCAGCCTGCGGCACTGACAGACTGTGCCGCGGGTTCAGCTGACACGGCAGGAGACAGTCAGTTCTCGTACCCCGACCGGCAGCACAGTTGTCACGGCGTTATGTGGTTCCAGCAGCAGTAAATCCCGGTACCTCGAAAACCACGTTGCACTGGCCGGTACCCGAGCTTGGAAAATAATCGGTGACAATGTCGACCGGCCCCCGGTACGTATCCCAACCCAGTGCACCGAGCAGCATGGCGGTATCATGCATGCCACCTTCACCCTGACAGGCTTCTGCATATTCGGGCAGCATCTCCGTGAATACGTCGAAGCGCCCTGAGGCCCACAGTTCCAGTACTTTGAGGTCGACCTGGCGGTAGAACTCACGACTGATGTCAAACATCGAATCCTGCGGACTGCCATCATCCTGAAAACGGTGAGACAGCGAACCGCTGGCAAAGATCGCCACCCGGCTGTCGCTACGCACGATCGCTTCGACCACCGCTTCACCAAACAGACGGCTATTTTCAAGTGCGTGCCAGTCGCACCAGGCCGACACCGAGATCACCTTGAAATGCTGGTCATCGTTCATGTACCGGTTCGGAACCAGTGTGCCGTATTCCAGGCCAAGACTTTCCATTTGATGGGCGCGGGCATTCAGCCCTTTTTCCCGCGCACACTCGGCAATCAGTTCGCCCAGCGCTGGATTACCGGGGCACTCGTAGGCCATGTCCTGAATAAAGTGCGGGAGCTCATTACTGGTATATATGCCCTTGAACCGCGGCGCACAGTTAATGTGGTAGCCGGCATTGACCAGCCAATGCACATCAAACACCACCAGGGTGTCGGCACCACGTTCACGCGCCCGCCGACTGATCTCGCGATGACCATCGATAGCGGCCTGCCGACAGCCCTGGTGGGGGCCCGGCAGTTCCGAGAGATACATCGACGGCACATGAGTGATTTTTGCTGCCAGAACCAGTTCACCCATAACGTTTCTCCCTGTCAGTCGGTAAGGCCCATCCGCGGGACCCGATGATCCGTGGTGGCCACACTGATGTTCTTGGTTTCCATGTAAAAATCAAAACTGTAATCGCCACCATCACGGCCAATGCCGCTGGATTTCATCCCACCNAACGGTGTCGGCAAGTGACGAACATTTTCNGAATTCACCCAGATCATGCCGGCATCCATCTGCCCGGCAACTCGATGGGCACGGCCGACATCCCGTGTCCACAGGTAACCGGCCAGCCCATAGTCCACCGCATTGGCCTGAGCCAGGGCATCGGCTTCGTCGTCAAAGGGCAGCACCGACAACACCGGCCCAAAGATCTCTTCCTGAGCCACGCGCATCGCACTGGAGACACCCGTCAGCAATGTGGGCTGAAAATAACAACCNCCNGCTTTGTCCAGAGCTTCCCCGCCAACTCGAACCGTGGCNCCTTCTTCTGCGCCTACCGCCATGTAGCCACAGACCTTGCTGTGGTGGTCCGGATGTATCAAGGGACCGAGTTCAGTTGCTGGNTCGAGCGGATGCCCGACTTTGATTTGTTCGACCCGGCTAGCCAGCGCATCGACGAATTCNTCATGGATGCTCTGCTGCACCAGCAAACGGCTTGAAGAGGTACAGCGTTCACCATTTAAGCTGTAAATCATGAANACCACCGCATCCAGTGCGCGATCNAGATCAGCATCGNCGAACACAATCACNGGATTTTTNCCACCGAGTTCAAAATGNACGCGCTTGAGNGTTTGNGNNCCCTGCGACATGATGTGGCGGCCNGTTTCAGANCCNCCNACAAANGCAATTGCACGCACATCNGGATGCTCGGTTAAGGCGCGACCNGCCACCTCACCNAGNCCGTTCACGAGATTCCAGACACCNGCNGGCANCCCCGCNTCATGGGCNATCTCNGCCAGCAGTGTTGCTGTCAGCGGNCTCCATTCGGCCGGCTTGTGGATCACNGTGCACCCNGCAGCCAGGGCCGGTGCAATTTTCCAGGTCGACAGCATGAACGGCGTGTTCCAGGGGGTNATGACCCCGACNGGTCCAAGCGGTTCGCGNACCGTGTAATTNAGCTGGTTAACTGCCGGTAGATGCAGNCCGTCNCGTGCCGACGGCGCACGGTCTGCNAAAAAACGAAAATTNTCAGCACCACGCACGGCNGCCTTACTCATGTAACGAATAGCCTGGCCGGTGTCGACGCTCTCGACCAGAGAAATCTCCTCCGCTCGCGCTTCGANAGCGTCGGCGATGCGGTGAAGCAGCTGACGTCTNGCAGCACCGGACACAGTTCGCCACTCCGCGAATGCNCCGGCNGCCGCTTCAACNGCCAGGTCGATCTCTGNTTTACCACCCATCCCGACGCTGTTGATTACAGTGCCATCGATCGGTGTGCGGTTCTCCAGTGCTGGCGCACGACNGCCANCCACCGNTTTCCCTTCAATCAAGTGCCCCAGTGGCGCTNCNTGAAAACGGGANAGATACTGCTCGGCCTTGTGCTGNTTGTCAGTACAACGGTCACTCATGGTNNGCCTCCTGNCGACGTTTGACATAANCNTGCAGGTTGCTCTTCTTATGGCTGGTCTCGGGCACGATCTCCTGNATCTCGAGCGACACACCCAGAGGATGGGACGCCATGTCCGGTTCCAGAAANTCACACAGAGCCTCAAACACCGCATTTGCTGCCCGCTGCCGGGTGTCCAGATCCCGGCCNGATCCGATTCGCAANACCAGATGCACGAATGCATTGTCGCTATGGCCATCCGCAATCAGGTAGCCCTCTCGGGGGACTCGCCGAGTCCTGATACCGCCTTCCGGGAATACCCCAGTTGCCAGCGCGGCCTGGTGCACGGTGTGCGTGAGATCGCCTAGGTCAATACGGGCTGACAGGTTTGCTGAGTGNTCAATAAAGATATGGGGCATAACGTAAGCCTACCTGCCNGTCGGNNNCAGTGGNNGAAATNAGTGNTATGNTAATATTTAACATGTTAATTAAGTTGGTTAAACCCCTGCCGCCNGCTCAACCGATNCAAAACTGACTTCCGGAGNTATCTGNATGTCTGCNGGCGTTGAACAACTCAAAGGCTCCATACCCCCCCTGATCACGCCCTTTCGNAATGGTGAGGTCGACCTGGCNGGTTACGCCGGANTGGTCGANTTTCAGGTCGAACAGGGATCTCATGGCATTNTGGTTAATGGAACCACCNCTGAACCGTCCACNCTGANNGTCGACGANCGCAACCGCCTGATTGACGTCGCCATGGAGNCCGTGGCAGGACGAATACCGGTGGTCGCGGCCACCGGTTCCCAGTCACTCGCCGAAACACAGGCTTTGACCGCCCACGCNGTTAANGCCGGTGTCGATGCGCTGCTGATCGTCACNCCNTATTACATCCGGCCNCCNCAACGNGGNCTGATCGAATACTACCTNGAAGTCACCACCCCNCATGAACTNCCGTGGATGATCTACCACATCCCCGGNAGGACNGCCGTATCCGTNNCACTGGATACNGTCGCTGAACTGCGAGATCGTTCCCCNCAGTTTGTCGGCATGAAACATGCCGTCAACGANCTCGGNTTTGTGTCCGAATGCCTTGCACGGGTNGGAAATGACTTCAGGATTTTTGTNGGNCTTGAGGANCTCAGTTTTCCCATGATGGCAGTGGGTGCCTNCGGCNTGATGAACGCCGTGGGCAACCTAAGACCAAAGCCCCTGGCAGANNTGTGTGAAGCGGTGTGGCGAAACGATCTCGACGAAGGGCGNAAGATNCACCAGCGATTGCTTGAGATTAANAAGGCTGTTTTCTTCGACACCAATCCGATCCCCATGAAGTACATGATGAAGCGCCTGGGAATCATCCCGGAAAACGAACACCGCCTGCCCATGGTGGCGGCCAGTGCAGAACTCGCTGCCCGACTCGATCAAGTACTCACTAACGCCGGCCTACTAGACTGAGACCTACATGAAACTTACTTCTTTCTTGACAGAGAACCGGTGCGCCTATGGCATCGTGACCGACAGCGGTGTGATTGATCTCAGCCGACTGTCCGAAACACCGGATAACCTGTGTTCTGCCCTCACTGATCCGGGCGCAGAACAGCTGGCTGTGCTGGGTGCTGAACTTGCGCCGGATTTTGCGCTGGACGAGATCAGTTATGCACCGCCGATCACTAACCCGCAAAAAATCATCTGCATCGGTGTGAATTACGTCAATCGAAATGAAGAATACGACGACACGAGCCTGCCCCCCTACCCCAGTGTATTCATGCGCACGCCCGGCTCATTGGTAGGGCACCTGCAATCGATTGTACGACCACCGGAATCCGAGCAGTTCGACTACGAGGGTGAGATCGCGATCGTCATCGGCAAACCTGGACGACGCATTACCCAGGAAAATGCTGAAACACACATTGCTGGGCTGACCATCCTGCAGGAAGGCAGCGTCCGGGATTGGATGCGGCACGGCAAATTCAACGTGACCCAGGGCAAGAATTTCGACCGATCCGGTGCTGTAGGGCCCTGGCTAGTGACCGCAGATGAATTCGACAGCTACGACAATTTGACCGTGACCACCCGGGTCAATGGTGAACAGCGCCAGCATGACACAACCGCCAATCTGCTGTTTTCCTTCTCGTACTTGATCAGCTATCTCTCGACATTCACCGGCCTTCAAACTGGCGATATCATTTCAACCGGCACCCCGACGGGTGCAGGTGCTCGATTCGATCCCCCCCGTTTTCTTGTACCCGGCGATGAGGTCACAGTCGAGGTGCCCGGTATAGGACTACTGCGTAACACGGTTGTCGATGAATAACAGCGACTCCAAGTGTCCGCTGCCGCCCGTTCCCGATAAAGGAACATCCTCTCACGGCCTGAACGACTTCTCCCACACGCTGCCCATCAGGTTGCTGCGGGCACGGCACGCAGCTGTCAGCCAGTTTCAGCCGATCTTCCGAAAATACAACGTCACCGAACAGCAATGGCGAGTACTGCGCATGGTGACGTCTGCAAACGCGATGACAGCTGGCGAACTGTCACAGGCAATTTTTATCAGCATGCCGAGCCTGTCAAGAATCATGCAGTCCCTTGAGGCGCGCAACCTCATTCGCCGCCACGCCAATAAAGATGACCTCAGGAAAACGATGGTGTCGTCCACATCTACTGCCCAGGCAATGGTTGCCGAGGCGGCCATCTGGTCGGATACACGCTACAGCGACATCGCCCAATGGTTCGGCAAGGAGCGCCTGGAGCATCTTCAACAACTGCTGGATGACCTGGTTCAAACTCTCGACCAGCATCAGTAAATGCTGGGCCTCCTAAGCGCGATGTCGATGACAAGCGTATGACTGACGCATCGGATACGCCTCACGCACCGCCCGTCACTGTCGTGCTTGGCGTAATCGAGGCAACAGACCCGGCGCTAGTGGGGCCCAAAATGGTTCACGTGGATTGGCTTCGGCGCTGGGACGCGCCCGTACCTGAAGCATTCTGTATCACCACTGAAGCCTTTAAG
>PCBE01000023.1 GCA_002731295.1 Acidiferrobacteraceae bacterium | reverse complement strand
GTTTGCTGAAAGAGCTCAGCACATGGGAACAGGCCTGGTGGGTAAGACACTGGGCTCGATCGGGCTCGGTAACATTGGTACTGAAGTATTTCGACTCTGCGCACCGCTCGACATGAACTTTATCGCTCACGACCCCTATATCGATCCGACGATCGCCAAGTCGGTCAACGTTGAGCTCAAAGACCTGGAGACCATCTTTCGTGAGAGTGATATTTTGACTATTAACGTGCCACTCAGCGAAGAGACCCGCCACCTGGTCAACTCTGCCAGGCTCAAATCGATGAAACCTACTGCGTACCTGATCAATACATCACGTGGNCCCGTTNTCGACCAAACAGCTCTNGTAACNGCNTTGACACAAGGCGTAATTGCTGGCGCCGGGTTGGACGTCTTTGATCCAGAGCCACCAGAATTCGATGATCCGCTGTTACAGCTCGATAATGTCATTCTTTCGCCTCATGCTCTATGCTGGACAGACCAGTGCTTTGCCGGCATAGGCGCGCAGGACCTAGAACATGTATTTGCCGTAAAAAACGGACAGGTCCCTAAGGCGCTTGCAGATCCCAGTGTCGCTGCTGAACCAACATTCCAGCAGAAGCTTGAGCACTACCGAATTCACTTTGGGGCTCAGTCGACGTAGCGGGTCTTATCTGAATCGAGCAACTCCTGTACCCAGTCTGCCGCGGTAGCTCCGTCGTTCACTTTCTTTTCAAATTTCGCCTCTAGATCGGTGACGATCGCCAGTGACTCAATCACTGCATCCACGGTGGGTCCTGGTACGACGACAACACCATCACGGTCTCCNACCAAAATGTCACCCGACCCGATNGGTACACCTTTGATAGCCACCGGTAGACCAACTGAACCTGGACCCCAAGAATACGGTGAGTTTGGGGACACACCCGCACAAAATACCGGTATACCTGCCGCCAATATGCCTTCCACATCCCGAACCAGCCCATCGGTAACAATGGCACGGATCCCTTTATTTTTTGCCATGATGGCAACGTTGTCGCCGATCACAGCAGCATCGTCATAACCACCTGTTTCAATTAAAACCACATCACCAGGCTGTGCCAACGCTATGCCCGGCTGAACTGCCAGCATGTCCCTCGGTTCAACGTGCACCGTAATAACACAACCAGCAAACGCCATATCGGTCGCGAGCGGCTTAATTCGGTAGTCCAGGGCTCCGGTACCGTTTTGTGCGTCGACCAGAAAACCGGTTGAAGTCCCTTGAAACGCAGCGATCTGATCACTGCTCGGCCGATCGAAGTTTTGTCTGACGGTAAGCATCACAGGTTCGCCTATCATACGTTCATGCCCTCGCGGTTTTATCAGTTGTACCGGTCTTCAACGCTCAGTCGAGCAATATCCACGTCCGTCTAGCATACCGTCAACGTCGTTTGAAAACTTCAGGTTTGTCAGTCAGTCCTAACAACAATGGTTTCTGATATATATTAGCGTTGGAAAAGGTTAAAAGCCAAGGATGCAAATCCAATGAGTGGAACCATGACTCAAACTATACGACTGAGCCCAGCTGATAATGTTGTGGTTGCCCGCGCTGCACTGCGCGCAGATACCCGAGTTGAGGAAGAAGCACTGACAACGCTCGATCCGATAGACCCGGGACATAAAGTGGCAACCCAGGCCATCGCAAAAGGCGACACGATACGCAAGTATGATCAGATCATTGGTGTGGCGGAGGCTNATATTCACCCGGGTCAGCATGTTCATACTCATAACTTAACTATGGATAATTTCGACCGCGACTACCGGTTCAGCGAGTCTGTGAGAAGTCTCGATTTCGTACCAGCCGAACGCGCCGCAACTTTTGAGGGCATTGTCCGTTCTGATGGTCGTGTTGGCACCCGCAACTACATCGGCGTTCTGACCAGTGTCAATTGCTCTGCCAGTGTTGCNCGACATGTCACCAAACAGTTTCAAGAAGACGTGATGGCCGAGTTTCCTAATGTCGATGGAGTCGTCGCCCTAACACATGATCATGGCTGTGGCGGCTGTGCCGGTATCGGCCTGAACTACATACAACGGACACTGTCAGGATACTCCCGACACCCTAATTTTTTTGCCGTTGTCATTATTGGCCTGGGCTGCGAGGCGAACCAGATCGGCGCCTTGATGGAAGCTGAGCAACTCAATCCGAGCGACAAACTGCACGCCTTTACAATCCAGGATTCAGGTGGCAGCGCTGCTGCAGCCGATCGCGGGAAGGGCCTNATCTGCGAACTGCTCAGCGACGCGAACCAGATTAAACGGGAGACACGCCCTGCTAGTGACCTGATTCTGGCACTGGAATGCGGTGGCTCAGACGGTTACTCGGGNATCTCTGCAAATCCGGCACTGGGTTCAGCAGCCGACCTCCTCGTCCTGAATGGGGGTACCGCCTGCCTGGGAGAGACACCAGAAGTCTATGGCGCTGAACACCTACTCACTCGGCGAGCAGTCAACTCCGCAGTCGGCCAGAAACTGGTGGACCGAATCCGCTGGTGGGAAGACTACACCCAGGCCAACCATGCCGAAATGAACAACAACCCCGCACCCGGCAACAAAGCAGGCGGTCTGACCACAATTCTCGAAAAATCCCTTGGCGCTGTCGCCAAGGGCGGTACGACCAATTTGATTGATGTCTATGAATATGCGGAACCAATCACCGAAAAAGGTTTTGTCTTTATGGATACGCCAGGTTACGACCCCGCTTCGATCACCGGTATGGTGGCAGGTGGTGCCAACATTACCTGCTTTACAACCGGTCGAGGTTCGGTGTTCGGGGGCAAACCTGTACCGAGTCTGAAACTAGCCACCAACACGCCGATGTATCTGCGGATGGAAAATGACATGGACATCAACTGCGGTGACATCATCGATGGTACGTCGAGCGTTGANGAAAAGGGACAGGAGATTTTTGAGAAGATCATTGCCTGTGCATCCGGTGAACAGTCCAAATCCGAGATGATGGGCATGGGCGAAGAAGAATTTGTTCCCTGGATGGTNGGTGCCATTCTGTAAATACATGCTAAACCGCCCTACGATTCTTACTTAGGTCGCGCAGCCTACACTGCACTCAAGGGGTAGATCTATGCTCAGTACTACGCAACTTGATCACTACGATACGCAGGGTTTTGTAATTCCTGATTTTCGCCTCGACGAAGATACGCTGGGCACAATCAAAGGACACCATGAACGACTTATCTCACAACTACCCGAATTCAGGGACTACTGTCCCAGTGTGCTGGCGTACGATCTGGCCTTCCTGAACTACGCTCGCATCCCGGAGATTCTGGATATGGTGGNGCAAGTACTTGGCAATCACTTTGCGCTGTGGAATTCCAGCTTTTTTGCCAAACCGGCAGTCAACGGTAGAGCTACGCCCTGGCATCAGGATGGCGAGTACTGGCCTATTCGGCCTATTGCCACCTGCACCGTCTGGATCGCGATTGATGATGCTACCCCGGACAATGGCTGCCTGAAACTCATCCCGGGCTCACATAAGCAAGAGGCGTTGCTGAAACACGAGACGAATCCAAATACGAATTTGACACTGAACCAAGAACTCCTCAGCTCAGAATTCGACGAATCGAAGAACGTCAACCTGGCCCTGGAGGCCGGGCAAATTTCACTGCACGATGTTCGACTGGTTCATGGTTCAGANGCNAATACATCTGCATATCCACGGCGTGGNATGACATTGCGCTACATGCCTTTGACGTCTGTCTTTGATAGAGAGCTTGCGGTGTCACAATCTGAAAAGATGGGCTTTAAAGCTCATCATGAGCGAACGCTCTTCTTGATGCGTGGAACGGATCAGACCGGACAAAACGATTTTCGCCTGCGCTGGTAACCAGCGCTATCAGTCAGCNGAACAACATTAACGGACAATACTAATGACAAAAATAGATCTCTCAGGCGTCATTCCACCGGTAACCACTCCTTTCGACGAACACGGGGAAATCGAGTACAAATCGGTTAAAACACAGATTGACTGGCTGGTTGACTGCGGCGTAAGCGGGATCGCTGTTGGCGGCAGTACGGGGGAAGGTCATACCCTCGAGGCTGACGAATTCAGGACCCTCATTAATGTCGCGTTGGAGGCCACTGACGAGCGTATCGACGTGATTGCCGGCATTATCACTGATTCGACGCGGGAATCCGTGCGGCGCGGNCAGATGATCCAGGATTTAGGCGTGGCCGCATTACAGGTCACGCCAGTGCACTACGTATTCAAGCCAGACGACGATGACACCGTCGAGCATTTCAGAACGTTGAGCAACGAGACGGGAATGCCGATCATCATCTATAACGTCATCCCATGGAATTACCTTTCNCCCGAATTGCTGTGCAGGGTCATGCGTGAGGTTCCGGGTGTTATTGGCGTAAAACAAAGTGCTGGCGATATGAAGCTTTTTGCCGATCTCATGATTTCAGCCGATCCAGACGACTTGATTTTCAGTGCAGTAGACGGACTGCTGTATGCCAGTTACTGCTTGGGCGCCCAGGGATCTATTGCAGCTATTCTTTCGGCNGCACCTCGTCCAAGCGTCCANCTCTGGAACGCAGTCAAAGCCGGAGATCATGCAACAGCATTGGACCTGCACGAAAAGCTGCTGGTGTTGTGGAATGCAATCGTTGGCGACAATCTACCGGCTACGACCAAGTATTCGCAAATTCTTCAGGGTATTCCCGCAGGGCTACCTCGTCAGCCAATGTCTATGCCTGGCGAACCCCAGCAAGTTCTCATTCGCAACGCACTGATGGGTCTCAGCCTGATTTAAGGTACCGCTTAAACAGAGATTTCGTCTCGGTTGGTCTTCTGATCGGGCCAGTGCGATGTTTTGATATGAGTCAAAATATTACTCTCAAACAAAGTCCTACTCGCAAGTTAAGTTCGTGAATAGCCATCGCAACCAACAGTTCTTAATTGTCGGCACAGGCTTTCTGGTTCAGGCTGTTTATGTGGGGCTGTTGTTTATGTTTGGGATATTGTTTCTTGAATTCGAGGAAACCTTCGGTTGGTCCCGCGCGTTNATTTCGGGCGCGTTCTCTGTATTTCTCCTTGGGACCGGATTTATCGGCATAGCTATGGGGAAACTGAATGATCTTTTCGGTCCTCGAAGGATAATGATTGCCGGCGCACTGATCCATGGTGCCGGCTACGCACTGATGTCTCTCATACAGGCACCCTGGCAGCTCTATTTCTTTTACGGTGTGCTCGTAGCAGTTGGCTTCAGCACACACGATATATTGACGTTGTCGACTATTGCCCGCTGGTTCACTGCCAAAAGGAGCCTGATGTCCGGAATTGTCAAAGCTGGGGCAGGTGCGGGAACGTTCGTGGTTCCCATACTAGTGACCACCCTACTTTCGGTTTGGAACTGGCGAATCGCTTGTCTTGTTGTTGGTGCCGCTTCTACTCTGATTTTGATNTTTCTCGCCCAATTTTTGACACGTAACCCACCATCGACACCAGCGCCATCACGGGGAGACTCGACACCAGCACCTCAAACTGAATTNGGACTGACGCTCAAACTAGCAACAAAAACACGCAATTTCTGGATTCTGTGCTTTGGGCAATTTTTGATCTTTTCGTGCTTAATGGTGGTGATGATTCATGTGGCNCCTCACGCTCGAGATCTTGGTTTCGGGACAGTTCAAGCAGCAAAAGTACTCTCAACCATCGGTGCGGCGAGCATCCTCGGACGAATCATTCTGGGTGGAGCCGCTGATCGATTGGGTGGGAAGCGCACGTTGATCATTGCTTACTCGCTTCTTAGTGCGAGCCTGATCTGGCTGATATTTATCCGCGAACCATGGATTCTATTTTTGTTTGCTCCGGTATATGGATTTACTCATGGTGCATTCTTCACACTCATATCCCCCACGATCGCGGAGTTTTTTGGCACCCGGTCACATGGCGTGATTTTTGCGATCGTCTTGTTTCCTGGGACGATTGGTGGNGCTTTGAGCCCGCTCATCGCGGGTCATGTTTTCGACACGTTGGGCTCTTATCAACCAGTTTTTATCTGTTTGGCCGGGCTTGCGGTGGCTGGTCTCGTGCTCGTCTACTTTCTGCACTCGGACAGCTTGGCTGAAATTGAGGTAACCTGAGAAATCCACAAAACTAGGCCAGGCTGCACGATGTCCCAAAAAGAAACCTATCGAATCGGCACCGGAGCCGGATTTTCATCCGATCGACTGGATCCGGCCATTGATCTGGTAAAACGGGGCCAGCTGAACACGATCATATTTGAATGCGTGGGCGAAAGAACCCTGGCTTTCGGACATCGAGACCGTGCGGCTGATCCCAACCTCGGCTACAACGCCTTACTTGAAACCCGGCTCCGAGCCCTCCTCCCTCTGTGCCACGCACANGGCACCCGANTGATCACCAACATGGGNGTCGCCAATCCGGACGCTGCGGCACAACTGGCTGTCAGAATCGCACACGAACTGGGGCTAAATGGACTTCGCATAGCTGCTGTGACTGGCGACGACGTACGCACACTGATTCATGACGAAAGTCCGTTGCACGAACCATCGTGTACAGTTGCCGAAACTGGGCGATCGATTCTTGGGGCGAATGCCTACCTGGGTGCCGATGCGATTATTCCGGCATTAGAAGATGATGCACACGTCATCATCACTGGCCGAGTGGCTGATCCCTCGTTGTTTCTTGCGCCTATCCAGCATCACTTCAACTGGGCAGCAGACAACTGGACTCAGCTCGGCGCTGGCACCCTGGTTGGACACTTAATGGAATGTGCAGCCCAGGTCACCGGCGGCTATTTTGCCGACCCAGGATATAAATCGGTCCCTAACCTGGCTTATGTGGGCTTCCCAATTGCAGAAGTTTGNGCCGACGGCACCGCTGTGATCACCAAGTTGANAGACACGGGCGGGATGGTCAATACCCAAACTGTCAAGGAACAGCTGCTGTACGAGGTACACAACCCAAACGCCTACCTGACCCCTGATGTCACNGCTGATTTCTCCAGAGTTAATGTTGCTGAAGTTGGTGCCGATCGCGTGCAGGTTTCTAATGCCGGTGGCGCAGCTCGGCCGGATCAACTGAAGGTTACCGTAGCCTTCGACGGCGGCTATCTNGCAGAGGCTGAAGTGTCTTACGCAGGGCCAGGTGCAGTCGACCGTGCTGCCCTGGCTAGTACCATTGTCAAAGACCGAATCAACAAGGTCCATGGCATCCAAACGTCGTGTCGTACCGACTTGATTGGACTGAACGCCCTTCACCAGCTNGAAACTGAATTCACCCCNAATGTTCAGGACGTNCGCCTTCGCACTGCACTGCGTACCAACAAACACGACGCGGCTCAGGCTCTACTGTGGGAAGTCGAGTCATTGCTGTGCTGTGGGCCAGCCGGAGGTGCGGGCTACAGAGGTCGTATCGAGCCCAGCGTCCTGACTTATTCAACCTTTGTAAAGCGTGACCAGGTGACGCCCAAAATAGAGATCCTATCTGTATGACTCGGGTGATCGAACTCAGGCAGATTGCCCATGCCCGGGCTGGCGACAAGGGAAACCGCTCCAATGTCTCGGTATTTGCCTATAAGCCNGAAGACTTCCCACTCATTCTGGCCCAAGTCACGGCCGAGCACGTGAAATTACATTTTGGACACTTACTGCTAGGAGAGATTCGCCGCTACGCCCTACCGCACCTTCATGGCATAAACCTGGTCATGGATGAGGCCCTAGGGGGCGGAGTCAACGAATCACTGAATCTTGATAGTCATGGAAAATCATGGAGTTTCCTGATTTTGTCTCTACCGATCGAACTCGACAGTGGGACGCCTCCCAGTTCCAACTACAACAAATAATAGCTGCCCCATTGATGTCATCAAATCACTTTACAACCTCAGGCCTCTCACAAATTTCAGTGCTGGCGGGTCTCCAGAATAATTGGAATTAGGCCTTCCTTGGCATGAATCGAAACAGTTTGTGGTGATCATCGCATGCATAGCCGCAGAAACTATGCGACAGTAACCCAACTTCCCCAAAAGACACCAATTGTTGTACGCTCAAAGTAAGAAAGTTTCTGGCAACCCTATAATTCGATTCTTAGTGAAGGAGAAACTGTTATGCGATTGGAGAACAAGATTGCGCTGGTAACCGCTGCTGCGTCCGGTATGGGACGTGCTGGTGTGATCCGTTTTGCGGCAGAAGGTGCCCAGGTAGCCGCGGTAGATATCGACCAGGCGGCATTGGATGCGGTGGTTAAAGAAATAACTGATGCCGGCGGCGACGCCGTGGCTATTAAAGCNGACCTGACCAAAGATAATGAATGCCACCGTATTGTCGATGACACAATTGATGCCTTTGGTGGGTTGGATTTGTTGTGGAACCATGTTGGGCATCCCGGCCCATCGGCGGTAGAAGAAATTGATCCGGATGATTATGAAATCGCAATGGATCTGAACGTACGCTCGGTGTTTATGACCAGCGGACGGGCGATTCCGCATCTGCGCCACCGGGGTGGCGGCAGCATTCTATTCACTGCATCAATTGCCGGTTTGATTGGATCCCCTTTCAGTCCCGTCTATTCTGCCGCTAAATGGGGCGTAAATGGCATGATGGCCTCACTCGCAGGCAGACTGGCAGCGGATAACATCCGTGTAAACAGTGTCTGCCCCGGTGTCGTCGACACACCAATGCTGAATATCTTTATGGCACGTCCTGACCAGGAAACCGATCGAGAAGCCAACCTTGCGATGATGAGAACCCTGACACCATTGGGGCGCGAAGCACAGCCCGAAGAAATTGCCAATGCGGCATTGTTTCTGCTATCGGATGAGGCATCTTATATTACTGGCGTCGCCCTACCAGTAGATGGCGGCTTTGTGTCCAAGTAGCTATTGAACTGCCATCCTAATCATTCTTCTCGACGAACCACAGGAGTTTTTGTTCATGATCATCAGCCATGAAAACTTACGAACACTGGTGAAAGAAATAGTGGCTGCTGCCGGCAGCACGGGCGATGAACCTCAACTGGTATCGGACAATCTAGTCGAGGCAAATCTCGCGGGGCATGACAGTCACGGTATTGGCATGCTTCCCCGTTATGTCGCCTCTGTGCAAACCGGTGAACTCATTCCTAATCAGCACGCGAAGATCGCCATCGATAATGGCCCCTTGCTGACTGTAGACGGGGGCGCCGGCTACGGACAGGTCATCGGGAAAGAAGCTATGGATATCGCTATCGATAGAGTTCGAGAACATGGGGTCTGCGTGATGACCATACGTCGATCCTTTCACCTGGGCCGCATCGGCGCCTGGGGCGAACGCTGTGCAGNTGCTGGTTTTTTATCGATGCATCATGTCAATGTCGTCGGTCATCCCGGATTGGTTGCGCCCTATCGTGGGTCGGATGCTCGGTTTGCCACCAACCCCTACTGCTGCACACTGCCTGCGACGACCACCAACCCACCGACTGTGCTGGATATGGCGACCAGTGTAATTGCTCACGGCAAGATCCGGGTCGCAAGAAATAAAGGTGAGTCATTGCCGGATGGCATCCTGATCGACGGCAAAGGGCAACCCACAAACGACCCTCAGGCCATGTTTGATTCACCCCCTGGCGCGATTCAGACCTTCGGAACCTACAAGGGCTATGGGCTTGCCTTCATCAATGAACTGCTTGCGGGCGTCTTCAGCGGAGGCGGAACCTGCCGCCCCGAAACGGAACACGGTAGCGACACGATCCTCAACAATATGTTCTCGGTGATCATCAACCCTGAATACCTTATCGACCAAGAGTTTATTCACGCGGAAACCGACGCAACAATCGCCCACATCAAGGCCTCACCGCCTTTAGTAGACGAAGAACCTGTGCTNGTACCTGGTGATCCGGAACGCACGAGCAATGAAACGAGACGTCAGTCNGGGATACCGGTAGATGAAGAAAGCTGGCGACTGTTCGTGGAGTCAGGATTATCAGTCGGTGTAGGCCAGGATCGGATTAACGCGCTCGCCACAATATAGTGCGATAACCAAACCCAACGGGGCAGCATCAATAATCTATCTATCGAACTGTGGGTGCAGGAAGGGCCCCGCTTTCTGTTCAAAAGCTGCACCAATCCGTAACGTCATCCCCTCCTCACTCCCCCGACCCAGGATCTGTAGTCCGCCCGGCAAGCCATCGCCAGTGAGGCCCATGGGCACCGATAAACCACATAACCCGAGGTAGTTGCCAGCGCGGGTGAAGTAACCCGGCGTAGAGCCTTGGTCGACCTCGTCCAAGGGTATNGGTGGCGTNGTCATTGTTGGGGTCAGTAGTGCTGATAGACCCGTCAAACTCTGCAAGAACTGTTGCTGGTCTTGCCGCCTCTGTTGCAGTGCAGCAACATAGTCCCGAGCCGAAAAGGCACGTCCAGACAAGATTCTAGGTCCTACGTCGGTATCGATCTGGGCACCTTGTTGCTCGTACATGTCACCGTGGTGAAAATACCCTTCAGAAAAGATAATCACCCCGGTAGCATCTTTCATNTCATCAAAACCCATTGGGCCGTTGAAGGTCACGAGCTCCGCCCCCAACTGCGCGAGCGCCTCGCAGGCTTTATCGTAAAGACCCAAAATATCGCTGGCGACGTGTGCTCGTTCGAGATCGTTCAACACCCCTAAACGAAGACCCGCCACTCCCAGCGACATCCCGCTATATAGACCCTGACATTGGGACCTGTCTCGATCAATATCCACCGGGTGTCGTCCGCACATCACCTCGTACATCAATGCCGTATCTGACAGACTACGTGCCATTGGTCCTGCTGTATCCAAGGTATGCGACAGCGGTATGATTCCATCAGTTGGAATCTGCCCTTCGGTTGTCTTAAGACCCACGATGCCACACCAGGCTGAAGGTCCGCGTACCGAACCACCGGTATCCGTTCCGACTGCACAGCTCACCATTCCCGACGCCACTGCCACGGCGGAACCACTTGATGAACCACCGGGTGTCCGGTGGGTTTTAAGGTCCCAGGGATTCCAAGGCGTGCCCATCTGCTGATTAGTACCCCAGCCGCCCATAGCAACCTCGACCGTTTTCGTTTTACCAACGAGAATGCCTCCAGCTGCAATCAGACGTTTTGCAACCGTTGCCGTGGCCGGCGAGATTCGATCCTCAAACACTTTAGAGCCGCCAGTCGTGATCCGCCCTTCCAGGTCAATGATGTCTTTGAGCGCAAAAGGGATACCATGGAAAGGACCGATACGATGACCACTGTTAAATGCGTTTGTCGCGGCGTCGGCCGCCTGGCGCGCCTCNTGTTCATAGACAACCTCAAACGCTCCCAATTTGGCGTCAAACCGATCGATTCGAGTGAGGCAAAGTTCAAGCGCATCACGGGGTGTCACCTTCCCGCTCTGAAAATCGCTCGACCATTGCGAGATTTCCGGAAAATTTTCCTCATTCATAGCTAGCACCCAACGTTATAGATAGTTAGTCCTGCCCAAAACTTCAAAGACTCCTGGGGCTTTGATCCAGCCTTACGATCTGACCTATGCCAGGGTTTTTAGCACCGGGATAGCGCACCATTACCAAAGGATCATGACCNGGCACGATGTGATCGTCTGTGCTGGCAAGCTTCCGAAGCGTGTCGAACCCTTTTAGCATGTCCGCGACGTTATAAACGATCGGAAAGGGNGCGTTGTCTTCGAAATTAGCATAAAAATGACTGGCATCGCTGGCCAGAACCACCGAACCGCGCGCTGTCATAACCTTTACGCACTGCATGCCCATGGTNTGNCCACCCACATGATGAACACTGATACCCGGTGCTATCTCGCTGTCTCCTGAGTGAAAAACNACCCGCCCTTTGTACACGTTCCGCACCATATCGAGCACATGATCCACCGTGTAGGCACCGGCAAAATAGCCATGTCCCATATGTGGGCCGGTCGCATACTGCATCTCAAGTTCCTGCAGGTGAAATCGCGCGNCCGGAAAATCATTGAGTGAACCCGCATGATCGTAATGCAAATGTGTCACGATGACATCCTGAACCAACCGTGTATCAACGCCCATACCAGCCAGCCCTTTCGCAGGTGACTGATCGTATTCACACTGCCAGATGCCGCCGGAACTCTCAGTCCGTCGACTCCACTCAGCTTTATCAAAGCCGGTATCTACGAGCACGGTCCTGTTGGCATTTTTGAGAACCCATACGTAATAGGCAATCGGCTCTTCCTGGTCGTGCATAGGGTCNGTCCAGGTACTGCCGATAAAGTTCTCATGGTGTTTTCGATTGGTGCGCACTGCATAACACAATGCAAACACTTCATACGACTCAGGATCAGCCATGATATTTCCTCCAGGATGAGCTATTGTTGTCTGTCTAACCGAAACGCCGTTGTCTGGACGCGGGCATCTAAAGCATAAGTCTACAGTGACTCTACACACCAGGAATACNNCNGGGGAAATACAGCCCGCTTAGCCCTGGAAAGCCCTTGAGATGCCGGATTGACCAACAGGACAGTTAATTTATGAATCCACGCGAAACCATTGGCATTGTTGGACTGGGTAATATGGGCTATCCGATAGCGCAGAACCTGATAAAGGCGGGCTACGCTATTGCGGGGCGTGAGATAGATCAGGCACGGTGGCANCCCACAGACCATCTGTTATACGTCAATAGTCTGGAGGCTTTGATCGAACGAACCTCCGTGCTACTGCTCAGCCTGCCAGATGGTCATACTGTCCAGAGCATCATCGAACAACTGCTGAACGGCTGTGCNAACCGGTCAATTACCGTCGTGGATACGTCGACTATCGGTGCCAAAGCAAGCCAGGCCNTCGANAAATTGGCTCGCANCTCTAAACTCAGATACCTAGATAGCCCGGTATCCGGTGGTGTTCGNGGTGCCGTTGCTGGCACACTGGCTGTCATGTGCGCTGGACCGAAGAANCTATACAACGAGGTATTACCAATTCTCGAGTGCTTCAGTGCCAATCAATTCCTNATTGGCCCCCAACCCGGTCAGGCCCAGACACTCAAGGTTCTGAATAACTTCCTGTCTGCGACCGCGCTTGCAGCATCCTGTGAAGCACTACATTTTGGACAAACACAGGGCCTGGACCTGCAGAAAATGTGTGACGTTATTAATGTCTCTACTGGCATGAATACCGCAACTCTGGACAAAATACCCCATCAGGTCGTTACCAATCGTTTTAATGCTGGATTTAGTAATTCACTACTGCTCAAAGATATCTCTCTTTACCTTGAAGGCTGTGATGAAGCCGGAATAACTGGTGATATCAGTCGCACCGTCGTCCAACTGTGGGACAATTTCGTTACATCGTCCCCGAATGACGACGCAACAGGCCTATTTAGATACACAGGCAAAAAAAGCAGGAGAATCTCTGACACATGAAAATCTGCATCGTGGGTTCGGGTGCGATGGGCGGGCTTTATGGCGCTCGTCTCATTATGGCCGGTGAAGAAGTCGTTTTTGTAGACAACCGCCAGTCCGTAGTCGATAACATCAATAACCAAGGCCTCCATTTAACAGGCGTCGACGGCGAGCACTGGATCCCGGCAGTCGCTTCGACACAATCCAGCGACTTTGCACCGGCGGATATTGTTTTCGTTCATACCGATACCAACAATACTTCGGGGGCGGCTGTTCATGCCAAAAACGTACTCGATGACATCGGTGGATGGTGTATCACCTTCCAAAACGGTATCGGCAATGTTGAGAAACTACAGGAAGCGTTAGGAGCAGACCGAGTGGCTGGAGGTATCAGCTACCACAGCGCGGCATCGCCCTCTCCCGGACACGCATTTCATACCAACGCCGGTAAAACCTGGATTGGCGAGATCAATAAGGCGCCGAGTAACCGAATAGATGGGCTACACAAAATGCTAGGGACTGCAGATTTTGATGTCGAGATCGCCGACGACATCGTTGGCGTAATCTGGAGCAAATTCGTACTCAACTGCGCCGTTAACCCGATCAGTGCAATCACTGGGCTTCGAACCGGGGAGATTGGCGCCCACTCAGCCGCGCGGAAGTTTCAGCAGCGAATCCTTGACGAAGTACTGCAAGTTGTCGACGCCCGGGGGGTTTCACTTATCGGCCAGGATCCCAGGGCAACCGTTGAAGGTTTTACTGGCCGTCTCTTCAACCGCCCTTCCATGCTCCAACATATGGCTGCTGGCCTACCCACCGAGATCGACGCTCTAAATGGTGCTGTCGCTCGCGAAGGTCGCGCACTCGGTGTGAGCACACCTTTTAATGAGGCTCTGACCCTTCTGATTAAAGCTCGTAATGCACAGGCGATCCAGGTATTACATGGGCCCGAAATAGACTATGAAGCACTTGAACGACGTTCTAAATAGCCTGTAAGCCTTTTAACGACCACTTGATTGTGGGTGACACCACAAAGGAAGCACTTTATGCCCTACGCGACGACAGATGATGGAATCAAGCTCTACTACGAGCAGTCAGGAGAAGGCGACACTGTGGTTTTTGTCCACGAATTCGCAGGAGATTATCGCAGCTGGGAGCCACAGATTAGATTTTTCAGCCGCCGATACCATTGCATTGTATTTAATGCACGGGGTTATCCTCCTTCCGATGTACCAGACGACGGCGGTCTGTACTCCCAAGACCGCGCACGGCTCGATATTTTGTCTGTGATCGACCACTGTGGTGTTACCAAAGCACATATCTGTGGTCTTTCCATGGGCGGGTTCGCAGCCCTACACTTTGGGCTCCACCATCCGGATCGCGCTTTGTCACTAGTCGTGGCGGGCTGCGGTTACGGTGCGGAGAAAGAAAAACAAGATCAGTTCAAAGTAGAAGCTGAAACAAGCGCCTCGTTCATAGAACAAAGTTCCAGTGATGAGTTTGCAAAACACTATTCTGAAGGGCCGACCCGAGTTCAGTTTATGAACAAAGACCCNCGCGGGTGGGCCGAATTCCGATCTCAGTTGGCTGANCATTCAGCCNAGGGTTCNGTNCTNACGATGCGGGGNGTACAAGCTCAGCGGCCNTCCCTGTTCGATCTNGAACAANANNTNAGCGAACTTCNTGTGCCGACACTGATCCTTACAGGCGATGAAGACGANCCNTGTCTNGTTCCTGGNATTTTTATGAAANGGTTGATTCGNAGTTCAGCGCTAGTGATGCTNGCAAATTCNGGCCACACNATTAACCTNGAGGAACCNGATNCTTTTAATAACACNGTCGATCAGTTTCTGATTCAGGTTAAATCCGGACGTTGGNCCGTTCGTGAGTCTGCAACCGATCCTGGTGGCTCTATTCTTGGAATGGACGCCGCGTCGGATTGACGCAGTCCGTGTAACCAATTGTGGGGTGCTACGTTGACCCGGCACGTTCCCCTGAAACAAAACGCACTATCGCGAACCTGACGTGCACAACACAACCACATCACGCCCGAATGTNGCAGTTCTTCTCCTAACGGTTTCCATTGGGTTCATCTCGATTGTGGATGCAACGTGTAAAGCATTCACCGATGAACTGCACGCGGTCCAACTGGTTTGGGGCTACTTTATTGGGATATTTGCGACACTATCCTTGTATTTCATTTTCCNGCAAGAGTCTTTGTCTACACTTTTTAAGACAAGCCGGCCAATNCTTCAGTGGATGCGAGGTGGTTTCCTGGCGGGCTCGATCATGTCCCTATTTGTTGGACTGACATTTTTNCCGCTGGCAGAAGCGACTGCGATTGGTTTCATGGCACCATTGTTTATTACTGGCCTCGCGATACCACTATTAGGCGAACGGATAAGCACGCATCGCTGGCTAGCTGTAATTGCGGGGTTGATCGGTGTATGTATTATTGTTCGACCTGGCAGCGGCCTCTGGCAGTGGGCTTCTGCCATGCCACTGATCGGTGCTGTCTGTTTCGCCCTGTACCAGATCACAACACGAATGCTGACCGCGACCGAAAACACGCACTCCATATTGTTTTACACAGGACTTACTGGTGCCATCTGGAGTTCAATCGCCGTNGTATTCTTCTGGCGAACACCGCAACTGACTCACTGGGGTGTTTTCTTCGGTACTGGCATTCTGGGTGCTGCAGCCCATCTGTGCCTCGTGAATTCTTTCCGTCTNGCCCAAGCGTCGCTGCTCGCACCATTTAACTANACCAAGCTNCTCTGGGTGAGCATCCTGGGTTTTCTGCTGTTTGACGATACGCCTACGATAAATACCTTACTGGGCAGTTTCGTGATCATTGTGGCCGGACTGTATGTCCTGTACCGTGAATCCCGGACGCCCACCAGCCTTGCGGAATAATCGCGCTTTTGATNGACCGACTGCACTGGCAGTGACCACCAGCGGGTCAGCGATCTGTTAACCTATAANGCTAACAGCGGCAGTATGGTCTGCCATCCTNCCTGGACCCGCAGGACCAGCACAGACAATGTGGTTGTAGTCGAGCGTAAACCAGTCTAAAAGGAGCCCTGCAATCTATACCATTGACACTTTCGTAATACCAACCATGGTTTCGGACANCACCAGTACTGCCACACTATTGATGGCCAACAAAGGCGCAGAACTCGTGCTGCGGCCGTAACAGATCCAACACTACCGGAGATACTGCCATGATTGAACTTAAGAACGCTGCCCTGGATAAACTTAGGGCCGGTNAACTGTCTATCGGTGTCGGTCTGCGCCAGGCCAGAACGGTCGACGTGGCCAAGATCATGTATACGGCAGGCTTTGACTGGCTCTTCATCGATATGGAACACAACTCCATGGACATGGACATGGCCGTGCAAATCAGCGTNGCGGCACAGGAAACTGGGATAACACCAATTGTCCGTGTTCCAGGNTATGAACACTACCATGCCACACGCGCCCTTGACGGGGGTGCCCAGGGCATCGTTGTTCCTCATGTTGACGATGCCGAAACGGCTGCCCAGATAGCGTCGAACTGTCGCTATCCGCCGATCGGGCATCGCTCCATTACCGGGGCACTGCCGCAACTCAGCTTCCAAACCCATCCATTAAAAGAAGCAACAGAAGTCATAAACAACGAAACACTGATTGTGGTGATGCTAGAGACGCCCAATGCAATTCAGAACGCCGAAGAAATTGCTGCAGTACCGGGCATCGATTCTCTGCTGATCGGCACCAACGACCTGACCATGGAAATGGGCATACCGGGAGAGCTCGGCCACACCAAGATCGCAGCCGCGTACGAACGTGTTGTTGCTGCCTGTGCAAAGCACAACAAGTATCCCGGTATGGGTGGTGTCTACAATCCGGACCTAATGCACACTTATATCAGCATGGGTGCTCGACTGATTCTGGCCGGCAACGATATTTCTTTTCTCTCTGATTCGGCCCGTCGTCAAGCAGAAACGGTTCATGCCATGTTGGCTTGATGAACGATTACACACAGATGGTAGAAAGAAGATGATCGACCTTTATACCTGGACGACACCGAATGGCCGTAAGGTATCCATCGCCCTAGAAGAACTTGGACTGGCGTACACTGCCCATGCGATCGATATTACCCAGGGGGAACAGCACAAACCAGATTTTCTGACTGTTTCACCCAATGCGAAGATCCCGGCCATTGTGGATCATGACAATCAGTACTCAATGATGGAATCTGGCGCGATCCTGCTGTATCTCAGCGAAAAGACAGGACAGTTGATGCCAACAGACAAGTCGCGTTACTGGCAAGCCATGCAGTGGCTGATGTGGCAGATGGCTGGTCCTGGACCCATGCTCGGTCAAGTACATCACTTCACCAAGTTCAACCCGGATAAGAGCCCATATGCCCAGGCGCGCTATCTAAAGGAAGGACAGAGGCTCTATGGTGTACTCGACCGTCATTTGCAAGACCGCCAATTTATCGTGGACGACTATTCAATGGTCGATATCGCGGTCTGGCCCTGGATCAGTCGTTTTGAATGGCAGACCATTAACATGAACGACTACCCAAACATTGTTCGATGGTATACAACCATCGCCGAGAGACCAGCTGTACAGTCAGGCTATCAGGTCCCAAAACCCACTGGCAGTATTCCCATACCGGCTACATAATCGAGTCGACGAGTTAACAGAGTCGGACACCATGGACCTTGGACTTACGGGAAAAAGCGCAATTATCACCGGGGGCAGCCGTGGCATTGGTCTTGCCATAGCGAAAGCATTCGCTCAAGAAGGTGCCAACGTTTCTATCTGCGCAAGATCAGAAGGCCCTCTGTCGAGTGCAAGAGCGTCCCTTGACGCCTATGGAACCACAGTCCATTCATTACCCTGCGACGTATCAGACCCAGTGGCACTGGATAACTACATCCAGGCGGCGCATCACGCACTGGGGGGTCTGAACGTACTGGTTAATAACCCTTCTGGGTTCGGACGTACCGACGATGAAACAGGCTGGAAAATATCAATCGACATCGACCTAATGGCCTCAGTACGGGGCTGCTGGTCTGCAGTCCCTTTAATCGAAAAATCTGGCGGCGGTGCAATCATTCATATTTCATCGATATCGGGATTAACCCAAAGTCAACGGACTCCGCCTTACGGCGCAGTGAAAGCGGCCCTCAATCAGTACACGATGACACAAGCCCTGGAACTCGCGCCAAGATCAATCCGAGTCAACGCGATCGCCCCGGGGTCAATTTATTTCGATGGTGGATTGTGGGATCAAGCTCAAACCGCCAACCCAGAACTCTATGCGAATATTCTTTCAAGCATTCCCAGTGGACGTTACGGTACACCCGAGGAAGTCGCTGCCGTAGCCGTGTTTCTGGCCTCGGATCGTGGCTGCTGGGTAACAGGTCAGACGATTGCTGTAGACGGTGGCCAGATGCTGTAAACCTGTCGACTCTAATCTGTGTATCGACTCCAAAACCGGGATAATATTGGTTGGTAGAATCCAAGGAGACTGAGTATGAACAAAGCACTGAACAGCCCTGAGCTGTCACCTGAGCAACTCGTCAAAGCCGAACAAGTGCTGCGTATAGAACTCGCCGGCGCTTACCGACTGGTCGACTACTTTGGCTGGTGCGAGCTAATTTACGGTCACCTAACAGCCCACGTGCCCGGACCCGAGCCGCACTTTCTGATCAACCCGTACGGGCTGAACTATGACGAAGTCACCGCGTCGAACCTAGTGAAAATCGACCTGGATGGCAAGATAGTGGAACCGACTGACCACCGNGTCAATGAAGCCGGATTCATCATCCATTCAGCGGTCCACATGCAGCCGAAGACCCAGAACCGCGTGGTNATGCACACGCACAGCCGATCCGGGATGGCNNTNGCNGCCTTGAAGGCNGGNCTGCTGCCAATCAGCATGGGNGCAACCATCTTCTTCGANGATCTNGCCTACCACGAGTACGAAGGNCCCAGCCTGTACCTGGACGANCGCGAGCGGTTGCAAGNCTCNCTGGGCGACAAGAAAGCCCTNATCCTCAANAACCANGGNCTGGTCACGGTCGGAGCAACCGTTGCCGAGGCGTTCCTGCGNCTTTACCGNCTCGAACGTGCCTGCCAAACACAACTTGATGCGGCGGCTGCTGGTGAACTCNATCTGCTAGACGAGAGCGTGGCACGAAAGTCTGGCCGCGACGTCAACCGATTTATGGAATCGGCCAGCGACTACGGCGAGCTCGAATTCGCCGCTCTCCTGCGAAAGATCGATCGGATTGACGATTCCTACCGGCATTGACATCCCGAGGAAGCCTCCGTGAACAAAAGCCTCATCAACCAGGACAACTGGGCCGACAATCTCTACGACAAGCTACGCTCGATGGACATCAGCCTGTTTACCTATGTACCCGACGCAGGTCACAGCGTCATGATCAACCGTGCACTGGCGGACCCCGATGTGACCTCGGTGCCACTCGCCGCGGAGGAAGAAGGCGTATCGCTGCTTGCGGGCGCGCACCTGGGCGGCAGCCGTGGCGTGCTGTTGTTGCAGAGCAGCGGCGTGGGTAATTGCATCAACATGCTGTCCCTGACCAATATCGGGCGGTTTCCGCTGGTTTCCATCGTCAGCATGCGTGGTGATTACGGCGAACAGAATCCGTGGCAGTTTCCGATGGGCCAGGGTACCCAGGCGTGCCTGGAGGCCATGGGTACAATTTGCCTGCGGGTCGAAACTCCGGACGATGTAGTGCCGGCAATCGAAGCAGCGGTCAACATGGCCTACCGCTCGGACCAGTCCGTTGCCCTATTGCTTTCGCAAAGACTGATCGGCGCCAAACCATTCTAAATACGTAAAACTGGNAACAAAACCACCCCAACCCAAGGATACACACAGGTCATGGCAGCATCACAACAGGCAGCAAGTGCACAGACCAGTTTCACCCTGGACCGGGCCGAGGCCGTACCGGCAGTAGTCGGTGATCCCAGTTATTTTTTGATCATCGCGGGACTCTCCTGGTCAGCCAAGGATGTTGGCAAATTAACCGGCGAAGCCCCCAACGCCTTTTTAATGGGNGGAGGTATGGGCGGTGCNATAACAATGGCGCTGGGTCTGGCCCTGGCTCAACCCGAACGGCCCGTGCTGGCAGTNTTCGGTGACGGCGAATGTCTGATGAACATCGGCAGCCTGTCGACGGTGGGCTTTATGCAACCACAGAACCTCTCAATGCTGTGCGTAGACAACGGTACCTACGGCGAGACCGGTAATCAGCTAACGCACACGGCACGCAACGCCGACCTTGAAATAATCGCCCAGGGTTGCGGCATCGCCAGCACGCTGACAGTGCATTCAGAGGCACAGTATGCGGCCGCGGCCGCCTTACTGCGCGAAGACGGTGCGCCTCGGTTTGTGCTGCTGCGGGTGAACGATGGCCCTCCACCAACTTATGGGCGTAACTTCGACGCCGTCGAGCGAAAACAGCTATTCCGCCGGCATCTGCTATCCTGAACAAACAACCCGCCCGTAACAAATCGGTTTCAACTGATAAGCAGCATGTCTAGGAGAACTCACCGCCATGCCACTCAATGATGTGTCCAACGAAATTCTGGAACGTTTTCTGCCAATTCCGACATCAACGATCTATACCGGCACGATCCGGCATGGATTCCACCCCTGTTACATGGCAGGTATAAAGAACTACACCACTGGACAGAAACTGGTAGGTCGAGCGCGAACCTTACGCTACCTGCCACCCCGTGTAGATCTGGTCGCAGAAATTCGAGGTGGCGTAAAAGGAGAATTGGATGTTCACAATCTATTTAGCGCCTGGCGAGAACAAAACAACCCCCTGGCTCCAGAATATCGAGCCATGGGCCGATGCGGTCCAGGCGATGTCCTGGTATGTGATGCGATGGGACACAGTAGCGCAGCAAATATTGGAGATGTCAAAGCGATTCACCTCAAAATGCAAAAAGCAGAAGGGATAATTACCGATGGCGCAATTCGGGATCTGGACGCGGTACTAACCTACGGCTTTAAAATATTTGCCGCCGGTCGTACCGCAAAAGCTGCCCAAGGGGTGATGACAGAGTATGACGAAAACGTTGATATCCAATGTGGCGGCGTACTGGTGCGACCGGGAGACATCATTGTTGGCGACGACGATGGCGTTGTGGTCGTTCCCAAACAAGCCGCCGAAGAGATTGTCGCATTCGCAGAAGAATACGAAGAAGTTGAAGCTCACATTCTAGAAAAAGTTCAGACCGAAGGCGTATCGCCGGGTACTTANTATCCGCCAAGTGAAGATTTCATCGAACAGTATCGCCGAGAAAGAGGCGGCAAATCGTAGCGCAGTGATGCTAAGACGCTATCGCAAGACGGACTGAAGCGACCGCTTGTATTGTTGCCGCCTGACAGGGGTCAATAACTGGCACATTCANATCAGTAGCGATACGCCGCCGAAATCGAGCCATGCCGGCACATCCTAGAATCAGCACGTCAGCTCCATGACTGTCGATGAGTTCCTGCCCAACCGCAAGTAAGTGTTCACCCGCCGTGTCACTTTCAAGACCACTCACACCCGTATCCAACGGCAGACTGGCGGCATAACGTTCCGATAATCCCAACTGGCGAACGTATCTTTGCTGNCGGATCACTGATGCTCGAAGAATCGCAATCACTCCAAACTTCTCCCCCANATTCAAGGCCATTGAATAAGCACTTTCCGCGATTCCAAACACCGAACTGGATGTGATTTCTCGAGCAGAGTGGAGCCCTGGATCNCTAAAACAGGCGATAACGAATGCATCAGTATTGGCATCTTGTTTGCGAATCAGATCAGACAACGGTGCCACTACCCCATCAACATGACATTGCGTCTCTATACCGNGCGGTCCTTCTTTTAGCGTCAGGCAGTCAATCACAGGGCCCTCAGACCACCGCAATGGATCAACCGCATCATCTATACTCTTGGTGACCGCTTCAGATGAATTTGGATTGATAATTGTGATTCGCCCAGTGGGGTTCGATTTTTCCATGGACGGCTACTCTCCTTTGCCGGTCAAATGTTATTCACACATACATCATGTCAATATCCCAACGACAATTATATCGCCGTCTNNTCATCAAGTAGTCCTAGCATTCGTACAACTATAGGACCCTGAAATCTACGTATAGCCGACAAAGTGAGTGTCTGATATAACGTTTCGTAAAATTTTACAGCAACTAAATCCTGTGGAGCACCCCCATGGCTAGAGTGTTAACAGTAGGCGCAGCACAGTTGGGCCCAATTCAAAAATCCGAAAACAGAGCGAGCGTCGTCAAGCGCATGGTATCTTTGATGAACGCTGCCAAACAGAAAAGGTGTGACCTGGTGGTGTTTCCGGAACTTGCCCTCACTACCTTTTTCCCACGATGGTATATGACCGATCAGGGTGAGATTGATCAGTGGTTCGAATCTGAAATGCCGAANCCGGANACTCAACCGTTGTTNGACATGGCGCGGCAGGCGAATATGGCCTTTCACCTGGGTTATGCCGAGTTGTCGGTAGAATCCGATCATACCCACCGGTACAACACTGCTATCCTGGTTAACAAAAAAGGCGAAATTTCTTCCAAGTACCGAAANATTCACCTGCCTGGTCATGATGAATTCGATCCAGACAGAGATTTTCAACACCTCGAGAAACGCTACTTTGAAATAGGCAATCTAGGATTTCCGGTTTGGCGCTTTCTCGGTGGACTCTTTGGAATGTGTATCTGCAACGATCGTCGCTGGCCCGAGACCTATCGTGTAATGGGTCTTCANGGGGTAGAAATGGTCATTCTCGGCTATAACACACCGACTACAAATTCCCAGTCTAATGAAGCACCCCACGTCCGTGCTTTCCACAATTTGTTGTCCATGCAGGCCGGTGCTTATCAGAACAGTACCTGGGTGGTTGGGGTTGCGAAAGCGGGCGATGAAGACGGGCATGAGTTGATGGGCGGAAGCGCGATCATTGCACCCAGCGGCGAACTGGTGGCTCAATGCTTGACACTCGACGATGAACTGGCGATCGCAGACTGCGACCTCGATGCAACTATATTCGGCAAGCAAACCATCTTTGACTTCGGCCGGCACCGTCGTATCGAACACTACGGCCTCATAACACAGCAGAACGGTGTTACCTTACCGCCAGACTGACAAAATGNCTGAACTCGTACTTTATGAACAGATTGATGCAGTCGCTGTAATTTCACTCAATCGTCCTGAGCGCCTTAACGCCATGGATCAAGCCATGCTCAAAGAGCTAAATCAGGCAGCGGAACGTGCGGAACAAGACGACCGAATCCGNGCTGTAGTTCTGACTGGNGCCGGTAATGCATTCTCCAGCGGCTTTGACCTAAAAGCGCAAGCCGAAAACACTCCCCAGGGTGTCAACGAATGGCGACCGGTTCTCAAGCGAAACTTTGATGCTTGTATGTCATTCTGGCATCTTGCCAAACCCACCGTGGCAGCGGTTCACGGGCCGGCGCTCGCTGGCGCCTGTGAACTGTCCATGGCCTGTGACATCACAATTGCAGACGAGACAGCAATCTTTGGTGAGCCGGAGTTGCGATTTGGAGCGGGTATCGTCGTCATGCTATTACCGTGGATGGTTGGACCCAAGCGGGCCAAAGAGATCATATTACTTGGTCTGGACGACATCTCTGCCCGCGAAGCCAAGGAGATGGGATTGATCAATCGAGTCGTACCCAAAGGAGAAGATCTTAATACCGCGCTGTCGATCGCGAAAAAACTCTCACGAATTGATTCGTCACTTATGGCCCAAACCAAACAAGCCTTAAATAGATCTTACGCAATCATGGGAATGGAAGAAGCGCTTGAATTCGCTCTCGAAACTGACACCCAAATCGAAGGTGAAGGCATGCCAACGAAGGCTAAATTTCTACAGATTGCTCGCGACCAGGGCTTGCGTGCAGCCATTACTTGGCGGGACAGCCTGACCGAAGACGATTAAGGCGACTAGTAAACGTTACATCAGACGCGCTGTAACCGTTCAGCGAGCATGAGCAGTTGAGTTGAACGTTTCACGATAGGCTCGTCCAGCATCTTACCCTCATATTCGATGGACCCACGGCCTTGGGCTTTGGCTTCGTCATAAGCGGCAACAATTGCGCGCGCTCGGGTCAGTTCTTCGACTGTCGGTGTCATCTCCTCATTCAGTACTTTGACCTGAAGCGGATGAATACAGAATGATCCGACAAATCCCAACCGCCTCGCCTGACGAATCGTGGATCGAAACTTTTCTTCGTCTCGATATTCTGCGATCGATCCAACAAACCCTAAAGGCAATACCCCGGCAGCGCGAGCAGCCAGCATGATCTGAATGGCCGGTGTAAACAAACCTTCCGGCTCCGGCACCATACCTGTTTCTAGGGCGAAATCTTCCTGACCGAGNGTCATNCCCACCACGCGTGGGTTTGCTGATGCGATCTCTGCGGCTTGGAAATAAGCCTGGGGCGTCTCTATCATGACAATAAGCCGGGTATGGCCGGAATCTAGTCCGCGCTCTATCTCCAATTCTTCCAGTATCTCGGCAACTGCGCGTACGTACCCTGGGTCCGGCACCTTAGGCAGAGCCAATGCGGTAACACCATGAGCGACCGATGCTTCGATATCTCGAAGCGCNAGNCGCCAGGGCCGATTAATGCGTATCAGCACATCTACGCCAGAACTGCTGAGGCGTCGGACCGCATCCTGCAGGCCATCGCGAGTCGCTGTCTTCTCNGATAGAGGCACACTGTCTTCCAAATCCAATACATAGGCNTCAGCACCCCGTTTGGCTGCGCCATCAATAAAACGATCCTGATTGGCNGGCACAAACAATAAGGATCTCCAATACGGCAATTCGGTATTCATCAGATGACTCCTTGCTCCCCTAGGGTAGACAGTTCAACCTCATCGATGCCGATATCGCCCAGTANCTCGTTGTTGTGTTCACCCAGTGTGGGGGCCGGAGAGCGGATCAGGCCNGGNGTTTCTGAGAGTCGAGCAGCAACATTGTGCATCACNACACTATCAATATCCTCGTCCGGAAGTCGAACCATCACCNTATTTTCCTTTACCAGCGGATCACTCAACATGCCCAACGTATCGTGNACCGGCCCGACCGTGACACCAGCATCTCGAAAAATCTGCAAGACATCATGCTGATCATGTTTTTCAATAAACTGAGCAACAACCCGGTCTAACTGATCATTATTGCGTACCCGATCGGCATTGGTTAGAAACCGCCTGTCTTCTATCAATTCAGGCCGGCCAATAGTACGCATCAGTCGTTCATACATTGATTGCATGGAAGCCGACAGCGCTACAAACTGTCCATCGCGACAANGATAACTATTTCGGGGTGCGGTCAAATTTGAGCGACTTCCCAGTCGCTCCGGCAGTTCACCGGTTAATTCGTAGAGCGCGGCCTGTGGACCCAGAATTGACAGCAGGGGATCAAATAACGGCAGATCCACAACCTGTCCTTTTCCCTGGTCAACTTCACAGTGCCGCAGCGCCACCAGTGNAGCGACTGCACCGTAGAGTCCCGCGACCATGTCTGCGAGCGCGAGCGGTGGCAGGACCGGGGGNCGGTCGGCAAAACCGTTCATCGCTGCAAACCCGGAACGGGCTTCAACCAAGCTGCCAAAGCCCGGCACTGACCGATCTGGGCCGCTCTGCCCCCAACCGGATATACGGACAATAACCAGTTTGGGATTTACCACATGGAGCACTTCGGGACCCAGATCCCACTGTTCGAGGGTNCCAGGCAGGAAATTTTCAACCAGCATTTCGGCTGTCTTGACCAAATCCAGCAAGATAGCGCGTCCCCGGTCAGAACGCATATTGACGGTTATACTTTTCTTGTTCCGTGCGTAAACCTTCCAGTGAACACTGACTCCTTCCACACGCCAGTTGCGCAGGTCATCTCCCTGACCTGGCCGCTCAACCTTGACGACTTCAGCGCCAAAATCTGCCAGTACGTGGGTCAGTGCATTACCGGCGACTAAACGGGATAGATCCAGTATCCGAACCCCGTCGAGTGGCGCCGCTGCATCGCGGGCAAAGTCTTGCCGGATCAGATCGATTCGATCACGTGCAAACAAAACTTATGCCGGCTCTATCCGGGTGGAGATACAGCAACAAGGGCCGGATCAATATCCCCTGTAATCACGCCGCCCAGACGAAACACGTCCACACTGACAGCGATTTGTTCTGAAGTGATCTCGACCTGCCCCGACCAGCAACCGAGTGCCTGGTAGGCACCNATTGTCTCAGCGAGAACCTCTACTGACACATCCGGAAAGTAGGCTATCTCGGAAGCTGCNACCTCCGCTGCCGGTACTTCNTTTACCCACTGCCGGGCTCGCCTAAACGCGCGCATGAAGCCCGGCGCCGTATCCGACTCGAGCCAATCAGATCGCGACGCGAGACTTGAAAATGCGCAACGACCTACCCAGTCTCCCAATCGTCCGACAACCACACCGCTTCCCTCAGCTTCAAGCTGCTGAGGGGCTGGGCCCTGCAGGTGAACATAGTCTCCTTCACCGCGCTTAAACGCAGCCGCCATTTCATCGGCAGAGCCCGCATCGATTGCCTCGAAATCTTCCAACTGCAATCCAGCCTTGTGACAGGCGTAATTAAACATGAGCAACGGTTGTCCACCATGATCAACCAGCACACGATGACCCTTGAGTTTGTTGATTGCAAAATCAGGCTCGGGTGTGCGGCCCACAAGAAAGAACCCATCGGTGTTGTTAATCTGTGCAAAATGAAATGCGGAGGGCACCTCACCCTTCTGGGCTGATGCAAAGGCCTGACTGGGTGCAGACTGAACCAGATCTGCCTCACCGCAGAGCAGAGCCTGAAGCGCAGATACACCATGCTCAGCCACGGTCAGATCACCGGCAAGGCCCTCTTCTTCGAGAAAACCACCTGAGACTGTCGCGATCAGCGGTGAATAAAAAGCAGAAAATCGCGTGAACTGAATGCTTACGCTCGCCATAACCCACTATCCCTGGACGGAGTANCCACCGTCAACCGGAATTGCCGCGCCCGTAACAAAGTCGGATGCCGAGGANGCAAGGAAAACTGCGATTCCAGAAAGATCCTGCGGAAGACCCCATCGACCAGCAGGCGTCCTCGCCTCCACACGGTCGTGCAGACCCTCAACCTGCTGCCTTGCCTCACGAGTAAGCGTTGTATCAATCCAACCAGGNAGGACAGCATTAACCTGTACATTGTCCTTTGCCCATGCACACGCCATTCCCTTGGTCATCTGTACGATGGCCCCTTTACTCGACGCATAAGGCACCGTGAATGAAGCACCGAAAATCGACATCATTGACCCGATATTGATTATCTTGCCGCNGCCNNCACGACTCATGTAAGGGTAAGCCTTCTGGCTGGCAACGAATGCACTGGTCAGGTTCGTGTCAATAATTGTCTGCCACTCGTCGAGTGTATATTCTTCCGGTTGCTTACGGTCATTAGTTCCCGCATTGTTCACGAGAATATCCAAACCACCAAATTCATCCCCTACTGATTCAACCAGATCACTGATGGAGTCAGGATCTCGGACATCGACCCGAATGAATGTTGANCGCACACCAAATGCTTGAAGTTTAGCCACCGCTGTGGCNCCTTTATCTNCATCGCGAGCGGCCACCACGATATCAGCACCTGCACCGGCCAAACCCTCAGCCATAGCCAGACCAATTCCGCCATTACCCCCAGTGACGACAGCCACTCGACCAGAAAGGTCGAAATAGTTCATACCCTGTCTCCTACGATATTCTTCACACCTGCTCCGCCAAAAATGCCGTGATCGCTGCATTGAATGCACCTTGCTGCTCCACATTAGAGAAATGCCGAGCACCGGGTATCACCACGAGCTTTGATCCNGCAATTTCCTGTTGGATCACTTCGTGTGCTGCCACAGGTGTGCCTGGATCATCTTCTCCAACCACCAAAAGCGTGGGTAGGGTAATTGCCTGCAATCTATCCGTCAGGTTCAAGCCCATGATGGCATGGCAACACCCGCAGAACCCTTCTACCGGCGTAGATCGGATCATCTCTCGTATTTTGTCGACTTCGGCACTCGCACCCTGCTGGTACTCAGGGGAAAACCACCGTTCAATAGTTGAAGGCATAACCGCTTCCATACCGTGGNTTCTNGCCACGCCGATGCGTTCTGTCCAGGCGTCTTTACCTGCCAGAGGGACCACACTGGAGGTGTCGCACAGGCCGAGAGAGAGAAAGCGTCCCTGGTCTTCGAGTGCTGCGGTCTGACCAATCATTCCGCCCATTGACAGTCCGATATAGTGAACTGCGTCCAGGTTCAAAGCGTCAAGCAGGCCAAACAGATCAGCCGCGAGCGTCTCCAACGTGTATTCGCCTGCAGGCGCGTCCGTCCCACCATGACCCCTGGTGTCATACCGTACAACCCGGTAATCACCCAGCACCGGCATCTGCCANTCCCACATGGCAAAGTTTGCAGCCAGAGAGTGACTTAAAACCACAACAGGCCCATTCTCCGGTCCATCAATCGAATAGTGAACTGAAATACCATTTGCCTCGATCTGCATGTTTCATCCTCCTCTTTTAANTCTGTGCAGCGTCACACCGGCGCACCCCA
Source organism: Acidiferrobacteraceae bacterium (assembly GCA_002731295.1). Taxonomy (GTDB): domain Bacteria; phylum Pseudomonadota; class Gammaproteobacteria; order Arenicellales; family UBA868; genus REDSEA-S09-B13. The sequence goes on along the minus strand of PCBE01000023.1, from coordinate 20,767 downwards.
TCGACCAGCAAGTCAACCAAAGCCCAAGGCGCCAAACTGTTTGCACCGTCAACGGCGTCAAGGCTGGCCCGCGACAACAGTTCCGCAAGTACCCGCCACCGCGTCGGAGACCGTTCCACCAAAACATCAATCAGCACCATTCGACCTTTATTCGTCATCGGTGTCTTCTACTGTCTCTCCGGACAATTGCGCTGCAGCAGCAGTAATCGTCTGGGCCAGAGTTCGATTGGGATCGATACCTTCAGGGCTCTCTACCGCATAGGGCGTCCGTTCCAACAACCGGTAGATAGAAGCTGCACCCAGATGAAAATGTGGTGTAACTCCCTCGGCGGCAAATGTAGTTGCAATCTCTTCCATCTCACCCACCCAACGATGAGCGTTCGGCGGCAACCTCGGGATTCCTGACTCCATNTTNTCTAATACGGCTTTCTGGCTNTANCCCAATTCCTCACGTAACTCAGCGCTCAAGCCCAGCGACTCAGCGACCGTAAGCANTGCTACTTGAAGGGTACTGGTTCCTTTGGTCAGTGCGGCATAACACATCTTGATTCCCGAGGCTCGCCCAATGTCACTGCCCAAGGTCTTCACTACGATTCCCTTGCCATCCAGGTCTGACATTGCATCGGCATATTGTCCGCTCACATAAAACCGTGGCGGTACAGCTCGCCCAGGTGGATGGCCAATAATGGATGCATCGATGTACCTACCGCCTGCAGACTCTATGATGCGACCGATGTATTCTGAGCGCATAGGTGAAATTGCATTGCAGTCCGCAATCAGGGTGGATTCGCCTGTTTCCTGCAGCGATTGGGCGATCTCCTGTGCCACCGTCTCTGCATTTGCGGGCACCAGTATCGACAGCAGTAGATCTGCTTCGACCACCAGGTCATTCAACGTCTCGCTGACCCGGAATCCCACATCCCGCGCCAGCGCGCCAGTTCGTTCGCTGCGCCCTGCAAGGCACGTCAACAACTCGAAGCCGTGCTCAGATAACGCTTGACCTACGGCATGCCCCATATCGCCGGGACTCAATATTGCAATCTTTTTCACGGTCATGAATTATTACCCGAACTGCTAAAGGGATTGACTTCAGGTTTCAGCTGCGCCATTACAGGCAATCATTTGCCCGGACACAAACCCACCTCCATCAGAAATCAGATACGCACACAACGACGCGATATGGTAGGGCTCACCCAGGTGCCCCAAGGGAATCCGTCCTACTTGCCCATGAAGATGTTGAGACTGTATCGGGTCGTCATGCTCTGGACGAATTGGACCCGGTGAAATGGCATTGACTGTAATTCCACTGGGCCCAAATTCCTTGGCCAAGGCCTTGGTTAAGCCCCAAACACCATGTTTGGCAACGGAGACCGGTGCTCTGCCGGAATAGCCGTGAATCGCATTCATTCCGGTCAGGTTGATTATTCGACCCCAGTTGTTGCTGACCATCCCAGGCAATGCAGCTCGACAACCATAAAAGACCGCGTTGAGGTCCACGTCCAGCACGCGATGCCAATCCGCGTCAGTGGTATCGAGAAAGGGTTTCTCCGGTCGGATGGCCGCATTATTGATTAGAATATCAACCGAACCAAACGCATCTTGAGCGACTTCGATCAGGTGATCAAATGACTCTCGCCTACCAACATCTCCCATGGCTACAACAGCTCGGCCACCCGCTTGCTCGACTTCGGCTGCGACTGCCTCACACGCGACCCTATCTTCTGAACCATTAATCACCACATTGTGGCCTTGTTCACCAATCGCCACAGCGATCGATCGTCCGATATTTCGCCCACTGCCGGTAACCAGCGCTGTGCGCGACACAGGATGAAGACTATTCATGACATCATTCTAGCGCGAAACAGCTTTGCAGTTGGCGCTTGCAGGCGGTACGCCCAACAGCCATATTTACGTGTTGATTCAACACCCTCGATCCGGTATTTCAGCACCGTAGGATATGGACAGATTTCCTGACAAAAACGAACTGCGCATCCTGTTCTCACACGCGGCTTACCAGATGGCCCATTGTTTCTCCTTACGCGGCACCGAGGTAAGTCACTCCCAGGCATGGTCGACAGAAGACACCCAGACTCAGCTGCCGACAGCAGATGTACTTGTTATCTCAGGATTCTGGCAAGACGAATACCTTGATCACGCTAACCGTCTTCGGTATATCCAGTCGATTGGTGCAGGTTATGACCAGTTTCCTCTGGATGCACTGAAAGCCCGTAGCATTAGCCTCGCCAACGCGACCGGCGTCAACGCCGATGCGGTCAGCCAGCATGCCATGGGCCTAATTCTTGCCCTCTACCGGCAACTTCACACCGGTCGAGACAACCAGAAACAGAAAATCTGGCGCGGCATGATTTCAGATATCAGTATGCGCGAAGACGATCTCTGTGGTCATACCGTGCTGATTGTCGGGCTTGGCGCCATCGGCAATCGCCTGGCCGCGCTGTCCAAAGCTTTTGGCATGACCGTGGTCGGCGTCAAGCGCAACATCGATGACTACAGTGGCCCTGCCGACGAAGTTGTGCCCCCAGAGTGCTTTCCTGATCAACTGGCTCGCGCAGATGTCGTCGTTCTCTGTTGTCCGCTGACTGACCAAACCCGCGAACTCATGAATGACCGTACTTTCCGCGCGATGAAGCAGTCGGCGTATCTGGTCAATGTGGCGCGAGGCGGCTGTGTCAACGAACCTGCACTTTTATCAGCACTGCATCACGACTCGATCGCTGGTGCTGCGATTGATCACTTCAATGATGAACCGCTACTGGTTTCATCACCCTTCTGGGCTCTCGATAACCTGATCATCACACCACACACGGGTGGCGAGACGCGGAAATATGAAGAAAATGTAATCGACATTCTCTGGGAGAACCTTGGCAGACTGTGGGACAATGACCCCACCCTGATAAATCAAATAGTCTGACAGGCCTGACTAAGCAACTGTTTGTGGCTTCAAGTCAATAGAAACAACTGCCGGACAGAACGTTACGTATTCATATGGAACTCGGCCTTTTTGCACAACCCGTCCATCGCCCCGAAAAGCCCTGGCTACAAGCTTTAAATGAGGATCGGGAAGCTGTCATTCTGGCCGACCAGCTAGGCTTCTCGGAAGCCTGGATCGGGGAACACTTCACGACCAAGGTGGAGCAGATTCCATCCCCACTCATGTTTATGGCCACCTTACTCAGGGATGCACCTTCAATTCGCTTCGCAACCGGTGTGATCAACCTTCCTTACCACAACCCGGTTGTTGTGGCAGCGGAAGTTGCTCAATTTGATCAACTCAGTGGCGGTCGTCTAATTCTAGGAATCGGGCCCGGTGGTTTGATGAGCGATGCTGAACTCTTCGGCAACAAGGAAATGCCAGAACGATACCGTATTGCCCTGGAAGGACTCGACCTCATGACCAGGCTTTGGCAGGAAGAGGCACCGCTGACCCACCAAGGCGAGTTTTATGACTTCTCTTTAGAAAAACGTGTCTGGCTGAGTCACGGTGTGGGCTCGATGGCTAAACCATTCCAACAGCCCCATCCCCCGATTGCTCTTGCTATGGTTGGACCCGGTGGACTAACCGCCCAGACCATTGCCGAACGCTCTTTTATCCCAATATCGGCAAATTTTGTGCCGATCGAAAATGTGGTTGCACAGTGGCGAGACTACTCTCAAGCCCGGCAAAACATAGGCAAACCTGCTGACCGCGATATTTGGCGAGTCTGTAGGAATATTCTTGTAACGGACAGCGATTCACAAGCCGAGGATATCCTTTCTGATCCAGACGGTGCGTTCTCATACTACTATCGATATATACGGGGTGTTCGACAAATTGAGGAATTCCGGGACCAACAGGCCGAACCTATTGAACGACTCAATCAATTGCTAGAAGTCCCACAAGCACTCACCGATTGTGTGATAGCAGGATCTGCGACTACCGTGCTCGATCGCCTGATAGCCATGACCGATACACTGGGCAGATTTGGCACACTCGTGATGGTCGCCCACGATTGGGATGACGCCGCTTTGTGGCAATCATCAATGAGAAAACTAGCCACAGACATCATGCCAGAGTTATCTCGACACGCCGATCAACTCCCCGCTTTGGACTGAGACTCTTGAGAATTGTTATCCTATAGGCTTTATGTTGAATCAAGTTAAATTCTTATTACTCAAACTCTGAGGGCCACATTGTGATTGTTGAGCAAATTTGGACAGCAAATGCCTGGCGTAACTTCAACTACCTTGTCGCGTGCCCTGAGTCAGGTGAAGCTCTTGCAGTGGATCCACTTGATCATGAGAAGTGTTTGGCCAAAGCTCAGTCGATGGGCTGGGAAATCACACAGATTCTCAATACTCATGAACATGGTGATCATATCGGGGGCAACGCACCAATGGTTGCCGCAACTGGCGCCCGAATCATCGCCCACGCCAATGCGCGGGCTTCGATACCAGACATGGATCAGGGTCTGGCAGCAGGTGACATAGTCAAGATAGGGAAAACTATCGAGCTGGAAGTACTGGATACGCCTGGTCACACCATGAGCCATGTGTGCCTTCTATCGCACTCAGACCACCGCGCGATTTTCTGTGGAGATACGCTATTTAATGCCGGCGCTGGAAATTGCCACAATGGTGGACACCCAGAAGAACTCTACGACACCTTCACCACTCAACTTTCGAAGTTACCGGACGACACCCGGGTCTACCCTGGCCATGATTACTGGGAAAACAACCTAGCGTTCACGCTTGACCGTGAGCCAGGCAATCAGAAAGCCCGCGACCTCATGAATGATAATGGCACGCAGGATCCAGAGCGTGCGCTGGTTTCAACGCTCGGTCTTGAAAAAGAAATCAATACGTTTTTCCGGCTGCAAAATCCAACTGTAATCAGCAGACTCAAAGAGGAGTTTCCAGCCTTAGCAGACGATCCTGATCCAAAGACTATCTTTGTGAAGCTCAGGGAGCTTCGCAACAACTGGTGAACAGTAGCACTACAAGGCATCCTTTTGCAGCTTCCTATATGCTTAAACCATTGAAGGCTTGGGCTTCATTGACCACTGCTTTACATATGGCAGGAAACCATCAATGACTGACCTGTTGAGCAACGCAGAGATCGAACGGTACCATCAAGAAGGGTACGTCGTACCTGACTATGTCTTACCAGCCAAAACAATGACTGAACTTGACTCCGCGCTGGAAGAAACGATTGCCTCTAATCCCTCAATACGACCTGAACATCTGGTCAGTGCTCATATCGATCGCCTCAATGATGAGGGCGTACGAGGTCACAGAGCGTGGTTGGAACTCGCCCAACGCCCAGAGATACTCGATCGGGTAGAACAGTTGATTGGACCCGACATCGTCCTTTGGGGCTGTCAAGTGTTCTGCAAACCAGCCTCTGATGGCATGGAGGTGCCCATGCATCAGGATGGTCACTACTGGCCAATTCAACCGCTCGCGACCTGTACAGCCTGGATAGCCATCGACGACAGCAATGTTGATAACGGGTGTCTTCGCGTTATCCCAGGCTCACATACAGGTCAGCATTACTACCAGCATTCAAAATCTGAGCGGCAAAATCTGGTGCTGAACCAGCATATCGACGATCCACATATAGACATCAGCGGCGCTGTAGATGTCGAGCTTCGCCCAGGGCGATTTTCCCTGCACGACGTCTATCTTGTTCACGGGTCCAATCCCAATACTTCGGGTGAACGTCGCGCAGGTGTCGCCATTCGCTATATGCCAGCTACGAGCCACTTTAACCGATCGCTGTATGAAACCAGTGAGGGCTCGGGCTACCTGGTTAATTTTGCAACCAGACCCCTGTGGTTATTGCGAGGCAGCGATCGCAACAACAATGATTTCCAGATTGGACATTGAATTCAACTCGCATCAACAGTTGACTTCAGAACCCTTCTCTCTAAATACAGTTACCTACCAAACAGCGAAGATGTTGGTATGTTGATTCAGGTTGATCCACTTCGTTCTATGGTCGCTGATATTTTTGCTAAAGCCGGCTGCAGTCGCGGGGAAAGTGAGCGGATTGCCCGGCACCTTGCATCGGCCAACCTGACAGGTCACGACAGTCATGGTGTCATCCGGGTCCCCAGGTATATCAGCTGGCTCAAATCCGGCAATCTCCGCGCCGGACAGACCCTGAGCGTAGTCAGCGAAACCGACGTATTCACTGTAGTCGATGGCAATCGTGGATTCGGACAAAGTATCGGTGAGCAGGCTGTGCAGCTTGGTATCAATAAAGCCTTGAAATGCGGTGTATCCATCGTTGCCCTGCGTCAATCAGGACACCTTGGCCGGATCGGTGATTGGGCTGAAATGGCGATAGAGGCCGGACTGATTTCCATCCATTTCGTTAATGTAGCTGGTAGCCTGCTGGTCGCACCCTTTGGCGGCGTATCCCGAAGAATGTCGACCAATCCCGTCACGATTGGCATACCACTGGGAGACAGCGAACCGTTGATCCTTGATTTCGCAACCTCACGCGTGGCCGAGGGCAAGGTCCTAGTTGCAGCAACAGGCGGTAAACCACTGCCGCCGAATTCACTGATCACAGGAGATGGGCAACCCACTGACGATCCAAAAGCACTCTATGGTGACGTGGACCCTGCACGTACTAATGATGTTCGAGCTGGCGATGGTGCCATACGAACCATGGGTGAACACAAAGGATCGGGCCTGGCGCTCATCTGCGAAATGCTGGCTGGTGCGCTGACCGGTGGTGGCTGCGCGGGACCGGACAAGCCGTATATCTTAAACGGCATGCTTTCAATCTATATCTCACCGGACCATCTGGATACAGACCAGGTATTCCTCCAAGAAGCGCAACAATACATCGAATTCTTCAAGACCAGCAACCCCGCCAAACCCGGTGATGATGTATTAGTTCCAGGAGACATGGAACGCCAGCGGCGTGCAGACCGTACAGCAAACGGTATTGAGCTGCCCGACGATGTATGGAGTGCAATACTCGACACCGCTCGTGACGTCGGGCTCTCAAATTTGGACAACCTGGCGTCAAGCTAACCGCCTAGAGGCCAACATTATGAAAGCCGTACGGATAGATAACTATGGAATTGCAAACGAAGTTGCCTACTGTACAGAACTCCCGGACCCAACTCCCCCAGCAACGGACGAGGTCATCGTCGATGTGGCCGCATTCCCGATCAATCCAGCAGACCTGCTGACGATCGAAGGAAAATACGCAACCCAACCTCCGCTGCCTTATACACCCGGTGCCGAAGCCGTTGGACATGTGAGTGAAGTAGGCGCTGCGGTTGACGAGTTTGTACCGGGCGACCTTGTTATGCTGCTGAGTCGAGAGAACTGGGTTCAGAAACGAAAGGTTAAAGCAGCAGAGCTTCTAAAGATAAATACCGATTCTGACGATTTGCTTCAATTCGCCATGCTGAAAGTTAACCCAGCAACCGCTGCCCTCATGCTGAGGAGCTATGTTGAACTCAAGCCCGGCGATTGGATAATTCAGGACGCTGCCAACTCCGGAGTTGGTCATTGTGTAATCCGTCTTGCTGCCAAATCGGGAGTAAAAACGATAAATGTCGTACGCCGTGAGAACCAGATCACTCCACTACAATCAATCGGCGCTGACGCCGTACTGATTGGCGCAGACAATCTTGCTGAGCAGGTCAACCAAATAACCGGTGGTGATGGCGTACGTCTGGCCATTGATGCCGTTGCAGGCCGGACAAGTCTAGAACTTGCCAGCTGTCTGGCCGATGGCGGTGTGATGGTTAACTACGGCATGTTGAGTGGCGAACCGTGTATGGTCATGCCCGACTGGATAGTCTTCAGACACCTTACACTCACTGGATTCTGGCTTGCAACGCAGCTTAGAAACATGGCTCGCAATCAAATCGATACGCTCTACCAAGAACTCACCGAGGACATCTCACAAGGTGTTCTCAGTGTCCCAATCGAAGCGACTTACGGCATTGACGACATCAAGGATGCTCTGGCGCACGCAGGCCGCGAAAACAGATCTGGCAAAGTCCTGGTGCTACCGAATGACGCTGCTTGACGACTTTTCCGACTCCTCAGAGATTGTAAAGAATCGGTTATTCACACACTCACGCAGTCGCCATTGGTCTCAATATCGAAACTGATAGCGTCTAGGTCAGAGAACAACCCTTTGACCTGTTCATCGGACAACGGCATCAGAGGAGGCCTGGTCAATGCCCAACTCGGTTTGTCCGTAAAACGTGCGGTCATCGCCTTGAGTGCGGGGATCATTGGGTACGACTGAAGTGTGGTTCGAATCTCACTAATACGAGACTGAAGCGCGTCTGCAGTGGTCGAATCTGCCTTCCAGGCACTGTAAACCTTTCGAATTCCAGCTGGATTGGCATTCCCGCTCGCCGTAATACATCCAGCACCCCCATTACGTAAGGTATCCAGAAGAAATCCTTCGGAACCGGCAAAGGTTGAAAATCCCGGGAAGCGATCCAAAATAGCTTTTGTATTGTCCCAATCACCCGAGCTGTCTTTGAGACCAACCACCGTATCCGGATACGCGACAACCAATCGCTCGATGAGGTCAAGTTCGATGGGAACCTGTGCAACCGGCGGTATGTGGTAGAGGTAGACTCTCAGGCGATCATCACCGACACGATGTATCACCTCTGAATAGCTGGCGAATAGACCCTCGGTATCGACGGCTTTGTAATAGAACGGTGGCAACATCAGAACACCACCACACCCGTGATTGACCGCATGGGCAGTCAACACACTGGCATCAATAATCGAACAAGCACCGGTACCGGGCATCAGCTTATCCGCAGGTACATCATTTTCAACCAATGTGTCCAGGAGTTGAATCCTCTCACCAACGGTCAGTGAATTTGCTTCACTGGTCGTGCCAAAAATAGCAAGTCCATCTACGCCCTGTTCGAGCATCCACTTGCAATGAGTCACGTACGCCTCGACATCCGGAGACAAATCCTCGTTAAACGGCGTGATCACTGGGACCAATACACCACTAAATCGCTGACTACTCATAGATCTATCTCTCCAAACTGTTTAATTTTACTCATATAATTCAATCATGTACGCGATATTCAAGAATAACATCAGGATCCGGGTCTAATCCAAGACCTGGGCCTTGCGGCACAAGCAACTCCCCATCAACTGGGTCGATAGCTGTTCCAAAAAGGCTTGCCTCCGGTGCCATATAGAATCGCTCAAAAGGAACGTCTTCGTCCATTGCGGAGATTAACTGAGCCGTCGCAAGAAAGCCCGGACCAAAATAAGGCGAATGCGGTGCTACGGTGATCTTGCGTTCTCTAGCCGCTTTCTCGACCTCCAAAAATTCAGTAACGCCACCGACTTTTGTAACACTGGGTTGCGCGACATCGACAGCGTTAGCATCAAACATCGACTCAAACTGCCAGTGTGTACACACGTTCTCGCCGGACGCTATGGGTATGCCGTACTCCGCGCGTAAAGTTGACAGCGCAGAAAAGTTCTCAGGTGGCCAAACGGGTTCTTCCAACCAATAGAGGTTACAGTCGACCAATTGCTGCATTATCTGCCTGGCTTCTGAAATCGACCATGCGCAGTTCACATCCAGCATGATCGGTACTTCACTACCCGCAACGTCCCGCGCTGCTTTAACAGGCTCAACCGTTGATTCATGAAGCTTGATCAGACCATATCCATTTGCGATAGCATCTGCAGTCTGTTCCGCAACCACTTCAGGATCGCGATATTTGAGCAGACTGGCATAGGCAGGTAGAATTTTTTTATTCCCGCCAAGCATTTGCCCCAACGATCGATCCGCTGCTTTAGCAGTCAAATCCCACAGCGCAATGTCGATTCCGGAGATAGCAAACATTGATATCCCATATCGGCCCCAAAGATGCATCCCTACCTGGAGTTCGTGCATGATTTGCGCCCGCTCGGACACCAGTTTGTCCACCAGAACGTTCGCAGCTGAATCCTCTATCATGGCAACGACTGCTCGCCGACAGTTATAACTAAAAGCCTCCCCCCAACCGACCAATCCTGAATCTGTTTGGAGCCGGACCAGCACGATTTCCAGTGCTTGCCAGTCACTCCCAGCCCAAGAAACAGAAGGTCCCCCATGTGTAAACGGGATTTTCAGTGGTATCGCTTCGACACTAACCACTTTCGCAGCTTCGCTCATAAATGCCCCGGGACGTTTAATCACTACTCGAGATTAACGAGAATACTGGCACCCACCCGCAAGTTCATTTTTTGGATTACCAGTATATAAAATGAGTCAAGACGGCAGATGCTAGACTGCCAGAGCTCATGTTGGCAATAGTACTCTAGAATCCACACATCTTGGTCAGTTAGCATAGACTCTTCGTGAACCATCGTAAATCAAAGGAAGCAACCATGCCCAAAGCAAGCCTGGCGTCATCAACACCTTTTATGATCGCCGAAATAGAAGACAGTATTGGCTGGATGACTTTCAACAACCCAGACAGACACAACGCCGTCAAGGTTGAAATGTGGGAAGCGATTCCACAAATACTCGACCAATTTGAAGCAGACAGTGCGGTCAAGGTAGTGGTGCTTAAGGGTAGCGGTGAAAAAGCCTTTATTTCCGGCGCAGATATCTCGGAATTTGAACAGGTTCGATCCTCAAAGGCCGCAACCAAACACTACGAAGATATCGCAGACACCGCGACAGACAGGCTATATAGCTGCTCTAAACCAACGATTGCCATGATTCGAGGATACTGCATTGGCGGTGGTGCAGGAATCGCTGTCAGTTGCGATCTGCGTATCGCGACAGAGGTATCAAAATTCGGCATCCCCGCTGCAAAACTTGGCGTGGGTTACCGCCACGGTGGTATTCAGAAACTCGTCAACCTCGTTGGGCCATCCGCTGCCAAAGATATTTTCTTCACCGCTCGACAAATACCAGCCTCGGAAGCGTTGGTGATGGGATTAATCAATAAGATGGTCCTAAATGATGAACTCGAAGCGGCGGTCGAGGAATATTGCCAGTCGATCTGTACCAATGCGCCGCTCACGATTACAGCGGTGAAGCAAATCATCGAACAGATCTCGAAACCTGGAATTCTCGATCAGGATCTTTGTGAGCAACTGGTCGAGAACTGCTTTAACAGTGAAGACTACATTGAAGGTCGCCGGGCTTTCATGGAAAAACGGAAACCTGTCTTTAGGGGACAATAATGGAGTCAGCTGGCATCTCGTCCCAGAAAAGGGTCTAACTAGAACTCAAACACCCCCTTGCCGGTTTGCTGCTCATCAAACAACGAGTAGGCTTCCTCAGCCTGGCTTAGGTTATAGCGATCTGTAAATAGTGCATCGATATCGATCTCATTATCAACAATAAACCGTGCACATTGAGCCTGACCTGCAACTGAGAATGTCCAAGACCCGATGATTGTTACCTGACGGCGCAGCATGTCATTACTGACATCAATAGTCACGTCACCGCCCTCTCCCACAAAACAGGCTCTACCCCAGGTTCGTACACATTGGACCGCCGCCAGCCGGGCTGTAGACGCCGAACTACAGTCTAGAGATACGTTTGCACCGATGCCGTCCGTTAGCTCACGAATCTGCGCGACGACATCCTCCTGAGCCGGATCCAGCAGAACTTGCGCCCCAAACTGTTTAGCACGAGAAAGCCGGTCAGCACTGATATCAACAGCAACGACTTGAGCCCCCATCGCAGCGGCGAGCTGAGTTGCACTAAGACCAACTGGACCCTGTCCATATATCGCAATCGTATCCCCAGATGAGATATTCAAGCGCTTCAGTGCGGCATAGGCTGTACCCGTACCACAGGAAATTGCGGCACCTTCGGAGTGGGTTAGAGCGTCCGGCAATGGTACTAAGGTGCTTGCCGGTACTTTCATATATTGCGCATGCGCTCCATGGCCCGTAGCGCCGTAGACCACGATGCCCTCTCGACACAGTTGTCCCCAGCCATCCTGGCAGTGACCACACACACCGCAGCCCTTGTAATGATGAACCATCACCCTCTGCCCTAACTGCACTCGACCTGGGTCAACATCTGTCCCGATTTCTACAACATCGCCACAGGGTTCGTGACCCGCAATAACCGGACTACCGTCGCCGCCTAATCCGAGTGCCGATGCACCACCGCTGGCCCGATAAAACTTAAGATCACTGCCACACATACCAGATGCTCTGATCTTCAAAACAACCTCATCCGGACCCGGTATTGGGTCTGCGAACTCCATAAACTCGAGCTTACGATCTCCCGTGAATACAACACCTTGCATAACGTTACTCCCTAAGGTTAATTCTGAAAATAGTAAATTCTGTCCCGTATATTAGTCCAGCAGCAAAGTCCTTATCCGCTTTAATGCTTCCTGTATATTGTCGATGCTGTTGGCATAGGAAAAGCGTATGAACCCTTCTCCCAGATGACCAAAGCTTGTCCCAGCAACGGTAGCCACACCCGCTTCTTCCAGTAGTCTTCTTTGAAGCGAACGTGCATCAAGCCCTGTTCCCTGGACATTCGGAAAAGCATAAAACGCACCGCCCGGCGTACGACATCGGAATCCTGGTATTGCATTAAGACCATCAACGATGACCCGGCGACGCTCTTCAAAAGCCCGAACCATATCGTCTACTGCATCCTGATGCCCATCAAGTGCAGCGATACCGGCATGCTGCGTTGCTGCATTAACACACGAGTGGCAGTTGACAGCTAATCGAGTTGCCCCTTCCACCAAAGCCGCGGGCCACACGGCATAACCCATCCGCCAGCCGGTCATTGCATAGGTCTTGCTCCAACCATCCAGGAGAATCAGCCGATCTGCAATCTCTGGATAGTCCAACAAAGAGACATGCTCGCGTCCGTCATAACTGATTCGTGAATAAATCTCGTCACTGAGCACCGCGACCTGTGGGTGGTCAACCAACCCCTTGACGAGCTTATCGATTTCATCGCGAGGCATGGCACCACCTGTCGGGTTTGCGGGTGAGTTAAGGATCAACAGACGGGTATCTGGCGTGACTTGGTCCAGCACAGCGCCGGCATCAAACGAAAAATCCCGATCTTCCAGCAATGGTGTGGGCACCGCAGTCGCACCAGAAAACTGGATTACCGATTCATAGATCGGGAACCCTGGATTTGGATAAAGAATTTCGACCCCAGGTTCACCAAACATCAGGATCGCAAAAAACATCGTCACTTTACCGCCAGGCACGACAACTATCCGATCGGGGGAGATCTCAACACCTCGCCTCCTATGTAGATCAGCCGCAACGGATTCCCGCAAAGGCAATATGCCGGGAGACGGGGTATAACCATGATGACCGTCATGCAGGGCTTTTATCGCGGCCTCGACAACATGTGGTGGTGTCTTAAAATCTGGCTGGCCGATTCCCAGATTAATGATATCTCGCCCTTCGCGTGCAAGGGCTTCGGCACGCGCAAGAACCTCGAACGCGGTTTCAGTACCGAGCCTGTTCATCTTTTCCGAAAGTTGAAGCATTACGCAATTTCCTGTGAGCGCTCGTCAACGCTGAATCATACCTTCAAATTCAGGCTGATAAACACTCTATGACTGATCCAGTGATTGTTTTAGACTGTATTCTGACTGAACATACACCATTGTCTGGAATACCCTGTTGGAGAAGTCGCAATCGATAATCTAAACCCTCACGGCCGTGACCTTTTCTTGTCTTTGTTGGCACAGGAAGGTGTGACCCACATCTTCGGCAATCCAGGAACGACCGAATTGGCGATTATGCACGCTCTTAATGACCGCGCAGAATTATCCTACGTGTTGGGGTTGCAAGAATCCGTCGTCGTGGCGATGGCGGATGGATTCGCCCGCGCCTCAGGCGCTCTCACAGCGTGCAATGTACACGTTGCACCCGGCCTGGGTAACGCAATCGGCTCGATCTATAACGCTTACAAGAGTGGCTCACCGCTGATCATCACTGCCGGTCAGCAGGAACAAGGCCACGGCTTGACCGAACCCCTGCTCTACGGGCCGATGATCGACATGGCACGACCTGTCGTTAAATGGGCACACGAAATATCCCGCATTGAAGATATGCCTCGGATCATTCACCGAGCCGCAAAAATTGCGACTACAGCTCCAACTGGCCCCGTATTTCTTTCTCTACCGGGGGACATTCTGAATCAGGAAAGCCAGATCGAACTTGGCGTTCCCACCCGGGTTGATACCGTAGGACGACCATCTGAAAAAGCTTTGGAACAACTGACTCACACGATTCTTGCTTCAAGCAACCCGGTAATCCTTGCCGGTAGCGAAGTAGTCTCCAGCGATGCACAAAATGAGGTCGCCAGCCTGGCAGAGACACTTGGCGCACCGGTCTACCAACAGACAGTGCCCAGTGGTGCCCACTTTTTCTCTGAGCACCCAGCTTTTATGGGAAGCCTTACCCGTGATCAGGACCGTGTCAGGAAATCTTTGGCACCCTACGATCTGATGCTTGCAATCGGTTGTGACATTTTGCAGATGTCTGTCTGGAGTCCCACTGATCCTCTGCCTTCGGAGCTTGAGATTCTACAGATCGGCCTACGGGATTGGGAAATGGGAAAAAACTATCCCGCAAAAATTGCCCTGCGCCACGATGTCGGCCAAACGCTGGGCGCACTGGTGCCTCTCCTGATCCAACGAGGCGGACAAGACCTAAAAGACCGGGCGTCTGCAGGAATGGAATCGCTGAAATCATCTAACTGGTCGACAAATCGAGCAGCAAGCATACAACGGGCGACTAAAGACGCTGACACCCGTCCTATAGAACCCCAATGGCTTATGATGGCGCTGAGCCGCCAACTCACAGAGAACTGTATTGTCGTTGATGAGGGCCTTACCGCCGCCAAGTCGCTGCTCGATTTTATGCCCTTGCGCGATCGCTACAGCTATTTCGGCATGGTCAGTGGCGGTATCGGCTGGGGCATCGCAGCTGCTATTGGCGTCCAGTTGGCTCAACCGGATCGGCGGGTTGTTGCAATAATCGGCGATGGCAGTGCCATGTACAGCCCGCAAGCACTGTGGACGGTAGCTCATCTGCAGCTGCCCATCACTTTTGTGATTCTTAATAATCGAGGCTACAGAATTCTAAAAGANCGNCTCATTGCCTTTCATGGCGACNAACGGTTTATTGGTATGGACTTCAAGGATCCACCGATTGACATGGCAGCACTTTCAACCGCACTTGGCACTCCCGGGAAGCAGATCAACGAACCCGACGAGTTCATCGCCTGCTTCTCGGAAAGTCTCAAAAGTATCGGNCCATCACTTCTGGAGGTGATGGTCGAACCGGGACCCGGTAACTNACCGACGCCCGATTTCCTGCAGCGTAAGACTTTACCTCTTAGACGGTNATCAAGGGGTCAAGGCCCCAACTAAAAAACGGCTCTCCACCATCAGGAGTCACTCGAACCACTTCCTCAATCCAAATGCGATGCTGTTCATCTCCAGGGTATAGGATATGCAGTGGTACTACCATATTCTCCTCGAGCTGCCAGTCGTGGTTAGGTACGCCGTCGGCACCGAACTGTTCGANCTCCATATGACTAAGACCCAGCCCATGGAAAAACATCAAGACATCGTCAGCACCTGCGACTCCGCTTGTTCGATACACTGCTCGACCGACTCGCTGTAGATCGCTGATCGTTACCCCTGGACGCATTGCCTCCATCACCGCCGTTGCAGCATCCGCGGTAGCATTTGCATACTGTTTCGCATCACCTGTCGCTTCTCCATCAACCACCCAGGTCTTACCACCATCCCAGCAATACAGATCGAGTGTCCCGTGGCAGTCAAATAAGATATTCATGCCGGGTTCCATCACAAAATCGTCTAGCCTGGACTGCAGTGTCACGGCCGGATCCCCGCCGCAGGGATGGCCCCAGACCATTGCACCGGGATCTCGCACAAAGCCACCCGTCTCTATCACAGCTTTATGATATTCATGGTTAAATTCCTGCCACATCATCCCCCGACTCCACGTGTTTATGGATCGGCAAATCGCCTCTTCGTTGACAGCAGTCGCTCTTTTTAGGAGTTCAATCTCTACATCAGTCTTCACACAACGGGCATACATCATTGGATCGTACCCATCGACTACTTCGATGGTTTCCATCCCCAGTTGCTGNCCAAATCGAAGATCGTCAAACGCNACCCTNCCCGAACTCAGACCGAGNTCGGCCATCGCCTCNCGACAAGANTGGGCAATATTNTTGGCATAATGGGNNCGTAGATTACCTGCCCATGNCGTACTGTCATTCATGCCTNTNGGGAGAAANCGNTCCAGATCATCNATCTTGNGNCGGNAGATCCANNGGNAGCATCACAGCCCGAAAAGNNCGNATATCNTCAATCCANGTGGGTTGNCTAATCAGNCTCCCCACATAGTAGTCGGCTACTACCAATATTGGNTGATCCGGTTGATGNCGCGAGAAAACCACCGCATAGGGGCGCGGTTCATCTGACTTNTGGGCTATCCCCTTAAATCCGGAAAGATAGTAAGTATTGTANGGAGAAGACACAACGACNCCATCGAGATTGCGCATCGTCAACGCATCGACCAANCGCTCGATGTTNCACATCTGCTTAGGCANCACACGTGGAGGGAAAGGNATCATTTTGTNGGANTCATCAAGCTAGAGNATTTTGANTGGGNANANTCCACGCTANCCTCCGGATATNCGNGGTANNANATGGACCTCGCTGTCTGGNCNAATTTTTGCGAACCAGTCATCCTGNTGAAGTACGCCATCTATTGAAANTGCCAACTCATCTTCAATATCTTCTGGTATATCGGGATATCGACGNCGGAGTTCTCGGATCAGACTTCGTATAGANCCACTTTCCAACTCCAACTCCGNTACGCCCTNGGTATACAACCTCAGGTTGCCTGAAAGAACAATTCTAGCCATTCACTCAATCGCTCAGGCGATCAGNCNCTGTTATCCTCAGCCTGCTGATTCGATCGCAGCAAGCACCCGGGGTGGGGACATCGGCAGTTCTGTAAAACGTATGTCCAAAGCATTTTCNACCGCGTTGGAGATCGCTGCCAAAGCGGGCACAAGTGGCGTCTCACCCACNCCCCGTACTCCGTAGGGGTGAGTAGGATTGGGCACCTCTANNATTACNGTNTCAATCATCGGCACGTCGGAACAGACCGGTACGCGGTAATCCAGAAANCCNGCGTTCTCCACTTTCCCGTTTTCATCGTAGATGTATTCTTCGTTGAGCGCCCAGCCAATTCCCTGGACCGCACCNCCCTGGTATTGCCCCTCGACATAGCCCGGATGAACNGCTTTACCTGCATCCTGGATCACTGTATATCGAGCAATGCTCACTTTCCCNGTTTCTNTATCAACGTCAACGTCAACAATGTGACAACCGAAACTTGGTCCTGCCCCCTGAGCGTTGGTGGAACATCGGCCTACGATTGGGCCACCACTTTTGGCCATATCTTTTGCNATATCTAGCAANCCCATCGGACCTTCCTGCTCCTTGTATCCATTCACNGCCACCGCCTGACCGCCATGCCACTCGACATCATCTACCGGAANATCCCAGGTTGCAGCAGCGCGCTCACGCAACTGGTAAATCATGTCCNNTGCAGCACCNTGTACCGCGATACCGCCAGCAAACGTGACTCGGCTACCNCCCGTNAGCATGTTGTAACCCAATGCACTGGTGTCACCGATCAANGGTCTNACCTTNTCCAACTCTATCCCGAGGGACTCGGCCGCCATCATCGCNAGTGACGCTCGGGTACCNCCAATATCCGGTGTTCCTACCACCAGNGCNACNGACCCATCTTCACATAAATTAAGCGTTGCTGATGTCTGNCCACCGATATTGAACCAGTAACCNCTCGCAACNCCGCGACCNTGTCCAGGNTTTAGAGANGAGAGATAGTGNTCGTGNTTTTGGGCNNNCTCTAACGTTTCAACACANCCAATAGGACCAAATTTAGGNCCATANGATGAGTCAGATCCTTCCTTNGCTGCNTTTTGCAATCGGAATTCGAGTGGATCNAANTTNAGNTTCTTAGCCANCTCATCNATCACTGACTCGACNGCATATTCGCCAAGCGGTGCACCGGGTGCNCGGTAAGCAGCCACTTTCGGTCGATTACACAAAACATCGAAGCCGATGGTTCGAACGTTTTCAAGNTCATAAGGCGCAAACGCACACATNGCNGCCGCCGGGACCGGCGACCCNGCNAAAGCNCCNGCTTGAAACTTNAGAATAGCCTCACCAGCGGTGATACGGCCNTCTTTGGTTGCACCAATNCGCACATCCATGCTNGNACCAGATGTTGGNCCAGANGCCCGAAAGACCTCTTCACGGGTCATCACCATCTTNACCGGCTNGCACGCNTTACGGGACAGNGCCAGCGCCACTGGCTCTAGGTANACNACAGTTTTACCNCCAAACCCGCCACCGATTTCNGAGCACGTNACNCGGAGCTTTGANACGTCCATCTGNAGCAANCTTGCNCAGTGCCCACGCGCAACNNAATGACCTTGCGTGGAGCACCACAACTCAGCTTGACCGTCNTCACTGAANCTCGCNAGGCAGGCATGTGGCTCGATATAACCTTGGTGTACTGGNTGTGTTTTNAAACTACGCTCNATAGTTACATCAGCCTGNGCAAATCCAGNNTCAAGNTCGCCATGGCCAAATTCAACACGTTTAGCAATATTTGAGGGCGCCTCGGGTACAGGCTCAACGCCTTCAGTGATTAGATCCTCACGCACCAGTGGGGCGCCGGGCTTCATCGCCTCCTCCACATCAATCACATGCGGCAAAACTTCGTAGTCGATTTCAATCAGAGATAGCGCCTGACGGGCCACACGCTCATTGACAGCTGCCACCGCGGCCACTGCATGGCCTTCGTACAATGCTTTTTCTCTGGCCATGATATTCCGGGTCATGTCACGGTAGTTAATTACCATTTCTCCGGCTGGCTGTACTGCCCCTTCGGGCTGATCAGGAAAATCATCACGCGTCACCGCTGCTTTGACACCCGGCAGTGCGAGTGCTTTGGACAGGTCTATAGACCTGATTCGGGCATGTGCGTGCGGGCTTCTCAGCACCTTGCCATACAGCATGTTTGGCAGATAGGTGTCGGCGCCAAACTTTGCTCGGCCCGTGACTTTATCGACACCATCTGGCCTGGGTGCCCGAGTGCCGACCCATTTCAAGGTTTTATCCCGGGTTTCTCGGTCCGTTATCGTGTCATTGAATATTTTCTCTACCGCAGCGGCCATGTTTATTCCCTCATTACCGCGGCTGTGTCCAGCACAGCCCGCACGATTTTGTCATAACCTGTACAACGACACAGGTTCCCTGCCAACCAGTACCTGACTTCTGTCTCTGTAGGGTTAGAGTTTCGATCCAACAAAGCCTTTGCGGCCACCAAAAACCCCGGCGTGCACACGCCGCACTGCAGTGCAGCGTGATCCAGGAATTTTTGTTGCAATGGGTGAAGTTGATCACCAACCGCCATACCCTCAATCGTGGTGACTTCGTGGCCTTCGATTTCGGCTGCGAGCACGAGGCAGGCGCAAACCAGACGTCCGTCCAACGTTACGCTACAGGCACCACAGTCACCCGATGCACACCCCTCTTTACTGCCAGTCAGTCGCAGTTCGTCTCGGAGCACGTCCAGAAGCGTTTGCTCGGTATCACACAAAAATTCAATCGGGTCGCCATTAATGGTCGTAGTAATGTGTTCTCTTGCCATTAACTCTGCTCCGCACGTTGTAATGCAATTCGACAGGCGCGACCAGCCAGCACACCGGAAACTCGTGTGCGATAGACGATCGTGCCGCGCTTATCGTCGATCGGACGACAAGCGGAACGAATTGCAGATGTCATATTTTCAATAGCCCCTTCGTCTACGATTGTTCCAATTAACGCGTCTGCTGCTTCGGTCACCAGCAAAGCAGTTGCTGCAACTGCACCAAGACCAACTCTTGCAGCAACACAAATCCCATTCGAATCAAGTGATAAGCTGACGCCGACGCCAACAACAGCGATATCCATTTCCGTTCGGGGAATGAACCGAAGATAAGCATCACCAGAATGTGGTGGCCTGAAAGGCAGCGTAAACGAAACCAGGAACTCTCCAGTTTGTAGATTGGTCACACCGGGTCCGGCACAAAACTCCTCAACTGGGAGGGTTCTCTCTCCATCCGGCCCAGCAATGTGACACTGTGCTCCCGCTGCGATCAGTGCCGGCACGCTGTCCGCAGCTGGTGAAGCATTACACAAGTTCCCCCCCATGGATGCGCGACCCTGAACCTGCGTGGAACCGATCAGCTCTACAGCTTCCACGACGCCGGGCCACAGCTTCTTGAGCGCTTTGTGCTCATTGAGCTCTGCACCCGTCACCGCTGCACCTACTCTGAAACCACCATACTCAGCAGTAATCTCTCGGGTCTCGACAATTTTCTTAATATCGACGACCACACTAGGTTTCACCACGCCCGAGCGTAACTGAACCAACAGGTCGGTTCCCCCAGCTAGAACCCGACCGCGTCCCTCCGCCATCGCCAGCAACGATACCGCCTCACCTTTTGTTTCTGGTGCCTCATAACGCATAGCGTTGATTCCCTGCCTTTTTGTTTAGAACCCGATAGCCACGTCTATTCCACATGAATAGACCCTATTGTACCGATGACACGGGGCCGAAGTACACGATGGCAGCTCTCCGACTGGACAAGCGCCACGCGATCTAACACTTTGGC
>PCBE01000022.1 GCA_002731295.1 Acidiferrobacteraceae bacterium | reverse complement strand
AGCTGGCCGGACAGCTGTTCCAGCAACAGGACCTGCAGGACATAGTCATAACGTGCTTTGAGGTAGTTTCGTTCGGCCCGGAACAGGTCTCGTTGTGCATCAAGTACCTCAATGTTGGTGGTTAAGCCTGCGGCAAAGCCTTCTTCTTTGGCCTGAAGCGCGCTTTCTCCAGCGGTGACAGCTTCGGCCAGCGCGCTGATTCGACGCAGCTGACTATTGATGCTGAGAAAAGCTTGGCGTGTCTTGCGCTGAATCTCACGGCGAGCCGATTCGTAGCGGGCGCGGGCAGCATTGAGATTCGAAGCCGCTTCTCTGATCTGGGCGTTGATGAGGCCGCCTTGATAGAACGGCAGCTTGAACGACAGAGTCACGCTGGCGTCGGTGCCGTCGGCCGAGGCGCTGTCAGTGTATTCAGCAGATAGATTCAAGCCCACGGTGAGTCGCCGTAGTGCCTGTTGTCGGACAATCTCTGTTTCAGCCACCGACACGTCCAACGACAGTGCTTTGAGCGATCGATTATCTAACAGAGCGCTGCTAACCCACTGTCCAGCATCATCGGGCTGGGGCCCGGATAATGCCGCAGCGGGAGACAGCGATAACAACGCGCCGGGATCCTTACCCACCAGGGCGATCAGCTCCTGCCGCATGTCATCCAGCACCCGTTGGGCTTCGATACCTTCAGCCACAGCGTTTTCGTAGCGGGCCCGGGCGTCGTAAAGATCGGTCCGGGTACCCAGGCCAACATCAAGCCGCTCTTCGGCGAGTTCCAGTTGTCTACGAATGGCCCGCTGGTTGCGCTCGGACAGCTCTAGGTTATCCTGGGCCGAGAGTACCGCAAAATAACTGCTGGCTACGCGCAGAATCAGTGATTCAGCAGCTATTTGGTAGTTAATGTTCGCCGCATTAGTCTGCAGGCGGGCTTGTTGGATCAGCAGTCGACTCGAACGATCGTATATCGATTGCTTGAGCGACACTGTGGTTGATGTCGCCTGATTGGTCGAATCCTTGGAGCTGAGTGTGTAGCTGCTTGACGCAGATAGTTGTGGGCGGAAGGCAGCTTGGGCCTGAGGAATCGCTTCTTGCCCAGCTTCACGCCGGTGGGTTTGTGCTGCGAATTCGGGATCGCTGGACCACGCCAGATGATATATGGTCAGTAGGTCGATGCCGCTGGTGGCCGAGTTCGAAGAAGCGACAACGACCGTTGTCGCTGAATCAGCGGCCGTGTCAGCGTCGGCTNGCGATAGAGTTTCACTATCAGTGGTATCTGAGGTGTCTGTAGCGACAGTGGCTGCCTGGGCCTGACTTTCTTCTGTGTCGGATTCGACCTCTGGTTCGCTGGTAATCTTAAGGGACTGGCCGGGGTAGATTATGTCGTTNTCATCCAAACCGTTTAGCGCCATTAGGTCTGCNCAGCGNACCTCGAACCGTTCCGCGATTTCGCACGCCGTGTCTCCAGGCTGCACTGTGTACTGATTCTGGGCTGAAACCCACGTGCTGCCCGANCCGATCAGAATAACTATGGTGCGAAGGAACGCTTTAATCATATTGGTTTTCACTCCGGCGTAAATTCTAAGTCAGAAAGTAAATGCCGANGGGGTCCGGACATTAATCAGGGGCGGTAAGCTGGTGTCAAAAAGAGAGAGTTCAGTCGATTCTCCATCATCGCTGCGGCTATAGAGCATAGCCTCCATGACCGGCGACTGACCAACAATTGCGACCAGCCGCCCACCTGCGGCCAGCCGATTGCGGTGGGCATGGGGCGGAACGGGCACCGAACCAGTGAGGATAATAGCGTCCCAACCGTCGTCTTCCACCCAGTCTTCAGCCGCGTCTCCTTCTACGAAGGTTGCGTTGACGATACCCAGGCTTTCCAACCGGGCTGAAGCGGGTTTCANAAAGTCACCATGAATATCGATGCTGGTAACCTGGGCGCAACAACTGGCTAAAAGAGCAGTCAGGTAGCCAGTGCCGGTACCAACCTCGAGGACCCGATCGGTAGAGGTTAATGCTAGGGCCTGGGCCAAACGGGCTTCAACCTTGGGCTGCATCATACACTCACCGTGGCTGATCGGNAGATTTAGGTCAGCAAACGCCAAATCCCGATCTTGTGGGGGCACAAACAGCTCGCGGGGCAGTTTCTTTAGCAATCCCAATANCCCGGGGTCCAGCACCTCCCACGGGCGAATCTGCTGTTCAATCATGTTGAAGCGGGCGAGCTCGATGTCCATTGTTTGGNAGGTGNTNATTGAGAAAGCTAAAAAATTCTATCACANCCATNGTGTGGTATCGGCTAGCTGTNCTTTNAACGCCCGCNGCAGGCACAGGGNTCAGCGAGCTTTAGTCGCTCGTACAACACGCTAAAATTTGTGAGCACATGAGATCTTCGGGACGAGNTGATGAAATCCAACATCCAGTCCGTCGGAGCACTGGTAGAGCGCAGGCGGTGGGGTTAGGGAAGATGTCCATAAACTCGGGGCCGTGNCGAACGCCGTAGGACAAATTCTGAAGAACCCAGGCGCGTGTTGACCGTATTTGGGCGCTCACCTATACTGCCCGGCCCCTGTGGCGGTGTGCCGGTCTCGTTTTTGTATCAGCGACGGAGCGTTTATCTCGCGTATTGGTCATCGTAAGACAGCATGATCGAGGCGATGAGACGATAGACTGCGTGCTGGGCGGAGAACATGTTAAGACGGGTATTGGTAGCACAGTGCGGGGTTACGGCGCTACTGGCGCTCGCTCTCTGGTTGTTCGGACCGAATCTTTTGCACTCGGCCTTGCTTGGTGCGGGAATCGGTGTGGCAGGGAATGGGTATGCGGCTTGGCGAGTGTTTGCCGGTAGTCGCTCGAAGAATGGATCTGTTGCGATGTTCGAGCTTTACCGGGCAGAATTTGGCAAACTCGTCATCATCGGCGTACTTTGCGGGTGTGCTTTTATAGCCCTTGAAGATTTGAACTTTGCTGCCTTTCTGGGCGGGTTGGTCTCGGTGACCCTCGCGTCTGTGGTTGCAGCGGCGACACATACGGTTGAGTTACCGGAACAAGTGGGAAGACAGATTTAAACTGCAATGTCCAGCGACAGCCTGACAACCACCGGCTATATCAAGCATCACCTACAGAATCTGGCCTATGGCCAGCATCCGGACGGTACATGGGGATTAGCGCATAGTGCTGCCGAAGCCAGAGAAATGGGCTTCTGGGCCATTCACCTCGACACAATGTTTTGGTCAGTGGTATTGGGTGCACTCTTCCTCTGGTTATTCGGCAAGGCGGCCCGCAAGGCAACAGCGGATACCCCGAGCGGTTGGTTGAATTTTGTCGAGTGGGTTATTGATTTCATCGACGATAATGTGCGCGGCTCTTTTTCTGGGAAGAATGATCTTATTGCGCCGTTATCGCTGACACTTTTCGTTTGGATTTTAATGATGAATTTAATGGATCTGGTGCCAGTTGACTGGATTCCACAGATCGCACATCTGATGGGCATCGAATACATGAAAGTCGTGCCCACGACAGACCCCAACGCAACTTTTGGTATGGCGCTAGGTGTTTTTCTGCTGACGCTTTATTACAGCATCAAGGTAAAAGGCCCAATGGGATTTGCTGCCGAACTGACGATGCAGCCGTTCCAGGCCACCAACCCGATACTAAAAATCATTCTGTTGCCGATCAATTTTTTCTTAGAGTTTGTCAGCCTGGTTGCAAAGCCAATATCACTATCTTTGCGGCTTTTTGGCAATCTTTTTGCTGGTGAGATGATATTTATTTTGATCGCCCTGCTGTTCTCAGGAGGGCTGGCGTTTGCTGTGGTGGGTGGCGTTCTGCAATTGGGATGGGCTATTTTTCATATCCTGATCGTGTTACTGCAGGCGTTTATATTTATGACCCTGACTATTGTTTATCTCGAAATGGCGCACAGCCACCACTGAGCGGCCCAATATCAGGCGAAAGAATTATTGGTGTCAAGCTGACTTTTTTAATAGGAGAAACTCATGGAAACTGCTTTACTCTACGTTGCCGGTGCGGTTCTGCTCGGGCTGGCCGGTGTGGGTGTTGGTGTGGGCGTGGGCGTGCTCGGCGCACGATTCCTGGAGGGCATTGCCCGACAGCCAGAACTGCTGCCGATGCTCAGGACCCAGTTCTTCATTGTTATGGGGCTGGTAGATGCCATCCCAATTATCGGTGTGGCTATTGCGCTCTACATCATGTTCGCTGTGGTGGGTGGTTAATACCCCGGCTTTTTCGGACGGAAACAGGTTATGAATATCAACTTGACACTGATTGGGCAGACCATTGCCTTTGCAGTTTTCGTCTGGTTCTGCATGAAGTTTGTTTGGCCGCCTATTATCTCAGCGCTAAACGAGCGCAAAACCCGGATCGCTGACGGCCTTGCCGCGGCTGATGAAGGGCAGCGTGAGAAAGCACGGGCGAAAGAACATGCTGCAGAGGTGCTTGAAGAAGCCAAGGGCCAGGCGCAGGAAATCATACGCAGAGCAGAACGACGCGAGACAGAAATGGTCGAGGAAGCCAAGACCACTGCACGTGGCGAAGGAGACCGCATTCTCACTGCCGCCCGGGGCGAGATCGATAAGGAAGTCAATCAGGCGCGCGAAACTTTGCGAGCACAACTCGCTACATTGGTGGTTGCAGGTGCCGGGCAGATACTGAGCCGAGAAGTCGATGAAAAGGCTCATTCTCAGCTCATCGACGAACTCACCCAAGAACTCTAGAACCCAACAACATCTAGTCGCTATAGGACCCACTTCTTGGCCGAACTTTCAAACATTGCAAGACCGTATGCGCGGGCTGTTTTCGAACTCGCCAAGACCGATGCCGACTATTCGGTATGGTCCGAGCGACTTGAATGGCTCGCAACGGTGGCAGCTGACCCGAATATTGGCCCTCTGTTTAATAACCCAAGGGTGTCAAAGCAAGCCCTTGCCGGGGTATTTACGGACATATGTGCTGACCAGGTCGACGGGAATGCTAAGAATCTGGTGCGGTTACTGGCACAGAATCGGCGCTTGCATGTGCTACCTGCGATAGCAGAACAGTACGAACGCTTACGCGCCGAGGCTGAGCAGACTGTTCAGGCCGAACTGGAAACCGCCCTGCCCGTCAGTGATAGCCAGCAGCAACGAATCGCCGAGGCCCTTAGTCAGCGCATGGGGCGCCGAGTCGAACTGACAGTACGAACAAATGAGGAACTCCTGGGCGGTGCAGTGGTACGCGCCGGGGATCTGGTGATAGACGGCTCGATACGGGCCCGACTCGAGAAACTGGCCACCGCTATCAGCGGCTAATCGGCCATAAACGGAGCTACTGAGAGGAATTCAGGTATGTC
Organism: Acidiferrobacteraceae bacterium; assembly: GCA_002731295.1. Taxonomy (GTDB): domain Bacteria; phylum Pseudomonadota; class Gammaproteobacteria; order Arenicellales; family UBA868; genus REDSEA-S09-B13. The sequence goes on along the minus strand of PCBE01000022.1, from coordinate 10,163 downwards.
CATGCAGCTAAACCCCTCCGAAATCAGTGAACTGATTAAGGAGCGGATCAAGGATTTCGATGCCAGTGCCGAAGCTCGCACAGAAGGTACCGTGGTGAGTTTGACAGACGGCATTTCGCGTATTCATGGCCTGGCAGACGCCATGCAGGGTGAAATGTTGGAGTTTCCAAACGATACATTCGGTCTTGCGCTTAATCTTGAACAAGATTCGGTCGGCGCGGTTGTGCTCGGAGACTACGAGCACATTGTCGAGGGCGATACCGTCAAATGTACTGGCCGAATCCTAGAAGTGCCGGTCGGAGATGAACTGCTCGGCCGGGTTGTGGATTCGCTCGGCGCACCGATTGACGGCAAAGGCAGTATTGACACAGCGCAGACATCGCCAATCGAAAAGGTGGCGCCGGGGGTGATCAGCCGTCAGTCTGTCTCAGAACCGGTACAGACGGGCCTTAAATCAATCGATGCCATGGTTCCAGTTGGTCGCGGTCAGCGCGAACTGATCATCGGCGACCGACAGACCGGGAAAACCGCGGTAGCGATTGATACGATCATCAATCAGAAAGGCGCCGGGATCAAATGCATTTATGTCGCCATCGGACAAAAAGCATCGTCGGTGGCGAACGTTGTGAACAAGCTTGAAGAACACGGCGCTATGGCACACACCATTGTGGTTTGTGCTTCAGCAGCTGAGTCGGCGGCGATGCAATACATCGCACCCTACTCCGGCTGTGCCATGGGGGAATATTTCCGAGACAAAGGCGAGGATGCCCTCATCATTTATGACGATCTGACCAAGCAAGCCTGGGCTTATAGACAGGTGAGTCTGTTGTTGCGCCGTCCACCGGGTCGAGAAGCTTATCCTGGCGATGTGTTTTATCTTCACTCAAGACTGCTGGAGCGAGCTGCCCGGATCAACACCGATGAAGTGGAAAAGCTGACAAACGGGCAAGTCAAGGGACAGACCGGATCTTTGACGGCACTGCCGATAATCGAGACGCAAGCCGGGGACGTCTCGGCCTTCGTACCCACCAACGTCATCTCCATCACCGATGGGCAGATTTTTTTGGAAACCGATCTTTTCAACGCAGGCATACGTCCAGCCATCAATGCCGGGTTGTCGGTCTCTAGAGTCGGCGGCGCAGCACAATGCGCGTTGATCAAGAAGCTGGGCGGTGGGATTCGGCTCGCGCTCGCGCAATATCGGGAACTGGCTGCGTTTTCCCAGTTTGCCTCTGACCTGGATGAAGCAACGCGTCGTCAGCTGGAAAGGGGTGAACGAGCGACCGAGATGATGAAGCAGAAGCAGTATTCAACCATGTCAGTGGCGGAGATGGGCGTGAGCTTGTTTGCAGTGAACGAAGGTTATCTTGATGATATTGAAGTCAACAAGGTTGTGGACTTCGAACAAGCGATGCAAAGCCATATGAAGAGCCAGCAGTCAGACCTGATCGAGGCCCTGAATCGCGACCAGGTTTATGACGATGATGTCGCTGAAAAGCTTCACGCGGCCCTGAAGGACTTTAAGACCAACGGCAGTTGGTAACGGACCTGTCCACAAAGATTTCGGCAAGATAACAGGAAATGGCTGGCGGAAAAGAAATTCGGACCAAGATCAAGAGTATCCAGAATACTCAGAAGATCACCAAAGCGATGGAAATGGTCGCGGCCAGCAAAATGCGCCGTGCTCAGGAACGCATGTACCAGGCTCGACCCTATGCGCAGAAAATGCGCAACGTGATTGCTCATGTATCGCAGGCCAACCTGGAATACAAACACAGTTTTACGTTGGAACGCCCCGTCAAGCGCGTTGGTTTCATCATCGTATCCAGCGACCGGGGCCTTTGCGGCGGTCTCAACATCAACTTGTTCCGGGACGTTGTGAATGCGCTGACCGAATGGCAATCGCAGAGCGCTGAGATTGACCTGACGACGATCGGTTCTAAGGGGCTTCAGTTTTTCAACCGGGTAGGCGCCAACATTGTTTCAGAGGCGACACGGCTGGGGGATACCCCGCATCTGGACGACCTGATAGGCCCGGTCAAGGTTATGCTGGATGCCTATACTGACAACCGCATAGATCGGTTGTACCTGGTACATAACCACTTTCAATCGACCATGTCGCAGACGCCTCAGCTGGAACAGCTGGTACCAATTCATGCCGAACAGCCGGACGAGACCTTGTCCCATCATTGGGACTATCTCTATGAACCAGACGCGAAGGATGTGATCGATGCCCTGATGACGCGTTATATCGAATCANTGGTTTATCAGGGCGTGGTTGAAAACATTGCCTGTGAAATGGCGGCCCGAATGGTGGCGATGAAATCGGCATCGGACAATGCGGGCGACCTGATTGACGAGCTGCAATTGGTCTACAACAAGGCGCGTCAGGCTTCGATTACCCAAGAAATTTCAGAGATCGTCGGCGGAGCGGCGGCTGTCTGATAGAACCCACAAAAAACCGACCAGNTTTAATGAGGAAGACACTATGAGTAACGGAAACATTGTAGAGATTATCGGCGCAGTCGTGGACGTCGAGTTTCCAAGGGAATCCGTTCCCAAGATCTATGATGCACTGGCGGTCTCGGAAACCGGCCTGACCCTTGAGGTCCAGCAGCAGCTGGGGGATGGGGTGGTTCGGACTATTGCAATGGGATCCAGCGATGGCCTGAAGCGNGGAATCGAAGTCACTAACACCGGGGCACCGATCACAGTGCCCGTCGGTGAAGCAACCCTGGGCCGTATTCTCGACGTGCTGGGTAGGCCCGTCGATGAAGGNGGCCCGGTTGAATCACCCCATGCCCTACCCATCCACCGCAAGGCTCCGGCTTATGCCGACCAGGCGCCCAGCGTCGAGATTCTTGAAACCGGCATCAAGGTCATCGATNTGATCATGCCGATCGCCAAAGGCGGCAAGATCGGATTGTTTGGCGGTGCTGGCGTGGGTAAAACAGTAACGATCATGGAGTTGATTAACAACATCGCTAAAGAACATTCCGGCCTGTCAGTTTTTGCGGGAGTCGGTGAGCGCACCCGTGAAGGGAATGATTTCTTCCACGAGATGAAAGANTCCGGTGTGCTGGACAAGGTGTCGATGGTCTTTGGCCAGATGAACGAACCGCCGGGTAACCGACTTCGCGTGGGCCTGACCGGGCTCACCATAGCGGAGCATTTTCGTGAGGAAGGCCGTGACGTGCTNCTTTTTGTCGACAACATTTACCGCTACACGCTGGCGGGTACCGAAGTATCTGCGCTGCTTGGCAGGATGCCTTCTGCAGTGGGCTATCAACCAACACTGGCTGCCGAGATGGGTATTCTCCAGGAGCGGATCACCTCAACCCGCACGGGCTCGATTACCTCGTTCCAGGCCGTCTACGTGCCCGCGGACGACCTGACGGATCCATCACCGGCGACAACATTTGCTCATTTGGATGCCACCTTGGTGCTGTCAAGACAGGTGGCAGAGCTTGGTATCTATCCCGCGGTTGATCCGCTCGATTCGACCAGTCGACAGCTGGATCCCCTGGTGGTCGGTCAGGAACATTACGATACCGCTCGAGCGGTTCAGGGCACACTGCAGCGCTACAAAGAACTGCGCGACATTATCGCTATCCTCGGTATGGATGAGCTGTCTGAAGAGGATAAGCTGAGTGTCGGCCGTGCCCGTAAGATTCAGCGCTTTTTGTCCCAACCATTCTTTGTGGCCGAGACTTTTACCGGATCACCGGGTAAGTTCGTGACCCTAAAAGACACCATCCGCGCNTTTCAGGGTATCGTCGACGGTGACTATGACGACCTGCCAGAACAAGCGTTCTATATGGTGGGTGGAATCGAAGAAGCTGTTGAGAAGGCAAAAACCGTCACCTGATTTAAGGGCAGATCNCTGCATATGGCCAATACCATCAGAGTTGATATCGTCAGCGCCGAACAAGATGTATGGTCCGGAGAAGGCACNATGGTGTTTGCGCCTGCCGAGATGGGTGAAATCGGCATTGCGCCACAACACGCCCCACTGCTGACNCNCCTTAAGCCTGGCGAGATCCGAATACAGCAAGAATCTGGGGAAGAGCAGTTTTTCTTTATTTCCGGTGGCATGCTGGAGGTCCAGGGCCATGTAGTGACNGTGCTTTCGGATACGGCGCTCAGAGCCAATGACCTTGACGAAGCNGCAGCGCTGGAAGCACAGCGTAGAGCCGAACAGGCATTGGCTGACCGTGGTGGTGAACTGGAGTTGGCGAAGGCTAAGGCGGANCTGATACAAGCAGCCGCCCAACTCCGTGCCATTCAGAAACTTCGCGGCCGTGCCTGAAAACAGCCACCGATCAGGTGGCTGTCGTTTAAGATGTCTTCTTTGCTGGTTACTGAAAACAAGTTTGTCTCAATCGTTTATACGATAAGAGACAGCAGCGGTTCGATCGTGGAGTACAGCGATCTACCGGTTTCCTATGTGCATGGCGTTAGTAGCAGCCCGTTGTTTCCACAAGTCGAAATCGCCTTGGAGGGTTTGGGCAAAGGAGAACAGGTCGACGTATTTCTGACAGCCTCTGAAGCGTTTGGTGATCATGATCCGGATCTGATCTACTTCGATGAGCTTGAGAATACACCTGAAGAGTTGCATTTCGTCGGTGCCGAGGGGGATGCTGAGAATGACCAAGGCGAGGTGCTGCATTTTATCGTCACCGATATCAACGACGGTAAGATTACCGTCGATGCAAATCACCCGTTGGCCGGTCAGGATGTAACCTTCACAGTACGTGTTGCCGATATCCGGTACGCAACAGCTGAAGATATCGGCGAGCAGGCCCAGCAGTTTTTTCACTGAGCCGCAAACCACTGCTAAGGTGACTGTATGCGCCAGCTGTTTACAGTAATATCCCTATCATGACCTTCGAAGTGATTGTGCTTGCAGCAGGCAAAGGCGCGCGCATGCAATCGCGCGAACCTAAGGTTATGCAGGACCTCGCTGGTAAATCCTTGTTCAGCCATGTAATGACCGCCGCAGCAGGGTTACAGGCCTCTCACATACACGTGGTTCATGGGCATGACGAAGGTGTTTTACAGCGTGCGGTTCAGCAATTATCCGGTGTGAACTGGGTTTGTCAGGATCAACAACTGGGAACAGCCCATGCCGTATTGCAGGCACTGCCGACAGTGAATCCGGAATCCGACGTTCTGGTGCTTTACGGTGATGTGCCACTGATCAAACAGTCTACCCTGGCGTCACTCGTGGCCGCAGTCGCAGGCAGGAACCTGGTTGTACTGACAGCACAGGTACCGGACCCCAGCGGTTATGGCCGTGTGGTCAGGGGGCGCGGCGGTTCCGTCGCGCGCATCGTAGAGGAGCGAGATGCCGACGAAGATGAAAAAGCAATCTGCGAAGTCAACACAGGGTTTATCGCTGCGCCCGCGACAGTTTTAAGCCGACTGCTGGAGCGAATTGGTAACGAAAATGACCAGGGTGAGTATTATCTCACCGACGCCGTCAGCCTCGCGGTCGAGAGCGGCACGCCTGTCCTGACGCAGACGACGACAGATGTTGACGAAGTCAGCGGTGTCAATACACCCCAGCAGCTGGCACGGTTAGAGCGCGGTTACCAGGCACGTCAGGCTGAAGAATTGATGCACGCGGGATTGTGTTTACGGGACCCGACACGATTCGATTTGCGTGGCACGATGGAGTTCGGTACCGACTGTATGATCGATGTCAACGTGCTGCTGGTAGGGCACGTTGTTTTAGGTAACGATGTCACGATTGGCGCTAACTGTACTGTACTGGACAGCGAATTAGGCGATGGCGTTACCGTCAATCCGAATAGTGTGATTGAAGGCGCTAAGGTTGGTTCGGACTGTAACATCGGCCCGTTTGCCCGGTTACGCAGCGGTACCGAGCTGGCGGCGCGGGCTCGCGTCGGAAATTTCGTAGAACTCAAGGAAACCCGTATGGGTGAGGGGTCTAAAGCTAACCACCTGGCTTACGTTGGTGATGCTGAGGTCGGACGAAACGTGAATATTGGTGCGGGCGTGATTACCTGCAACTATGACGGTGCCAATAAACACAAGACCCTGATCGGCGACGATGCTTTTATTGGTTCCGATAGTCAGTTGGTGGCGCCGGTAGAGATTGGACCTGGAGCAACCATAGGTGCTGGATCAACACTGACAGGCAACGCGCCGGCCGGGAAACTTACGTTGAGCCGGAGCAAGCAAGTCACGCGGGATAATTGGCAAAGACCACAGAAAAAGGATCGAGTAAAGTAGTTGAAAATTACCTAGCTGGACAACTTCAAATTATCAACATGCGGTCGGTCTCAAAATGTGCGGAATAGTCGGAGCGGTTTCACGGGTTGATGTAACGCCATTTTTGCTGAAGGGGTTACAGCGACTGGAATACCGTGGCTACGATTCCGCCGGTGTCGTGGTTATCAACGATGCGGGTGGGTTCGATCGTTCACGGGCAGTTGGAAAAGTTGAAATGCTGGAGCAGGCCCTGTCACAGAGAAATCTCTCCGGCTCAACAGGACTTGCTCACACACGCTGGGCGACTCACGGTGCTGTTACCGAACCAAACGCACACCCACACATTTGCCACGACACGCTGGCGCTGGTCTGTAACGGCATAGTCGAGAACCACGACGAACTGCGGCAGGTGCAGACGGATCACGGCTTGATTTTTACTTCCGAAACCGATACAGAAGTAGTGGTGCATCAGATCTACATGCACCTGAACACGGGTCAGGATCTTGCAGAAGCGGTCCGCAACACGGTTCAAGAGCTAGAGGGTAGTTTCGCTCTAGGGGTTGTTCAGGCTGGGGAACCAGGCCGTATGATCGCCGCCCGTCAGGGACCACCACTGATCATAGGATTGGGCGAAGATGAGTTTTTCATCGCGTCCGACATAGCTGCCCTGCTTTCAGTGACTCGCCGGTACATCGTGATGGAGAACGGTGACATTGCCGATATTCGAAACGGTACTTGCACGATTCGTGATGCACTCGGCAATTCCGTAGAGCGGCTTGTGCGGGAAAGCAGCCAGTCTGGTAGCGACATCGAACTGGGCGAGTTTTCTCATTACATGCACAAAGAGATCCATGAACAACCCCGAGCTATTGCGGACGTGCTTGAAGGTCGCCTGGCCGGAGATCGTGTCCTTGAACAGGCTTTCGGCCAGCAGGCGATGAACATTTTCGATCAGACGCAACAGGTGCAAATCATTGCCAGTGGCACGAGTTATCACGCTGGGCTCGTCGCCAAACACTGGTTTGAATATGTCGGCGTGCCTTGTGAAGTGGAAGTAGGCAGTGAGTACCGCTATCGACGCCATGCACCACGCGGCGGAACACTCCTTGTGACGATCTCTCAATCAGGTGAAACAGCAGATACCCTCGCCGCATTGGTAGAAGCCCAGCGTCAGGGAATTGTGGGCTCGTTGGTGGTGTGTAATACGCCTGAATCGTCTCTTGTGCGGGAGTCGGATTTGAGTTTTATGACACATTCAGGCCCTGAGATCGGGGTTGCATCCACCAAGACCTTCACGGCCGCCATGACTGGGTTGATGATGCTGGCGCTGGTACTTTCGCGGCGCCATGGTTTCGACGCAGGCTTTGAAGCACATGTGGTCAAACAATTGAGATCGTTACCAAGTGCGTTGGAAAAAGTTCTGGAAATCGAGGGCGAAATTGCCCGGATGGCGAAAGCATTCGGCAACAAGGCACACGCGTTGTTTCTGGCCCGCGGGGCACATTACCCAATCGCTCTGGAGGGGGCGCTGAAACTCAAAGAGATTTCCTATATTCACGCCGAAGCCTACCCTGCGGGGGAGCTCAAGCATGGTCCGCTTGCTTTGGTCGATGAGCAGATTCCGGTTGTCGCAGTCGCGCCGAACGACACGATGCTGGAGAAGCTGAAATCGAACCTGGCTGAAGTGCGGGCCCGCGGCGGGCGGTTATTCGTTTTTGCTGATCCCGAAACCGATTTCAAGCGCGCCGAAGATCTTGACCTGATTCATGTGGCCCAGGTGGACAGCGCAGTGGCCCCCATTGTGTTTACATTACCGATGCAGTTGTTGGCCTACCATGCGGCTTTAATCAAGGGCACGGATGTGGATAAGCCTCGCAACCTCGCCAAGTCCGTCACGGTGGAATAGTTCAGTTCGACAGTAAGAGAAACACACAAAACACTGAGATTTACCTCACTTTCCGTCTATCTGTCCGTGCAAGTCACCTCTGGACTGCACCCTATTCCAAGTACCAGCAGTTCCTCTACGACACCATTAGTGATTTCAGGCAAAAAGGGGTGGAATTACCAACAGATTGCTAATTGGTTAAACGAAAACAATTACAAAACCCCAAGAGGCAAGAAGTTTCAGGGTTCCCATGCCCATTCCATCGTGAAGAAGAAAAAGACCCGAGAAGTGAGATTGACCCGACGATATCCACCAAAACCGTTTAAATTTGTATTAACATTTGTGGATAGAACCCTTTAATCAATAGAGGGTCTTGGAAAGAGGACTCAAACTATGAAGATTAGATTACTTTCTGTCGTCGGTTTCTGCTTCTTTTTGATGGTGGGTCTGTCGTGGGAGGTTGGTGCGTTTGATGAGACTCATATCAAGAAACTAATAGCACTTGATCGTTGCCCTTCTTGCGATTTGAGCAAGGTAGATCTGTCTGGGGCGAATCTAAAAAGGGCAAATCTGACGGCGGGAAATCTGAGGCACGCAAATCTATCTGGAGTAGATCTGACGAGAGCAAAACTGAGTGGGGTAGATCTGACGAGTGCGAATCTGATGGGTGCAAATCTGACTGGGGCAAATTTTTCTGGGGGAAATCTGAGGCACGCAAATCTGACTAAAGCAGATCTGAATTGGGCACACCTGAACCGGACAGATCTAAGGCAGGCAAATCTGTGGAAGGCAGATTTGACTCAGGCAAAATTGAGTAGGGCAGATCTGATTTCGGCAAATCTGGTTGAGGCAAATCTGACTTGGGCAAACCTGCCTAATGCAAATCTGACGGATGCGGATCTGACCGGTGCAAATCTGAAACGGACAAATCTGCATTTCACAAATCTGACTGGGGTAGACCTAAAAGAAGCAAATCTGAAGCGGACGAATCTGAAACGGGCAAATCTGACGGGTGCAGATCTAACTGGGGCAAGACTGTCAGGAGCAAATCTGACCAAAGCGATTTTTTGTGAAACGAAAATGCCAGATGGGACAATGAACAATTCAGATTGTTAGCAGATTGCAATAGAAGAAATCACGAAGGACATCCAAACCCCGGATGTCCTTTTTCTTTGGTCTACTCGGAATAACAGGGCAGGTCTTTACGGATAACAACTTTAAACTGTCCAATTTACCCTGCGATTCGTGGATGAGACCCTAATAGACTCCCAATTTAACGACGAAATCTAATAAATGATGTATTAAATGTCGTTTTCTCGTAAGTAATTGTAATTATTAGACTATGAAAAGAGGATATCTGAAAAATATCTCAAATAGAGCAGTGACGGCACTAATCTATCTTGCCACCTTACGAAACCGTTCCGTCACTGTGGAGTAGTGGGGTTCGATAGTAATCAAACTCCCCAAAACACTGAAACCTACCTAACTTTCGTACTTTCCGTCCGTGTTACCCATCTCTGGGTTGCACCCTATTCCGAATACCAAGAGTTTCTATTCGTCACCATTAACGATTTGCGTGAGAAGGGGTGGAATTACCGTCAGATCGCAGATTGGTTGAATCAGAACGATTACAGAACTCCTCGCGGTAAGATGTTTCACGGTTTCCACGCATATTCCATCGTTAAGAAGAAAAACCTACGAGATGCACGATTAAACAAGAAATACCCACCAAAACTATCTAACTTTGCCCTCCGGTTCATGGATAGAACCCGAACAAACCACCTAAATTATAAGGACCGTTTAAGTTGTTCTAACTCATCCCGTAGTCGGTCCCGTTCCGCAAGTAGAAAATTGAATTGTTCGTCACATCCCGCGATGGGAGTGGGATAGTTCTTAATTTGCAAGTAGATAACAGCTAAAAGAGCCTCAACCTCTCGTTTTTCCGTCGATTTTCCTTTCTTACCCATTTCTGCCATTAAGACATAAATTTAGGACTAAATGTTGTATTTTCGTAAGTAGTTCATTTTATGGGTTAAATATC
>PCBE01000021.1 GCA_002731295.1 Acidiferrobacteraceae bacterium | reverse complement strand
TCTTAACCAGCGGCGACTCGGCAATGGCGAGGCCAACTTTGCGGGCAGCAGTATTCGAGGTGGCACCCTCAACATCGATGGTGATGAACTTACTCGCGCCTTCCCCATCTTTCACGACCTGCGTTGCCAGGTCAACATAAACCTCCAGTAGTGCCTGCTTGAAGTTTTTCAATGCTCGATCCGATATGCTTTCAGGCTCTGCGTTACGCGCCTGACCCGTTGCTACCAATATGGATGTGTCACTGGTCGAAGTATCGCTATCGACAGTAATGCAATTGAAAGAGCGGTCAACCGTTGCGCTGTGTACAGATCTCAGCACAGCCGCTGGAATGCGTGCATCCGTAAATACAAAAGCCAGCATCGTCGCCATATTGGGGGCGATCATACCCGACCCTTTTGCAATACCCGCAACCGTGATTTCGGTATTACCGATCTGGCACCGGCGATAGGCACCTTTGGGAAACGTATCTGTTGTGACAATCGCCCGAGCAGCCTGATACCAGGATGCATTGCCTAACTCCCCGATCAGTCTGGGAAACACGGCATCTATCCGATGCACCGGCAATGGCTCACCAATCACCCCTGTTGAGGCGACCAGCACACCAGCAGGACGACAAGCCAGTGCTTTGGCAATGCGCCCGGCAGACCACCTGACATCGTGCATACCCCGGTCACCCGTAAATGCATTGGCATTACCGCTGTTCACCAGCAACGCGCGGGCCCGACCTGAAGTGATGTTGTCACGACACCAGATCACGGGCGCCGATGCTGTACTGGATCGAGTGAAGACCCCTGCAGCGGTCGTGCCCTGTGACAAAGCAGCCAGCAGCAGATCGTTACGACGCCGGTATTTGATCCCAGCAGCCGCGACCGCTAACCGAACACCCGCCACTTCTGGTATGCGGGGGAAGCGCCGAGGCGCAAGCGGAGACTTGGAAACGTCAGGCAATTGTTCAACCTTCTCAGAAATTTTCTACTTGTCACAACTTGCCGTGGCAATGTTTGTATTTTTTACCGGAGCCGCAAGGACACAGTGCGTTACGGCCAACCTTGGGTCCACCACGAACAAAGGGCTGCGTAGCCGCCACAGTGGATTCCGGTGCCAGAACATTCGGTTGGTCTCCAGATTCCAGTGCGGGTAGAGGCTCAGTTGTGGCGTCGGGATGCAGGTATTCAAGCCCACCAGCGCTCTGACGCCGACGCTGCACCTCAAGTTCCTCAACTTCAGCCGATGTCTGTATCTGGATCTTCGACAAAATTCCGATGGTCTCGTTCTTAACCCGCTCCAGCACGTCAGTAAACATCTCGAAGGCTTCGCGTTTGTACTCCTGTTTTGGATTCTTCTGCGCATATCCTCGGAGTCCTATCCCCTGACGCAGGTGATCCATCTGGGCAAGGTGATCCTTCCACTGTTCATCCAGAACCCGCAACATAACCGCCTTCTCGAGGTGCCGGATAACCTCTTCACCCACACCGGCGGCTTTTTGCTCATAGGCACCGATTACTTCTGATTCAATTCGTTGACGGAGCGTCTCCTCGTGAAGCGCGTCGTCTTCCGCCAACCATTGCCCCACGGGCATTGCCAGTCCAAATCGGGCTTCGACGTCCGTCTCAAGGCTCGGGATATCCCATTGCTCTTCCAGACTCTCGGGCGGTAGATGAACATCAATCAATTCATTGACAACTTCGGTACGTGCCATGCCAATGGTGTCGGAGATATCATCCACCTCCATCAGCCGATTGCGCTGCTCGTAGATCACCTTTCGCTGTTCATTCGCGACGTCGTCATATTCCAGCAGCTGTTTTCGAGTATCAAAGTTTCGGCCTTCCACCTTTTTCTGAGAGTTTTCAATTGCACGAGTTACCCAACTGTGCTCGATCGCCTCACCCTCTTCCATACCCAGCTTCTCCATCAAACCGGATACGCGCTCGGAGCCAAATATACGCATCAGATTATCTTCCATGGAAAGATAGTACCGGCTCGACCCTGGATCACCCTGGCGCCCACAACGACCTCGAAGCTGATTGTCCACACGACGGGATTCGTTGCGTTCTGTTCCTAGGACATGTAGTCCGCCCGCATCCACCACTTGTTTGTGGCGTTGCTGCCATTGTTCNCGAATCGATGNCCGGTCNGCTTGCTGACTCTCATCNNGTTCAGCAAGTTCCATATCCAGGTTACCGCCTAGAACGATNTCCGTTCCACGACCTGCCATATTCGTTGCAATAGTGATAGCACCTGGTCGACCTGCCTGCGCGATGATACGGGCCTCNCGCTCATGGTGTTTCGCGTTCAGTACCTCATGGTCGATACCGGATTGACNGAGAATTCCCGAAAGATACTCAGACGTTTCGATAGAGGCCGTTCCCACCAGAACAGGCTGCTGCTTGTCACGACAGTGCTCTATACCACTGAGAATAGCGCTAAATTTTTCACTCTGAGTACGATAAACCANGTCTGGCTGATCATCGCGAATCATCGCCATGTTGGTCGGTATGACCATCACCTCAAGTCCATAGATCTGTTGGAATTCCACAGCTTCAGTGTCTGCAGTACCCGTCATACCGGACAACTTATCGTACAACCTGAACAAGTTCTGGAAGGTAATCGCTGCGAGGGTCTGATTTTCCTGCTGAATTGGAACACCTTCTTTGGCTTCTACAGCCTGGTGAAGNCCTTCTCCCCAACGCCTCCCTGCCATCATACGCCCGGTGAACTCATCGATAATCACGATCTGACGATCGCGAACGATGTAATCGACATCACGCTGAAACAAGGAGTGGGCACGCAATGCTGCATACAGATGATGCACCAGACTGATGTTGCCAACATCATAGAGACTCGNTCCCTCGTCCAGCAACCCTGCCTCGAGCAACATCGCTTCGGCGCTTTCGTGGCCGTCTTCAGTCAGAAAGACCTGCTTGTTCTTCTCATCGACAGAGAAATCACCTGGACCCTCTTCTTCATCTTGTCGCACCAGTTTTGGGATGATGTGATTGATCTTCACATACAGATCAGTACTGTCGTCGGCCGAACCCGATATGATCAATGGTGTTCTGGCTTCATCGATCAGGATGGAGTCCACTTCGTCTACGATAGCAAAATCGCGTGAACGCTGAACACGGTCTTCGACGCCGAACGCCATGTTGTCGCGCAGATAGTCAAAACCATACTCGTTGTTGGTGCCGTAAACGATATCGCACGCATAAGCACTTCGTTTNGNCTCAGGGGCCTGCCCGGATACNATCACGCCCACCGTCAGACCCAAGAACTTGTAGATNTTCCCCATCCAGTCGGCATCACGGGCNGCGAGNTAGTCGTTCACTGTAATTACATGGACAGTCCCGCCGCAGACAGCCGTCAGATACGCCGGCAGGGTCGCAACCAGAGTCTTGCCCTCACCTGTACGCATTTCTGCGATCTTGCCCTCGTACAGCACCATGCCACCGATCANCTGCACATCAAAGTGCCGCATATCCAGAGTACGCTTTGCCGTCTCACGCACAACNGCAAATACTTCCGACATCAGATCTTCCGGGCTTTCACCTTCGCCAGCACGCCGGCGAAACTCATCGGTCTTGGCTGCCAGAGCACCATCATCAAGCCCGGCTATCTGCTCTTCCAGCGAATTAATCCGGTCAACCACACNGCTCATTCGCTTTAGATTTCTCTGGTTACGACTACCGAAAATCTTTGTAGCAACATTACCGAACATCAGCAAGATATCTCCCGTGTATTTAGCTACCAGATCAGAGTAATGATCCCGACGAATTCAACCGGTCGGCTGGCAACCGGTTTCATCCGCAATCGATCTGAAGGCATCTCNATTCCGGTGAAACTGATACTATTGGGCGAATTTTATCATGAGCGATTCAACTTTCAGACCAGTAGGGGCTCTGGTGANGTCTGTGTCAACATCTGCTGCTGCAGATCCCGGTGGCGATACAGATAAAGCAACCCTATCCTGGCAGCTTACCGTCAGCGCCGACATCGCGGCACACACGCGGGTTGCGCTAGAGGATAGCGTACTCNTCGTGTTTGCGGACTCATCGGTATGGGGACACGCTGTCACCCTGAAAAAAAACACCATCATCACCGAACTCAAGTCTCGTGGTGTCAGTTGCNAAGAAATCACCGTTAAAGTCAAGCCCCGAGAGGCAGACCGGGTGCCCACGATAACATCAAGAGACCCTGATCCGATTGAATCAGCTTCAGCCAGCGTACTTGAGCAAAGTGCTCACACCGTAACAACACCGGGCCTGCGCAGGGTGCTGCAGCGACTCAGTCAGCATCGGCAAACCGATAACTGAGCAAGTATTCTGGACATTGCCCAGGAANCGACCCGGCTTGACCTCATCGAGTGAATCATCGACCACGCCANACAGGTTTTCGTTTCTCGGCAAAAGCACGGGCACCTTCAATCTGATCTTCACTGCTATAGAGCCGATCAACGGTCGGGAATGTTCGACCCGTGATTCCGTCCAGTGCGTCCTGAAACCGCATATTCTCAGCTGCTCGTGTGACTTCCTTGATAGCCGCATAAACCAGTGGTGGACCCTGTACTAAAGTCTCGGCAAGTTCCCGGGCCCGCGTCATCAGCTCTGCCGCCGGCACGATGTGATTGACCAGCCCCCAACGGTGTGCTTCGGCGCTATCAAGCCAGCGGCCAGTGAATAATAATTCCATGGCGATGTGGTAGGGAATCCGCTTAGGTAGCTTGAGCGCCGCGGCATCAGCGATTGTTCCCGAGTTGATTTCGGGCAGTGCAAAAGTCGCGTGATCCGCAGCGAGGATAATGTCTGCTGACAGCGCNAGCTCCAGCCCACCGCCACAACAAATACCGTTAATTGCAGCTACAACGGGCTTATTCAGGTGCGGCAACTCCTGCAGGCCACCAAATCCTCCAACACCGTAATCACTGTCGACCGCCTCACCGTCTGCAGCCGCTTTAAGGTCCCAGCCTGGACAGAAAAACTTTTCGCCAGCACCGGTAATTACGGCAACNCGCAGCTCGGGATCATCCCGAAACGCCGCGAAAACTTCCCCCATCTTCCGACTGGTCGCGACGTCNATGGCGTTGGCTTTAGGTCGATTGAGGGTAACCTCCAGTACAGACGAACGCTTCTCAACGTGAATTGGCGTATCCATCCTCGATTCATCTCCTTATGTTGATNCTGGTCTCAAAACGGCAGNCTATTGCAACCGGTCTGACTTAAATTTGACCGAATCTCGCCTGCTCGACAATGGCTTGTGAAACTGACTTAACAGTACGTCGGCAGCCACCACGCCTTTTCCCAAAGGTCGTACCAGCATCGGATTGATATCCAGTTCTGAAACTGAGCCAGTCGCCGATAGGATATGGCTGGACAGGGTCTCGAGACAATCAAGCAATGCAACCGTATCACCCTGGCTTGTGCCTCGATACCCCTTAAGCATGGGCATCGTCCCGAGCTTTTCCAGGGCTGATTCAAATTCTGATCGCCTGGCGGGCAAGAGAACGATTTGAACATCCCGGAGTAATTCGACCAGAATACCGCCGGTTCCCAGCATCATGCAAGGACCAACCTGTGGGTCGTGTTCAAAGCCAATGATCAGTTCGACCAGCGNATCAGTGATCATCTCCTCTACGATCAACCTGTCATAGTGCGCAAGCAAGCGNTCCGCTGAGTTTCTGAGCTGTTGTTCATTCGATACGTTCAATGTAATGGCTAACTGATCGCTTTTATGCCTTAAGCTAACGTCACAGGCTTTCACACAAACAGGAAATCCAATCTCACCAGCTGCCTCAACCGACTCCTCGATACTTCGCACCAGTCGCCCCCGTGGTACAACCAGGCCCAACTCCGACAACCAAGCTTTTCCTTCCCACTCATCAACGATAAACGACTCCTGTCTTATTTCGGTTGTTACACCCGGCAGCAGCAAAGGTGGTACCTGGCGCCATAGATTTCCAATCTTAGCTGCCGCTTCGACCGCGTCCAGTGCCTGTTCGATCCCGCATAACGGTGCGATACCACAATTGATGAAGTCGCTGGCTGTATCTTCGGGCAAGTTTTCCGGCAAACTGGCCAATATCGCCGTGTGCTGCCCTGTGTCCTGTGCTGCTCTTTCGATTGCGTTNATGGCCGGATGCCATGTATCCCATTGACAGTTGTCCTGTCGAGGAAAGTCCAACACCAATAGCGATAAGTCAAACCCACAACTGAGCATCGCACGATACGTTTTGTACAGTTTTTCCTCATCATTCCAATTAAATGTGTGGTAGTCCAGCGGGTTCGATACGGTTACCANCTCTGTGAGGGTTTCTCTGACCCGCTGGTACTGATCAGGGGAAAACTCGGGGAAACTGACATCTCGACCTTCTGCCGCGTCTGCCATCAGCATCGCCTCACCACCTGAACAACTCATAGAACCTATGCGGCTACCGGACAGCGGTCCGTGTACATGAAGCAGTTTGAGGGTTTCAATCAGACTGTCCAATGAGCGGACCCTGGCGATCCCCAGTCTCTCCAGAAGCGCATCGGCGATCCGGTCGGAACCTGCCAGTGAGGCAGTATGTGATAAAGCAAGCCCGGCGCCACGTACGCTCGAACCAGCCTTGATGGCCACCATAGGCAGGCGCCTGTCTCGCGCAAGTCTGCTCACCCGTTCGAGAGTCTGCACATCACTAAATCCTTCGACGTGTAGACCCACCGCGGTCACACGGTCATCGGCCACTACTGCCTCTATAGCATGCGCGACATCTGTCTGGGCCTGGTTTCCCAGCGCCAGAACATAAGCTATTGGCAAACCGCGGGTCTGCATAGTTAGGTTCAGCAGGATGTTACTGCTCTGGGTAAACAGTGCTACACCTCGCTTCACCCGCTGACCACCGTGCTGGTCGGGCCACAGCAACGCGCCATCCAAGTAATTGATCAGGCCATAACAATTCGGCCCAAGGATCGGCATATTGCCAGCGGCCTGAACCAGTTCTGCCTGAAGCTGTTTACCGTCCTCACTTTCGCTGAATCCTGAGGCGTAGCAGACCGCACCACCAGCATCGATCTTCCGAAGTTCAGCAACGATCTCGATAGTTTGCCGGCGGTTGACACCAATAAAACTGACGTCGGGTGCTCCCGGTAGTTCACTGATATCGCGATAGCAACGACGGCCTGCAACTTCATTATGTCGAGGGTGTACCGGCCATATCTCCCCGGGGAACCCCAGACGTGTGCACTGCTGCACCACCTCTGCGGCTTCTCGACCACCAAATACAGCGACAGTCTTGGGTCTAAAAAGGCGTTCGAGATCCAAAGCGCTCTACTCAGCGTGCAAGTCGTCTAATCCCAGCGAGGTCTCAGAATATCTCTCGAGATAATATGCCTTTGAATTTCGCTGGTACCTTCCCAGATCCGCTCAACGCGGGCGTCACGCCATATCCGCTCGAGCGGCAGGTCAGCCATCAGCCCCATGCCNCCATGAATCTGGATCGCTTCATCAGCCACATAAGCCAGCATCTCGGTCGCATAGAGTTTTGCCATCGCATAGTCTGAGTCGGTTGCGCTGCCCTGATCAGTTTTCCATGCACTCTTCAAGGTCAGAAGTTCAGCAGCTTCAAGACGCATTCGCATCTCTGCAATCTTGAATCCAACACCCTGGAAACGACCGATCGGCTGACCAAACTGCTTTCTTTGTGCAGCCCAGTCTACAGCGAGTTCCAATGCACGATGGGCACGGCCCAGGCACATTGCTGCCACCTGAAGCCGGGTCGCGCCCAGCCAATCATTGGCGACCGCAAAACCTTGATGTTCATGACCCAGCATCTGCGAATCTGGAATCCGNCATTGATCGAATTCAAGAATACAGTTGTGGTAACCCCGGTGAGAGACACTGTGATAACCCGGACGCACATCGAATCCTTTGGTTCCCTTGTCGACCAGAAAGGCACTGATCAACTTCCTAGGCCCACGACTGGANCTCTCCTCTCCCGTTGCCGCAAACAAAATAACAAAATCGGCGATATCAGCATGGCTGATAAAATGCTTAGTGCCAGTGATGACATAGTCGCCACCATTCCGGTCTGCTCTACAGGCCATTGAGCGAAGGTCCGATCCNGCGCCTGGCTCGGTCATCGCGAGACAATCTATTTTTTCGCCCTTTATGCAGGGTAGAAGNTACCGCTCTCTCTGCTCGTTAGTACAGGCCTGCAGGATATTACTCGGCCGACCAACAAGATACTGCAGCGCAAAATTAGCCCGACCAAGCTCTNGCTCAAACAGAGTCAGCGACACGGTATCAAGTCCGCCACCGCCAAGCTCTACCGGCATATTTACGGCATAGAACCCCAGTTCGATGGCCTTACGAACAATCTCTTGGCGTAACTCCGATGATACCTGATCGGCTTTTTCGACTTCATCCTCGTGTGGGTACAGCTCCTGCTCAACGAAGCGGCGGACGCTTTCGATCAGCATTTTCTGTTCTTCGGTAACGGTAAATTCCATTCGTTGTCACTCCCATTGCACTAGAGCAGCAACAGGCANTTTTGATCCTCACAGAATGATTCGGACAGCCCGCGCTCTGGCAACCGCGCTGATGCTAGCGTAAGTCAACGCATCGTGCATCCACGGCTGATCGGACCCACACCTGATCGTGTGCAAGGGCCTGCATCAAATGCCTGATACAACACAAACTACAGGCTGTTAATTTGACCCCTGTCGCTACAGATTCAGGGCCTGACGGGAGAACTAGTGAGAAACTACAGGTCGGGTAAAACTGATAGGTGCNCTCTGCTCATCTTCAAACGAGACCAATTCCCACGCTTCAGGCTGTGCGGCAAGCTCCCGAAGTAGTCTGTTGTTGAGACAGTGCCCAGACTTGTGTGCAATGAACGATCCCACCAATGGGTAACCCAGAAGATACAGGTCCCCGATTGCATCGAGGATTTTATGTCGCACAAATTCGTCACCGTATCGCAGTCCTTCATCGTTCAGGATGTGATACGCATCCATCACAATCGCATTATCAAGGCTGCCGCCTCTTGCCAGACCGGTATCCTGAAGTGCCTCAACATCCTGTAGAAACCCGAAAGTACGGGCACGACTGATCTCTTTCATGAAAGAGGCGGTCGAAAAATCAATGCTCGCACTCTGGCTAGATGACTTCAGGATTGGATGATCAAAATCAATATTGAAAGTCACCTTAAATCCTTCAAAAGGTTCAAAACGGACCCATTTTTCACCGTCGTGCACCTCAATCACTTGTTTGATTCGGATGAATTGCTTAGGGGTATTTTGCTCCTGAAGCCCTGCTGACTGAATGAGAAAGACAAAAGGAGCGGCACTGCCATCCATGATCGGAACTTCTGCTGCCGTCAGGTCGACCCATGCATTATCGACGGCAAGACCCGCAAAGGCAGACATCAGGTGCTCGACTGTCGACACGCGGGTACCACATGATTCAAGTGTTGTAGACAGTCGGGTATCGGAAACAAGATCCGGCGACGCATTGATCTCAACTACCGGGTCAAGGTCAATACGTCGAAACACGATACCGGTGCCCGCGGGGGCGGGGCGCAGTGTCAGATAGACCTTCTCACCCGTATGCAGGCCTACGCCGGTCGCGCGAATGACATTTTTTAGGGTTCTTTGCCTGATCATGCGACCTGTTCCTGATTTGTTATTGGGTCGAATTCAGTGCCAAAAAGGCAGATTTCAGACACGCCCTTAATAGTACATTAGTATTCCCTAATTGTGTACCGGTTTTACAATATTTTTACCACTTTTTTTGCATTTTCGTCGATTTTCTCCTAGATCGTTAAATTCATTGGGTTTTACTCGGCCTGGCGTCTCAAAAATGCGGGTATATCCAGATAATCCATATCGACAGCGGCATTACCCTCGGCCAGACCAGGTGCCTGAGAA
Source organism: Acidiferrobacteraceae bacterium (assembly GCA_002731295.1). Classification (GTDB taxonomy): domain Bacteria; phylum Pseudomonadota; class Gammaproteobacteria; order Arenicellales; family UBA868; genus REDSEA-S09-B13. Next base: position 65,954 of record PCBE01000021.1, on the reverse strand, counting down.
CGGCGTCGAATGACCGTGGGGGTATCCAGATCCAGAACAGGTTCTTCTTCTGGTGCATTACCGCTCGCATCTTCCCTCACCAGATGAACGTCGGGTCTTGCCGTACCCTTGCGGATGCCTGTCGCAACCATAGTAACCCGGAGATCCCCCTCCATGGCCGAGTCTAGTGTGGTTCCGATCACCACCGTGGCATCTTCCGATGCATAGTTACTCACGACCTCTCCAATGTGTGCATACTCATCAAGTGTCATGTCTGGACCTGCGGAAACATTAACCAATAGTCCTCGTGCGCCATAGATATCGACATCTTCAAGTAGCGGGCTTGATACTGCACCATGGACGGCATCGATGGCACGATCCGGCCCCGTTGCAGTCGCTGAACCCATCATCGCCATACCCATCTCCAGCATCACTGTCTTGACATCTGCAAAATCAACGTTAATCAATCCTGGCCGCGTTATTAACTCTGAAATGCCTTGTACAGCATTGAATAGAACTTCGTTGGCTTTACCAAAGGCGTCCAGCAAAGTCACCTGCCCCCCCATAACTTCGAGAATCCGCTCGTTGGGAATAATGATCAGTGAATCAACTAACTCACTCAGTTCATTGATGCCTTGGTCTGCCGCCTGTATGCGCTTTCGCCCCTCGAATTTGAACGGCCGGGTGACAATTGCAACCGTCAAAATACCCTTCTCTCGTGCCAACTGAGCAATCACAGGTGCAGCACCGGTACCCGTGCCACCACCCATACCGGCTGTCAGGAAAACCATATCCGTATTGTCGAGCACCTCGGCAATCTTGTCCCGATCTTCAGTCGCCGCCTGCCTGCCAACATCCGGGTCTGTTCCAGCCCCCAGCCCCTTGGTCAGGTTCTCACCAAGCTGAAGAACTTTTGATACCCCCGAGCGCCTGAGGGCCTGAGCATCAGTATTGGCGTTAATAAACTCAACACCTTCGAGGTTTGCCGACAACATGTGATCAACTGCATTACCGCCGCCACCCCCAATTCCCAGCACCTTAATGACAGCCTGCTGGCCTGCAGTTTCCATCAGTTCAAACATGATTAAGCTCCTTTCGCCAGGGTTAAACGTTATTACATAAGTAAAAAATGCAACAGCCCGAAATCTTTCGAACCCCTATTTCCAAATCACCGTAAATACCGATACGCATGGTTTACTCTTCCGTGAAATACTTGGTGAACCAACTTCTCATACGCTGTATCGGTTGATCTGCCCATCCAAATACCTTTCTACGCGTCTCCGGTCTGCTCTGGTATTGATGGCCAAACAGCAGCAACCCGATACCAGTGGCATAGATTGGACTTCTCATCACTTCACTCAGCGCACCTGTGTAGTGGGGGACACCAAGCCGAACGGGTAACTGGAAGACTTCTTCCGCCAACTCAACCATACCTTCCATTTTTGAACTGCCCCCAGTCAACACAATCCCCGCCCCCAATAGGTCTTCGTATGCACTTCGACGCAACTCGTCTTGCACCAGCAGGAAAAGCTCTTCAGCACGTGGCTCTACAACGTCTACCAACTGGGATAGAGCAAGCTTACGCGGTGCGCGGTCGCCGACACTGGGTGTATCGATCAACTCACCCTCCGGTGCCAGCCGTGCCATTGCATAAGCAAACTTTTTCTTGATCTCTTCGGCGGCCTGGGTTGGAGTCCGAAGGGCTACAGCTACATCGTTTGTGATCTGATCGCCCGCTATCGGCAGCACAGCTGTATGTCTGACCGCGCCCTCTGTGAATACCGCTATATCAGACGTACCGCCACCAATATCCACCAGACAAACACCCAACTCTTTCTCATCGTCATCGAGCACCGCGTAGCTCGATGCCAACTGCTCCAATATCAGGTCATCAACCTCCAACCCGCAGCGTCGAATACACTTGTCGATGTTTTGTGCCGCACTCAAGGCACCCGTAATAATGTGAACCTTTGCTTCCAGGCGCACCCCGCTCATCCCTATTGGTTCGCGTACGCCTTCCTGCCCGTCAATGATGAAATCTTGTGGCAATATGTGTAATACCCGTTGATCATTTGGTATAGCTTGGGCACGGGCGGCTTCGATAACACGTTCGATATCGGCAGCATCAACCTCCTCATCACGAATTGCGACAACTCCCTGAGAATTCAGGCTGCTGATGTGGGCACCTGCTATACCGGCGAATACTGAATTAATCCGACAGTCTGCCGTGAGTTCCGCCTCTTCCACCGCGCTCTGAATGGAATTGACCGTCGACTCGATATTCGCCACGACACCCTTGCGCAGACCTTTGGAGATATGCTGTCCCATACCGATTATCTCCAGACCTGAGTCAGGCTGGACCTGACCGACAATCGCTACAACCTTGGATGTGCCAATATCCAAGCCGGCAATGATGTTGTTTTCGCGGTTTTTGATCATCGCTGACACACTCAGTTACTCAACTGTCCGTAGGCTGCCAGTTGGACCACACCGCTGCCGCCGCCTCGCCACTGGACGGCAAAACCGTTGTCATAACGCATGTCTACACGTTCAATGTCCGGCAACCGGTCTTGCAAAAACGAATCGAACACCGCAGCAAACTGATCGACTTTGCGTGCTGGATTACCTCTGCCCATGACGATTTCTAGCTCGGCCGGTATCTGCAGGGATGCCGATTGCAACACCACCACCCAGTCGCCAGCCGCATTGACAGACAAGTTCTTGACCTCTAAGCCAAGTGGGGAAAGATTCGATATTAGGTCGAGAAAGGCATCAATCACGGTATGTCGGTCAGCTGCTGGGCTGCGCAAAACCGGTTGCAGAATAATATTGGAATCCGGCGGCAGATTGACATAATCCCGACTCTCAAGGGCGCTGCCGTCAGTCGCATACCACAGTGCAATCGCACCGGCCTCCGTAATCGAGATTTCCAGTGTATCTGGCCAGTGTCTTCTGACTGCCGCCTGATAGACACCTGGTAAACGAACAAGGGCGTTCTCGATTTCCTCAAGGTCGGCAGTAAAGTAGTTGCCAATCAGTGCTAACCAAGCAGTCCGCTCGACCGTCTGTGCATCCACTCGGACCGAACTGCCGTGTATATCTATTCTTTCTATCGTGAAACGACCTGGCCGCAATAGTTGATCAACCAGGACAACGCCTGTCATCAAAAGCACAACGGTGATCGTGACCCACAAGCTCGGTTTGTGCAGAGTCTTTGTTCGCTGCCCAATCATGACGTCAGTCAATNCACCNTCCTGAACGTNNACNGTACGATCAGNGCTCATAGTCGGTCTCCGACGATCCTGACTTCAGTTTCAAGGANAACCCCGAACTTNGCTTTAACCCGCNTTTGTATGCACGCAATNAGTTTCTCGATGTCCCANGCACACGCANTTCCNGTATTAACGATGAAATTGGCNTGCTGGTTGGAGACCATTGCACCGCCGACCTTGAGGCCCTTCAGTCCAGCCTGATCAATCAGNCGNGCNGCNTGATCNNNGGCAGGGTTGCGAAANACGGAACCCGCNCTGGATGCCNGAATNGGCTGTTTTTCAGAGCGTTCCACCAGTAATGACCGAATGCGCTGCCGGCCCTCTTCTTCAGAACCGCGAAGAAGTTTCAGCGTCGCACCCACAAACCAGTGGTCCGGCAATAACTCAACCCAGCGATAGCCCGTTTTGAATGCGNGGGTGGGATGCTGCTGAATCCTGCCATCGCGGTTGATGAGTTCTACCTGGTCAACGATATCCCAGATTTCACTCCCGAAAGCACCCGCATTCATCGCCAAAGCACCACCGACAGTGCCAGGTATACCGGCAAGAAACTCTGCACCGGAAAAACCCGCCTTTGCGCAAAATCGAGCGACCTTGGCACACGCCACACCAGCCTCAGCAACCACACCGCGATCTTCGAGNTGTGTCAACNGAGTCAACCCTCCATGACAACAGATCACCGCACCGCGGAATCCGGCATCCCGCACAAGNAGATTCGAACCCAGTCCAACCCACAACAAGGGCGTCTCAGAAGGAAGCACTTGGAGAAATTGAGAGAGGTCACCTCTGTCGCAGGGGCGAAAATAATAATCTGCCTGTCCACCAACTTGCCAACTGGTATGCTGTGCCATCAACTCATGGCATCGAACTTCTCCCCGAACAGTTGGAAAATAGCGCTTTGAATTCATAGCTGCTGCTGGCGTCACTCGATGCCACCCTCCGTACCTTGACTCTGTTTTCCGACCAGTTCCCGCGCGACACGACCAATATTGCCCGCACCCAGGGTCAACACAATATCTCCCGGCTGAACGAGCTCTGGCAGCTTGTCCGGCAGCAAGGAAACATCCTCCAGATACACCGGGTCGACTCCACCGAGCGCGCGAATCCGCTCACACAAGACAGCGCCGCTGGCAGAGGCAATCACCGCCTCGCCAGCTGGGTAAACACCGGTCACAACCAGATGTGGTTCAGTAGCCAGTAAAGCGGCAAACTCATCAAGCAGGTCGTGTGTACGGGTATAACGNTGGGGCTGAAAAACCACGACCCGGCGTCGAACTGGCCAGCACCCGGAAACCGCCTCAAGAGTGGCCGCGATTTCACTTGGGTGGTGTGCGTAATCGTCAACTACAACTGCGGAACCTCCTGCAACAATCAGTTCACCGAGAATCTCAAAGCGTCGATCTATGCCTTGAAAATTCTTGAGTCCCTCGACAATGGACTCATGGCTTGCACCGACCTTATCCGCGACAGCAATAGCGGCAAGCGCATTCAGAACATTGTGTCGCCCAGCCAATGCTAGATCTATCGGCAATTCGGCACCATCGGGCAGATGGGCATGGAACATCATGTGAGAACCCTGCGGNCTGATATCGCTAGCGTAATAATCCATCCCTGGTTTACTGCCATACGTCACGACTGGCTTTTTCAGCCTGGTCCGCAGGCCGACAACAACAGGATCATCAGCACACAGNATTGCCAGACCATAAAAGGGCAGATGGGAAAGAAAATCAGCAAAGGTTGAGACGAGCCTGTCGAAGTCTCCACCATAGAAGTCCATNTGATCGCTGTCGATGTTGGTAACCACGGCGAGATAAGGCTGTAAATGCAGAAAAGATGCATCGCTTTCGTCAGCCTCGGCAATAAGCCAGCGACCACTACCCAGCCGTGCATTACCGCTGACACTTTTTACCAGTCCACCCACAAGAAATGTCGGATCCAGGCTGGCAGCCGCTAGCACAGCGGCTATCAGGCTGGTCGTTGTGGTTTTGCCGTGTGTGCCAGCCACCGCAATGCCCTGCCGGAAACGCATCAACTCCCCCAGCATTTCTGCACGTGGAATAACCGGGATGCCTGCGTCTATCGCTGCTTGTACTTCGATGTTGCTTGTACCAACAGCGGTAGATGTCACAACAACATCTGCTTGCGCAACACTGTCTGCACTGTGGCCAATAGTCACTTTTACACCAGTCTCCCGCAGCCGCTCTGTCACATCCGATTCAACCATGTCAGATCCTGTAACCCGGTAACCCTGGCTGAGCATGACTGACGCTATTCCGCTCATACCAGCCCCGCCAATTCCGACAAAATGTATCTGCTGAACGAACTCACGCACTGACTACCTCCAGACACTGTCCAGTCACACGCCCAANCGCATCGGGGCGGCCGAGTGCNCGCGCTTTCTGCGCGATCGAAAGAAGCCGGGCTCGGTCGTCCTGAAACTTCTTCACTGTTCGCGCCAACAGATTGGCAGAAAGATCGCTTTCTTCAAGTGCAATGGCAGCGCCTTGTGACACCAGGTACTGGGCATTAATATNTTGATGATTTCCCGCAGCGTAAGGATAGGGAACCAGTACGGCCGCCAGTCCTGCTGCACAGATTTCGGCCACCGTCATCGCTCCAGCCCGGCAAACAACAAGATCGGCCTGGTAGTACGCTGCAGCCATGTCGTCTATGAATTCCCGTACATCCGCCTCGATGTCAAGCTCCCGGTACCGCGCAAACAGTTCCTGGGCTCGGTCACGCCCACACTGGTGTAGCACTTTNGGTCGCTGATCCGGNGTCAACTCAGCCATCGCTTCNGGCACGACCTGATTGAGTACCAGTGCGCCCTGGCTGCCTCCCACCACCAATATGTGCAGAACGCGATCCTGCCGATTGTCGTATCGCTCTTCTGGAATCGGTAAGGAAAGGATAGGCTCTCGTACCGGATTACCCGTCCATTCGACCCGCCGNCCAAGGCCAGGCGTATCGGGAAAGCCACACATCACGCGTCTTGCAATTGGCGCCAGCAGNCGATTCGTAATACCAGCACGTGTATTTGCTTCATGAATCAGTAGTGGCAGGCGCATCAACCAGGCCACCAGTCCTCCCGGACCGGCTACAAATCCACCCATTCCCAGGACAGCAACCGGTTTTCGTCGGCTGATTGCGGTGTAAACCTGNAGCATCGCCCTGATCAACATTACCGGTGATCCGATTTTTCGGAGCCANCCACTGCGCCGTATACCATGAACATCGATCCATTCCATGTCGATGCCTTCACCCGGTACCACTGAAGATTCCANTCCCGAGCGGGTGCCCAGCCACACAACACCAATCCCATGGTTCATCAGTGATTTAGCAACACTGAGCGCCGGATAGACATGTCCGCCAGTTCCACCCGCCATGATCAGGATTGTTTTCATCGTTTTGTACCAAGCGCTCGTTGGCTACTTCGATCGACNGCGAGCAGAAGCCCAATTGCAAAACAGCAACTGATCATGCTGCTGCCACCATAACTCATCAACGGCAACGTCAATCCTTTGGTGGGTATGACACCCAGGTTCACAGCCAGATTCACCATTACCTGAAGCGTGAGCAACAGACCAATCCCTTGTGCAACTCGAGCCTGAAACATCTGCCCTAGCCGGCCTGCCCGATCTGCAATTCGGAAAGCTCGCCAGCACAAACTTGTGTAAAGAACGATAAGCACTGCGATTCCAATGAGGCCTAACTCTTCCCCAATTACCGCAACCAGAAAATCATTGCTGGCTTCAGGCAGATAAAACAGCTTCTGTACACTTGCACCCAGACCAACACCAAACCACTCACCACTCCCCAGTGCAATCAGTGCNTGAACCAACTGGTATCCGCACCCGTAAGGTTCAGCAAATGGGTCGAGAAAGCACAGGACTCGTTGCAGCCTGTTGGGGTTAAAGAAGATTAGGACGCCCATCGCTACAAGACCGGCAAAAAATGCACCACAAAAATAGATCAGACGAATACCGGAAAGGAACAGCATGCCCAGCACAGTAACGAGGATAACTGCAGTGCAACCATAGTCNGGCTCGAGCAGAAGCAACACTGCGATTCCACTGAAAACAAGCGCGGGTTCAATCATGTTAACGCTGAAAGTGCTCAGCTGAGGCAACTTTCTTGCGCAATGATCTGCCAGGTACAGCACAACCAACACTTTAACGATCTCCGAAGGTTGAAACTGAAGGGGACCTATTGGAAACCAGCGGGTACTGCCGTTGACTTCCCGACCCAGTCCAGGCACCAGCAGCAACACCAGCATGACTACCCCGACAACCATGAGCAGACGACTGGACCGCTGCCAAATGTGCATATCAATCTGGGACACCAGATAGGCGATTACGATACCAAGCGTAATACTGAATACGTGTTTAAGTAACGGTATGACACTGGAACCAGAACCGTGCGTACCGAGCGTCGCGGAAAATACCATTACTGCGCTGAATCCGAGCAGNCNCAACACTNNCAAGACCAGGGTCCTNTCCATAACGATCTGAGATCGTGGNCTTTTCTGATCGACNGTAAGGGTNATNCTCACCNCAGTTGCTCCTTGACCANTTGCCGAAATGCCTCNCCCCGCTGCTGGTANTCTTCAAACATGTCGAAGCTGGCACAGGCNGGGGACAGAACGACAGCATCACCTGGTTGTGCCCAGGATGCAGCCAACGAAACGGCATGCGCNAGATCGTCCGCNATCGTAAGCGGTACACAGCGACCAATGGCTGCTGCAACCTTGTTNCGGTCTTCCCCAAAAAGGACAACCTGACGTGCATAACGTCTCACTGCATCGGCAAGAATCGAAAGGTCGGCACCTTTAGACTGCCCTCCGGCAATCAACACGACCGGACGGTTCATACCTTCCAGCGCAGCGACGGTGGCGGCAGGATTTGTACCCTTGGAATCATTTACCCAGATAATATCGTCCCGATCATCTATAACTTCGCAGCGGTGAGGCAAGCCCTGGAACCCACGCAATGCTTCCAGCCCCGAAGCTGAAGTCGCGCCGAACAAAACCTCAGTTGATGCCAACGCTGCAAGTGCATTTGCCACGTTATGTGTTCCAGACAGTTCAAGCTCAGCAACGCTGACCAGATAATCGCTACCGCGTACAAGCCAAGGGCCATCTTCATCAGTGGCCAGGCCATAATCTTTCAGACCGGTTGGCCTGTCGAGTCCAAAAGTGATGTGCTGGGTATCGCTCTCCAGATTGAGAAGTTCGTGAATCGAATCATGGCGCCGAGTGATGACAACCGCTGCCCCTTGGCTGATTCGGGCTTTCGCCCTAGCGTAGTCTTTTACGCTCTGATACCGATCCATATGATCTTCGGCGATGTTGAGTATGACGGCACAGTGTGGATTCAAGGTCGAAGTAGTCTCGAGTTGAAAGCTGGACAACTCCAGTACATAACAGTCCGGCTCTGGCTCAGTCAGCAACTCCAGTGCAGGACGGCCAATATTTCCACCGACCAGAACATTCCTATCGGCAGCCTCAGCCAGGCGNCCGATCAGTGTCGTAACGGTGCTTTTCCCGTTTGACCCTGTTATCGCAATCACCGGTGCCGTACGANCCCGCGCGAAAAGTTCGATGTCACCAACCACTTCAACGCCTGCATTGATGGCTTCGAGCACAACCGGCTCAGTCAGTGCAACCCCAGGACTCATCACCAGCAGATCGGTATCTTTTGCAACTGCCGTGTCGAACGACCCCGCGTGNAATTCAACATGGGGGTATACCCGGGACAGCGTGTCCAGATAAGGAGGCTCTGCGCGAGAATCCATCACCGTCAATGACACGCCCCGGCTATCCAGGTAGCGAACGCAAGAGAGTCCGGTAACACCCAGACCAACGATGACAGCCCGACCTGGATTTTTCTGTGTTGAGACGGTGTTGGCAGCCTGATTCATCACAGTGGCTACCTGATCTTCAACGTTGCCAGTCCGATCAGGACCAGAATCAGACTGATAATCCAGAAACGAACGATAATTTTTGGTTCTTCCCAGCCCTTCAGTTCGTAGTGGTGGTGCAGCGGCGCCATCCGAAATAGTCGACGGCCGGTAAGCCTAAAAGAAATCACCTGCAGGATAACTGACAAGGTCTCGATGACGAAAATGCCCCCCATGATTGCCAGCACGATCTCNTGGCGGACAATNACCGCAACAGTTCCAAGGGCAGCGCCGATAGCCAGTGCGCCCACATCACCCATAAACACCTGTGCCGGATAGGTGTTAAACCAAAGAAACCCAAGACCTGCACCCATCAAAGCTGAGCAGAATACGAGGACCTCACCAGCACCCGATATATGTGGAATACCTAGGTAGCCAGAAAAAATTGCGTGGCCCGTGAGGTAGGCAAAAATACCCATGCCACCAGCTACAAGCACGCTGGGCAGGATAGCCAGCCCGTCCAGACCATCAGTTAGATTCACCGCATTACTGCTGCCAACGATCACAAACCATGCAAGCAGCACGTAAACCAGACCCAGATTGACTGCCACTGTCTTAAACAACGGAACGATGAGCTGTGTCTCAACCGGACTTTGTGCTGTTGCAAAAAGCGTGTAGGCAGCACAGGCAGCTACGATACTTTGCCAGAAAAACTTCCATCTCTTGGACAGTCCTCGCCCCTCATCTCCTCTGAGCTTGCCGCGATCATCGATCCAACCGATCAGCCCAAACCCAACACATGTAAACAACGTAATCCAGATAAAACGGTTGCCTAGATCGGACCACAGCAGAGTCGCGATNACCGTCGCCACCAGTATTAACGCACCACCCATAGTTGGAGTGCCCGACTTGTACTGATGGGATGTTGGACCATCTTCCCGAATTGTCTCTCCAATTCTTAGATCATTCAGCTTGCGGATAAGTAACGGNCCAATGACAAAGCTCATCACCAAAGCTGTTAGGATGCTGCAGATGGCTCGAAATGTGAGGTAGCGGAAAACATTCAGCCCGCTGTACTCGGTCGCTAACATTTCGAACAGACTTTTGAGCATCAGGCGAACTCGCTTGGCCCTGTTTGGATTAATGCATTCACAATATTCTCCATGTGAGAAGAGAGAGAGCCCTTCACCAACACGGTGAGTTCGGGAGTGAGCAGTTCGTGAACGGCAGCAATCAGACTCTCTTGTTTTTCAAAATGGCGGGCATGCATACCAAATTCCTCTGCCGCACAACGTGCGAGACCACCGGTCGTCAATAGGTCATCGATCCCCGCCTCCCTGGCAACTCGACCAGCAGCCTGGTGCAGACCCTCCGCCTGTTCCCCGAGNTCCGCCATATCTCCAAGCACCAAAATCCTTCTTCCTGGACGCGCAGCAAGCACCTGGATTGCCNCTTCGAGAGATGCCGGATTCGCGTTGTACGTATCGTCNATCAACTGTGCGCCGGCCTGTGCTTGTTTTTGTTCAAGTCGACGCCGAACAGGTCGTACTTTTTCCAGGCCATTACAGATCTGTTCAGTGCTGCAGCCAACAGACCATGCTGCGGCCACCGCCGCCANTGCGTTGCGTGCATTGTGTCGACCGAGCAGGCTCAATTGAAACTCCAACCGGTCATCGGGAAGACTGACTTCAATCAGGAGTTTGTCACCTACTGTAGTGGCNTCTCCCCGGATATCAGCTTCACTCTCCAGGCCAAAAGTGACACTCCTGAAATGACGGGCNCGGGCTAACCAATAAGCTGCAAATCGATCATCGGCATTGATTACGACAGCACCACTTCGGTCGAGTCCATTTAAGATTTCTGCCTTTGCCCGGGCAACGCCAGTAACATCACGNAAACCTTCCAGGTGNGCCGAACCCGCGTTAGTGATCACTGCTACCGATGGCCTGGCAATTCGAGAGAGGTAGTCGATCTCACCTGGCTGGTTCATGCCAAGCTCAAGAACCGCATGATGATGCTCTTCGCGTAACCTCAGCAAGGTAATAGGCATCCCGATGTTATTGTTGAAGTTGGCATGGGGGGAGAGCACCGGACCACCTTCACTCAGTATCGAAGTAATCATCTCACGGACTGTTGTCTTCCCATTGCTGCCGGTTACAGCCACAACNGGCAGGTTGAACTGGCAACGCCAGTAAGCAGCAAGACGTCCAAGAGATAGCGTAGTGTCCCCAACTACCAGAGTGGGTAGGTCGATTTCCAGCTCTTGGCTGGCCATGGCGGCCACTGCACCCGAACTCTTGGCTTGNGCAACAAACTCGTGGCCATCGAAGTTTTCNCCCTTGAGNGCAACAAACAGCTCGCCACCACTCAGTTCACGACTGTCCGTCACGACTCGCTCGAAATCAACATCATTACCGACAAGCCTTCCCTCGACAGCTGATGCAGCTGTTAGCAGATTCATCACTTATTTNCCTCCAGCAGTTGCCTAACGGTGTCCTGATCACTGAAATATTTCACGTCTGAACCCACGATCTGTTCCAGCTCATGCCCTTTACCTGCAATGAGCACTACATCCTTTTTGTCAGCACATTTCAGTGCGATCTGTATTGCCTTCTTGCGGTCTGGTTGTACTGCACTAGGCTCACGGGTCATGCCCGACAGGATGTCTTCTAGTATCGATACAGGATCCTCTCCCCTCGAGTTGTCGCTGGTGAGCACAACATGGTCAGCACAAGACTCAGCAATAGCTCCCATGAGGGGTCTTTTCCCCGGATCACGCTCCCCACCGCACCCGAATACACACCACACCCGTCCAGCAGCATTAATTCGCGCCGCCTTCAGAGCCTGTTCCAGAGCTGATGGTGTATGCGCATAGTCAACGATGACTTGTGGTCCTTGACGATTGTGATCGACCAACTCCATCCGACCAGATACCGACTGTAGACGTGGCATGATCTCTGAAATGCCGCTGGGCGTGAACTCCAGAGCAAGCAGTGTGCTCACGACCGCAACTGTGTTCATGACATTGAACTCACCCAGAAGTGGGCTGTGNAAAACGATCTCACCGGCAGGAGAACTCAGTATCAAGTCGTATCCATCCGGCACCACGTGCATCCCAAGAGGATACACGTCGGCGTTAGTGTTCATTCCATAGGTCCAAACCTTGGCCGANAGACCAGCAACAGCGAATTCAGCACCCCATGGATCATCAGCATTAATAATCGCTGTTCGCAGACCACCAGTGCGAAACAAGAGCAGTTTTGCCGCTGCGTACGCTTCCATGTTCTGGTGATAATCGAGATGATCTCGACTGAGATTGGTGAACACAGCTGCATCAAACTCGACACCCTTAACTCGACCCTGATCAAGTGCATGCGACGATACTTCGATGCAGACGCTGTCGGCACCTTTTTGCAAAAGATCCGCCAGTTGGGCCTGCAGAGTGACCGCATCCGGCGTGGTCAAGCTTTGTGGCTGGAGTGCCCCGACGAGACCGGNCCCAACGGTGCCGATGAATCCTGTTCGATGACCCAGACAGGTAAGCGCTTGCGCCAATAGACCTGCACAGGTGGTTTTCCCATTAGTACCCGTTAGCCCGATGACACAGAGTGCCCGGGATGGAAAACCATAGAATCGGCTCGCAATCTGGCCAATTTTCTGGCGGAGATTGTCTATCGGAAAAGCAGGTACNACACAGTCCTGTCGATTCCATCCCCCCGATTCGTAAAGAACAGCGGCCGCACCTGCACTGACTGCCTGATCGATGTAACCNCGCCCATCGGTATCGTTACCCGGCAGACCCACAAAGACCTGCCCGACCTGNACATGGCGAGAGTCCAGGGAAAATCCTGAGATCTCGATGTCATTCTTAATCGGAATATTTGTTACGCCATCAAGCAATGTTCCCAGTGCACAGGACTTCTGTGATGNCGAAGTTATCACGCGCCCGTCGCCAAGCCGCCTCTACGGGCTGCGATTTCGAGTGTCGACTCAGGCGCGTCAGGTGCAACACGATGGAGTCGTAAAGCGTCGGACATAATATATCCAAAGGCCGGTGCTGCAACTTCACCTCCGAAATGTTTACCGCCTTTGGGATCATCAATCATCACAACCAAAACAAAGCGAGGATCAGACACTGGTGCAAAACCGGCAATTAAAGACCGATAACGTTCCTTTTCGTAACCACCACCAGGCTTGATTTTGTGTACCGTACCAGTCTTACCCGCGACCCGATAATGCGGTACCACTGCCCGGGTGGCTGTACCCTCGGAGACAACCCGTTCGAGCATCAACGTGATTTGCCGAGCAACATCGGCAGGAAGCACCCTTACACCGGCTCGAGTTTTGGTCTCCAGGCGTATGGTTACCGGCACCAGTATCCCTTCNGTCGCAAAAACCCCGTAGGCGCGGGCCAACTGCAGCAATGTTGCTGATAGGCCATATCCAAAAGACAGCCAGGCATGATCTACCGGGCGTTCCCTATTCAATAACAGCCCCGACTGCTCACCTGGCAGTTCAATCCCCGTNGTGTGACCGAAACCTACCGCACTCAAAGTGTCGTACAGNTCNTTAGGCGCCATTTCCAATGCTACNTTTGCCGCACCGACATTGCTTGATTTGATCAACACTTCCGAGAANCTGAGATCTCCATAATCTNGGNNGTCCTGTATACGACGACCGCCAACATAGTGCACACCAGGACCGGTCATGATTCTGCTGTCAGGAGTAAATACTCCCTTTGCAAGGGCTAAAGACAGGGTAAATGGCTTTATTGTTGAACCCGGTTCAAATACATCCGTGACTGTNCGATTNTTGAAGTTCCCAGCTGTGATGTCTGCNCGGTCATTCGGGTTGAAATCCGGAAAGTTGACCATAGCCAGCACCTCACCGGTGCGGCAATTGAGCATCACGGCAGAACCACCAGCTGCCTGGTTCTGTAGGACGGCCTTGCGGATATGTCTGCGCATTGCAGCCTGAATCCTAAGATCGAGACTCAAATTCAGATTCCGACCATGATGCACGGACTGAACACTCTCAACATCTTCAACAATACGGTGGCGAGCATCAATCAGAACTCGTTTCCGACCCTCTACACCCGACAAGTGATTGTCGAAAGACCGCTCTACGCCTTCCTGACCGTGGTCATCGATGTCCGTAAATCCAACGATGTGTCCAACCAGCATGCCCGCCGGGTAGTAACGCCCATATTCCCTCTGGGTAGTGACACCGCGGATTCCCAATTGTTGAATCTGCTGCGCTTTGTCTGGTGGGAGGTGCCGACGAAGATAGACGAATTTCTTGCTGGCCGGCAGATCTATCTTGGTGTTGATCTGATTGAGAGAGATTTTCAATGCAGCNGCGAGTCGTTCCAGGNCAGGTCCGGCTTTTCTGAGTTCTCGGGGATCTGCTGTGATCGCGTCCAGTGGCGTACTAACGGCCAGGATCTCACCCTGTCTGTCGGTGATGACACCCCGCACCGGTTTAACTGGAAGCGTTCTGATTTGCCTGATTTCTCCCTCACTTCGCAGTTGACTGCTCTCAAGCACCTGAACTTGAAATGCTCTGGCGAACAACCCCATGAACCCCAGCAACATCACCGTAAAGCAGAACCAGTGTCGCCGCGGGTAGAATTTCTGCCGATTTTGGAGCAACTGGCTCATCTTGAACTCTCAAGTCTCAAAACAACGGTNTCCTGGGGATCTGGGGGCACCATGCCCAGTTTTTGCCGGGCCTCGAATGCAATTAGGCTATGTAGCGACCAAGTCGCCTGCTCCAGTTGAAGTTTTCCCCATTCGTCGTTAAGTCGATCACGCTGAATTTCTGCGTCCCTGACTTCAAGAAACACTTGTCGATTTTCATATCGAATTAGCACTGTGCTCAATGCACTGCCGAACACCGCAATGACAAGACCGATCAGTATCTTCATGAGTCTGCGTGTCCTGTTTTTTCAGCCGCCCTGAGTACGGCACTGCGGGCACGAGGATTGGTCTCAACCTCCTGCTGGCCGGGCCTAAGTGGCTTGCTCAGTATTTTCACANCAGGTCGAATCTGATCATGGGTAACCGGCAGGTCGGGCGGATAACGATCACCGCTGGCAGACTGGCGCAGGAACTGCTTGACTGCCCGGTGCTCGAGGGAATGAAAACTGATCACGACCAGACGGCCACCGGGTTCAAGAACNCTCAGAGCTTGTGGCAGCACTGACTTCANCTCACCGAGTTCCTGATTGACCTGCATCCTGATCGCCTGAAAAGTCCGGGTTGCTGGGTGCTTACCCGGTTCTCGGGTCGGTACCACGTGCGCTACGATGTCAGCGAGTTCTAGCGTGCGCGACAGCGGTCGACTGGTCCGCGCAGCAACAACNGCTCGGGCGATTCTTCTTGAGTAGCGCTCCTCGCCAAGCTCGCGCAGACAATTACGAAGCCGCTCTTCAGTGACTGTATTCAACCACTCTGCAGCAGACTGGCCCATATCCGGATTCATACGCATATCGAGCGGGCCATCGCCATTGAAACTGAAACCACGTTCATGGCTATCAAGCTGTGGAGACGAGACACCAAGATCAAGTACAAGTCCTGTGACCCGATGAACAAGCCCGTGGGAATTAACCATTTCGAACAGCTCAGAAAACGACGCCTGTACAAACGTCAGCCGGTTTTCCGCCTCAGACATCTGCTTTGCACAGCGATGCGCTTCCGGGTCTCGATCGATTGCAAGAACTCGTCCGGCAGGTCCCAGACAACTCAGAATGGCCCGCGTATGACCTCCACGGCCAAATGTAGCATCGACATAGGTACCGTCGGCTTGGACGTTAAGCGCCTGCACGACCTCTCTCGTCATGACCGGCTCGTGTCCATGAACTGACATGTGCCGGTGAGTTGTCTAGAGCGAGAGCGACTCAAGCTCAATGGGAAGCTGCCGATCCTCGGGCTGCTTCAACAGCCATTCATCGCACTTCACTTTCCAAAGGCCTTCATCCCAAATCTCAAACTTATTTCCCTGTCCGATCAATACAATGTGTTTTTCTAGACCTGCAAATTCCCGCAATGGCGCAGAGACGCGTATCCGGCCCCCGCTTNAAAGATCACAATCCGTGGCATAACCGATCAAGAGTCGCTTCAGCGCCTGTGCTGACGGATCGAAACTGGGTAACTCGACGACCTTTCTTTCGACCTGCTCCCATTCATCCTGTGGATACANCCAGAGACACCGTTCCCCAGTATTGTTAACAGTCAGCACGAACTGACCATCACAACGCTCNGTGAGTACCTGACGGTACTTCGCAGGGACGGCAAACCGTCCTTTTTGATCCATGTTGAGGGAACTTGCACCACGAAACATGTCATCTTCTGCCTTAGTCTTTACCTCAAACCCAAGCCGCTGGTCTGGTCCACTGGTCTATTAGTCAATTGGTGCCCACCGTGCAAAAAAGAACGCCCGACCCCAAAAGGGGCCGGGCAATCACCAAAGGAGGATGAGGATGGATGGATATGCCGCCATCCACGGCAAACCGGTAGGGGTAGTCAGGGTACCGGAGCTTGTCGCCCCGTAGCTCGCATGTTCTGCTGAATAACTCACGATTCTTTGCCAATTTTTACCTTTTTCACCACGATTACCCACTAATCGACACTCTGGCATCAATATCACGACCTGTCAAGCCCGTAATTCAAAAAAATCATGGGTTTATCGCTGATCGGGCNCTGTTGACGACTGCGAACTCAACATCGGCCATCCATCGGTAACGGAGTGCTGACACCAGCTGTCAGTCGGTCGGTGTTGTATGACTACAACAAATGGCCAGTTGGGCCGTAAAAACAAGGCNTATAGGCTCGNGGGGTGGCGGTGGGGAGTCGGCCTGTAAGCCGGGTTCTGTCGAAGGCGACCATTCATCTCGNTCACACGTCACCGCGTGACTCTCGCGACCTACCCGAATCCGATGCGGGCCGCACCATTGGATTCCTATTTGGTCTTGCTCCAGGTGGGGTTTACCCTGCCGTTCGTGTTACCACGAACGCGGTGCGCTCTTACCGCACCATTTCACCCTTACCGCTCAACAAGTGTTCACCTGCCGAGCAGGCGGTATATTTTCTGTGGCACTGTCCATCGACTCGCGCCGTCCAGACGTTATCTGGCACCCTGCCCTGTGGAGCCCGGACTTTCCTCCGCTACGCACCGCTAAACACCGTATTCCGGTGACTGCAGGAACGAAGCCGCGATCGCCCGGCCGACTCCCCGTGACAACATATTACTGGTGACGCTTTATAGCAAGTCCGGACGTCAGCTATCTGAGGCATCTGGCTTAGTCAATGCCAGGATTCGGTTGTAATAATCGTTGCGACGGCCGCCGAACAACTTAATGGCTACCTGACTC
The DNA here is from genome assembly GCA_002731295.1 of Acidiferrobacteraceae bacterium. Taxonomy (GTDB): domain Bacteria; phylum Pseudomonadota; class Gammaproteobacteria; order Arenicellales; family UBA868; genus REDSEA-S09-B13. Next base: position 48,434 of record PCBE01000021.1, on the reverse strand, counting down.
GCTGCACCGGGTTGCAAATGTTCNGCAAGTATCGGCAAAACGTCGTCAGGGCCAATTAAGCGTTGCGTGACTGGATCTCGGCAGCCCTCGACAATGATCACGAGTTCCCCTCTGACTGGATGATCATCATTCTCGAAGCGCTCCGCCATTTCATCCAGTGTCGCCAGCACCGTCTCTTCGAAACGTTTTGTCAACTCCCGTAACACCGAGACACGCCGCACACCACCCAGAGCACGAACCATGTCGGCAAGTGTGGCCTTTAAACGCCTCGGTGATTCGAAAAAGACCAGACTACGGGGCTCTTTTGCCAGGTCTTGAAGCATCCTGCGCCTTGCAGACGATCGGGGCGGCAGAAACCCTTCAAAAGCGAAACGATCTGTCGGTAGGCCGGACACAGCCAGTGCTGCTGTCACAGCGCTGGGGCCNGGGACCGTCAGGACTGGTAGTCCTGTGGCCAAACAATCTCGGACGAGCAGATAACCCGGATCGCTGATCAGCGGTGTTCCAGCATCGCTGACCAGTGCAATATCTTCACCACGCAGCAGAGAGTCTATGATCTGACGACTTCGCGCGCGTTCATTGTGCTGGTGTAGCGAGAACAGTCGTTTCGAGACTCCAATATGTTGAAGCAGAATTCGTGTGTGCCGCGTATCTTCAGCTGCTATCCGGTCCACCGATGCCAGAACCTCCGCTGCCCGGACAGTCAGATCGCCCAGATTGCCGATCGGCGTCGCAACCACATACAGCGTACCGGATCCGGAAACGCTCATACCAGCGCAAGACACTGACTGCAGTCGACTGAGCTGAATAACATTCTAGGTAGACTGGATGACTGTGGGTCGGGTTAGTAAAGTGTATCCGGTATACTGATTCGATGNCTCGATCTGGACTAATTTACAAAGCACTGGGACTGTGCCGGCACCATCTGGACAACACCCACAGCGGATCCTCGACCCGGCAGGTGGATAAGTGATTGTGCAATAGCCACTACAAGCGCGGACCCCCTGGAGGTCATCACTGGTCTGAGGATATTGCTTCCGAATTCCTGCAACNACAGGGTCTTGAACTGCTGGTGACAAACTATCGCAATCGAACGGGTGAAATCGATCTGATCATGATCGATGACCAAACGTTGGTTTTTGTTGAAGTCAAGCAACGTCGTGACAGCCAGTTTGGCCGACCCGAAGAATCTGTCNGCATGGCTAAACAGGCGAAACTGAGGCGCACCGCAGCCAGCTATTTACAGCGCCACGACAGATCGCAATCCTGGCCCTGTCGTTTTGATGTGGTTGCGATCACGGGCAGTCCACATGCGCCGGTTTGCCGCTGGATTCAGAACGCTTTCCATTAAACCATACAAGGAAACGACATCTGCTTGAAACATGCTAACGTACCGTCGACTGTNAGCCGCAGCTAAGGCCTGTTACAGTTCGGTCTTGTGGAACAGTTCGTTCTCAACCTTTNCGNCTGCCAGACCGACACCTCNCTGAAAACACAGACCCNATGAATCCCGAACAAAGAATCAGACAGCATTTCGAGAACAGCGCTGCTACCGCACTCAAGACCCAGGCCGCAATCGGTCTACAGGTGGTCGATGCGGCGCGCCGGATTGCTACCGTCTATGACAACGGTGGTAAGCTCCTGCTCTGCGGTAACGGGGGCTCGGCAAGTGACGCGCTGCACTTTTCAGCCGAATTACTGTGCCGTTATGAAAAGGAGCGCCAGCCGCTGGCCGCGATCGCCCTACCAGCTGATACAGCTACACTCACCGCTGCGGGCAACGACTACGATTTTAGTCAGGTTTTTGCCCGCCAGATTAGCGGTCTGGGCAAACCAAACGACGCATTGATCGTTTTCACAACATCCGGCCAGAGTCCGAACATTCTTGAAGCTGCCAGGGCTGCCACAACTGCCGGACTCAGTGTCATCGCACTGACCGGGCGGGACGGAGGTGCCCTGGCGGGTCTGCTCGATACCAATGACCTGGAATTACGGGTTCCTTCAGACTCAACAGCCCGTATCCAGGAAGCCCACGCTATAATCATTCACTGCATATGTAATCTTATTGACCTTCATATGACAGGAGAGACGAGGCTATGACGCCTACACGCTGCACACCTCTAAAAAGCGTTTGCCTAGGCCTGTTGCTCTTGGCCGGCTCAATCCTGGCCGGTGGCTGTGTACCTGCCGTGAGCTTACTGGCTATTGATGTCGTACGCGACGAGCGAGAGCCGCGCGCTTACTGGCAAGACAATAAGGCCGAAATGGACATACGGTTTTCGATCTACCGGAACAAGACGATTTCAGACACCAATGTCAGCGTCACGATCTGGAATGCCGTGGTGCTGCTGACCGGCGAAGTACCCGACCAGCAAGCCATCGACCGTATCCTGGATATCGCAAAATCTCACCATTACACCCGCCAGGTAGTGAATCGCATCGAGCTGGCTGGCCGGACCAATATGGCCAGTCGAATTAACGACAGTTGGCTAACCGGCCGTGCAAAAACTGCGCTGGTGGTATCGGGTACAGTGGATCCGACACGCTTCAAAGTCGTTACCGAAAGGGCAAATGTCTATCTCATGGGCCTGGTCACCTCGGCTGAAGCAACCGAGGCTGTGATGATCGTACGCAGCGTTCCCGGTGTAGTGCGCGTTATCAAGGTTTTTGAGTACTTCTAATGTAGCAAGCTCAAGGCGTAAAGACGCCTGGCAGGCCGTTGAATTCTGAGCACAAGATCTTTCAGAACCAAGACCAACTCCGGGCACAGCTGGACAAGGTCAGGCGGCCGCTTGTCTTCACCAACGGCTGCTTCGACATCCTGCACCGGGGGCACGTTGATTATCTGGAGCAGGCAGCACAGTTGGGCGCTACATTGCTCGTAGCAGTAAACAGTGACGAGTCAATCCGAGCGCTGGGTAAGGGTGAAGACCGGCCAATCAATTCGCTGGCAGACCGGCTGGCTGTACTGGCCGCATTAGGCTTCATCGACCTGGTGATCGGATTCGGGGAGGAGACCCCCCTGGAACTGATCCGCCTGTGCCGACCGGATCGGCTGGTCAAAGGCAGTGACTGGCCTGTTTCTGAGATTATTGGTGCCGATCTGGTACAGGGCAGTGGTGGTACGGTCCACACTATCCCTATCCGCTATCCCTGCTCAACCAGCGAACTGCTTGAAAAGATCCGTACCGCAAAAAACTGAGACGCCTACTCTGAGTCAAGCACAAGAATCTGCCAGTAACGCGCGGTAATCCTGCGCATCAGACTCACTGAAGCAACACGCAACGATCCGCTCGAACTGAACCTGATACCGGCGCATCACGGACACCGCAATTGCTGCAGCGTCTACCTTGGGATACCCGAATACGCCCGTACTGATGGCCGGAAAAGCGATAGATGCCAGTCCCTCATCCATCGCTAACGCGAAACAGTTCTCATAGCAGCACTGCAACAGCGCTGCCTCCCCCGCGGTACCGCCTTTCCAGACTGGACCAACGGTGTGAACGATCCAGGCTGAGACCAGCCCAAAGCCGGGAGTTAAATGCGCCTCACCGGTCCTGCAGCCACCCAGTTTTGCACAGTAGGTCTTGAGTTCAGGACCTGCTGCCCGGTGAATCGCACCATCAACACCCCCACCACCCAGCAGTGTCTCATTGGCTGCATTAACCACGACCGACACGTCGAGTGTCGTGATGTCAGCGACCATCACGTCGATCAACAATACATCCTCGTGGGAAACATCAAGACCTATGTCGAGTCGCTATCAGTCAGACAAATGTAACACTCACGTGGGTAGATCGATGCGTATCACCATGGGTTCGAGTTCGGTCAGGGCTCGCCTATACACTCGACGCTTGAATGATACGATCTGTTTCAGAGGCTGCCAGTAATCGACCCACCGCCATTCGTCAAACTCGGGACGCTCGGCATGATCAAGACAGACTTGATTATCATCGGCCAGCATATGCAGCAGGTACCACATTTGCTTCTGACCTCGAAATGGTATTGTTTGAGAGCGAATGTAGGTCCGGGGTACATCATAGCGCAGCCATTTTTGTGTGTGTCCAATTACCTCGACATGCTCGGGCAATAAACCGACCTCTTCGTAGAGTTCGCGGTAGACGGCATCCAGTACTGATTCTCCCCTTTCGACGCCACCTTGCGGAAACTGCCAGCCGTCATGGCGGCTGCGCCGGGCCCAAAGCACCTGACCCCCACCATTACACAAAATGATCCCGACGTTAGGTCGATAACCATCTCTGTCAATAGCTTGATCGTCTGGCGGTTTCATCGAGTGTGTGCCCAAAGATGATTATTGTTTCATGTTCGGTGTTTCCAGACAACGTGATCAGATTCCGTGCAAGCTACCTTAAATAAAGTGCATCGCACCGTAGTAACCACGCTGCTGGCAAAACGGTGTTGATTCTCGGTGAAACTGAACAACCCAGCAGATAGACTTCATCACTTCAGATGATTATGCATCCCTGTACAAGTCATCGTAGCGAGCCTTGAACATCACCTCGAGTTCATCGATCACCTCGACGGCAGCCTGCTGGCCCATAACATGACGGGTCATGAGTGTAGTGGCTGCAGAAAAAACATTATCGCTGTCGAGCATCGGATAGGTTTTCGCTAATCGTCGTATCGCCGCGATGACACTCTCTTCCGTTGGTCTTGGCACCTGTAGAGGTTGCTTGGAAGCCGGTGTGGCCGCAACTGGATGTCGCTGCGATAGAAAATCAGCAAAATCGATAAGTGTGCTTCGGGCCGTCGGTGTCATTTGACGAAAAGCCTTCAGAAGTGACTGTTCGACATCATCGCTCATAATTGTCAGGCAGGTGGTTGATCTGGTATTGAGATTCAGGCCACGTCAACCGCTATTGGCAGCTTGTCCATCCCTGAGACCAACCGTATCACATTGGTCTTTTACAAAAATGAGAAATTCCTCCATTGCCCGAAGTCGAAATTTCTGCTTCTGGTAAACAATCGTAAACGACCGTTTGAGCGAAGGAGTCAAACTGGTTTGTTCGAGCAGGCCCAGGCTGAGTTCCTTATCCAGCGTTGCGATCGACAAAATGGAAATTCCCAGACCTGCTGCAACGGCACTCTTGATCGACTCAGAACTGCCAAACTCCATCGCCAGGATCATATCTGAGAATGATAATTTGTTTTCAGTCAGATACTCGGAGATGACCTGCCGGGTGCCGGACCCCTCCTCACGACTGATAAACGGGTACTGCATGATTTCGTCAGGCCTGACGGGTTCTGGTCCGGCCAACGGGTGATCCGGCGGTGTTACCAGTAGCAGTTCATCCTGCCAGCAGACTTCAGTGACCAGATTCTCGTTGTTGATCGGACCCTCAACAATACCAATATCAATTTCGTTGTTTTCCACCATGTGAATAACACCGAGAGTATTAGTAACATACAGGCGCATCGTCACCTCAGGAAATTTCGCCTGATAGTCTCCGAGAACGCGTGGAATCACATATTGACCAATAGTCGTGCTTGCACCAATTACCAAAGGTCCTAAAACATCGCCCGTGAGTTTTCGTATCTCGTTATCCATTTCACCGTACTGCGCGATGATCCGGTCGGCATGTGACTTCACAAGTTCGCCCGCCACAGTCAGCGTGATCCGATTGTGGGTTCGATCAAAAAGGCGGGTGTTGAAGTATTCCTCCAACTGACGGATCTGGAATGTCACTGCCGGCTGAGTCATATGCAGCACGTCGGCCGCCTTGGTAAAACTCAACAGCCTGGCTACTGTCGAAAATACCTGCAGTCTTCTGTCAGCCATAACAAAAGTGTATTGCTAACATCAAGCGACTGCCTGCCGTGTGCCTTCGTCCAGCACAAACTGGCGGAATGCCTGGGCTGTTGGGGAAAGTCGTTTACCGCGCCGGTGCCCAACATACCAACGGCGCATAATCGGCATTCCCCTAATATCCAGACGACTCAGTCGCTCGAGCGCAAGTTCCAGTTCAACGGTGTGTACAGAGACGATCGCCAGCCCCAGGCCGGCTTCGACACTCTGTTTGATAGTTTCATTACCTGTCATTTCGATGGTTGCACTGGGGGCAAAAGATTTTTGATCGAAAAAACGTTCCATCGCGATACGGGTTCCAGATCCCGACTCGCGCACCACAAATGTTTCTTCAGTTAATTCTTTCAAGGCTATCGAACGATGCTTGGATAATGAATGATCGGGTCGCGCAATCATAATCAGAGGGTTGTCCATAAAATCGTCCGCATCGAGATCCAGGCCTTTAGGCGGTTTACCCATCAGGACGATATCGGGTTGATTGTCTTCAAGTTTTTGTAACAAGGCTTCCCTGTTGGTCACATCGAGTGTAATTTGGACACTGGGGTGCAAACGGGTAAAAGTGGCGAGCAGTCGTGTGGCGAAATAGTTCACGGTAGAAGCAACAGCGATGCGCAGCCGGCCTGAATCCACACCTTTCAGTTCATCCATTTCTTCCCGCGCCGTGCCCAGGTGGCGCATGATAGTCTCAGCATGGCGCAGCATGGTTTCACCGGCTTGAGTCATAAACACGCGCTTACCCAATTGCTCGAACAACGACAATCCGACGGAACTTTCCAGCTGTTTAATCTGCATTGAAACTGCCGGCTGGGTGAGGTGGAGCTCTTCAGCCGCACGCGTATAACTCAGCTGGCGGGCGACCGCTTCGAAGACCTGCAATTGGCGAATGGTAATGTGCATACCGAACCTTTTGGGCACAGGACCAAGACCAAGATCCCAGTCACTGGAATAAGTATAACTTATTTATACCTCGCCCTAGTCGTAAAAATACTGATGTAAATATGGGCCCAGGGGCAGGTTCGCTTAACGCTGATTCTTAAGCCTTCAGCAAGGTTTTCGTCTGTTTTCAGTAACAACCCGCGTCGAAGCGAGCCGTTGGCTGGCCACTGTCCAGCACGGACCGAACAGTGGCAGAGGCACCCTTCAAACTGTTTTCCACACCCAGGTGTAACAGACACACCGCCGCACCATAAATCAGGCTGTCACACATCGGACCCGGTGTGCCGGCCAGTGCCAAACGTCCGGCCTGAGCTGTCGCCAGTGCTCTGCGATAATTTTCGTCTTCGTCCGGCAGTTCGCTCTGTGCGGTCGCTGGCGACAATACATCAGGCAGCGGTACTGCACGAGTCTGAGAATTAATGCCGGCAAGCGCGGGATCAAGCCGAATTTCTTCATTGTCACGATCAGCTGTAAACCGCAACAGTTTCGACGGTTGATTCAGCGATGCGATAACACCGCCTTCCACACCGCGAACAATCGCAGCAGATGCAAATCCTGCCCTGCGGGCCAGCATCGCATAAATTGGCGGGTAGGGTTTGTGAACATACCCCGTAACCAGGTGCGTCGACTCCTGACCCAGAACAGGAGCCAGCAACACCTCCAACGTCGTCAGTAGCGGTCGTTTTACAATTCGTGACCGAAGGTCAACCAGCTGGTGCAGATCGGGACAGGCGTATCTCTGATCGACATATGCCCAGCCACAGCTCGGATCACCAACTTGCATTGCTGCCTCAGCCGGGACCAGTTCCACTGCTGCACCCGCGGCTTCAAGGACCTGGCGGTGAGTAGTACCGTACTTTGGCCCGACCTGCTGAGCGCCCGAACTGATTGTGGCGACACCACAGGCGGCAAGGACTGCAGGTAGAAAAGGAGCTGCCGGTAATCCGCGAACAAATCCGTCAAAAGGGTCTGTAACATGCAGAATGTCAGCAACGTCAGAGCGCACCTGTACTGTGCTGTCGAGAAGCGCACGAAGTGCACCACAATTCTCAGCATCGGTTTCCCGCTTCATGCGCAGTGCAATCAAGAATATTGCGGACTGTACTTCATCGGCTGACCCGGCAAGAATATGGGTCATCGCATGATAAGTCTCTTCTTCAGAGAGGTCTTTACTGAGCTCAGGGCCGGTCGCAATGCGCTGCAGATACGAACGCATCTCAAGATCGACTGATGAAATCTTCATCACCGTNGTCCTATCGTGGTTCCCAGTTACAGTCTACGTTGCAACGCTTGCTCTCTCTATACCCAATTCGGTAGTGTAGACACGGCCAACCAAATTTCTGGAGGAATTTCATGCTGGATGAGCAGCAAATGACCCTGGCGAGCGGTATTGCGGCATTTGAGTCCAAGCAATTCAGCCGGGCACTGCAACTTCTGACACCACACGCACAAATCGGCAACCCGGACGCACAACATCGTCTGGCTGTCATGTGCCAGAATGGNCTCGGCCAGGTTCGAAACGAAGCGTCGGCCTACCGATGGATGAAGTACGCTGCAGATCAGGACCATGGTCTGGCTCTACACGCGTTGGGCTACATGTATCTGGATGGTGATTGCACCAACCCGGACGATCAAAAAGCAGCGGCCTGTTTTGAAAAAGCCGTGAATCTTGGATTGGAAGGCTCAATGCTGGCACTGGCACAGATGTATCAACAGGGCCGTGGCGTAGTCCAGGACTCAAACAAGGCCAGGTTGCTCTATGTTCAGGCCGGATTCGACCCTGCAGAACTAATCAGCCGCATTTAGCGCAACAAATCACCTACGTCAATATTTAGGACTTCTTTTTAGCCGACTGCGCTTTGTCAACGGTGTTCCATCGGAGTCGATCCGNTCGTTCACGTTGGCTACGACTAGCTCGGAACTGGCCTACATACACAAAAACCGCAATCCCAAGAACAGCCAGACCCCCAAAGATCAGTTCGTTCAGGCCCATCGACTAACGACTCCTTAACTTTGCCAGGAGACGCAGAATTTCAAGGTACAACCAGACCAATGTGACCATGAGGCTGAACGCGCCATACCACTCCATGTACTTCGGCGCTCCCTGTTCAGCACCCGCCTCGATAAAGTCAAAATCAAGCACAAGGTTAAGGGCTGCAATCGCNACGACAAAAAGACTGAATCCTATTCCGAATAAACCATTGCTGTGGATAAAACCAATACTAGAACCAAAAAACCCCATCACAAAACTCACCAGGTAAAGCAGTGCGATACCGCCGGTTGCTGCAACAATCATCAAGCGAAAATTTTCAGTCGGTTTTATTAACCCTGTTTTATACGCCAACAGTAAGACACCAAGCGTCCCAAATGTCAGTCCAACGGCTTGGATTACAATCCCCGGGTACTGCATTTCAAACATTGCAGAGATACCACCCATTGCCAGACCCTGCAAAAGTGCATACGCTGGGGCCGTCACCCCAGACCATTGACGCTTGAAAATGGTAACCATCGCCATGGCCAATCCACCTAATAGACCAAGCATCATCAGGCCATTGACTGCACCTGATCCTCCGCTCTGGAAAAATTGATTCCATACATAACCTGCGCTCACTAGACACAACACTAGCAGGATGCCGGTCTTATTGACCGCGCCGGCAAGGGTCATTCGTCGAGTACTATCGCTTTCGTCGAAGGTTGCATCGGGCTGGAATGCATTGCTTCTAAACATCGGATTACCTGAACGACCGAATGTCTGCAGTGCTGTTCGATTTGCCATCTATTTTTACTCCTAACTGAAAAGTTGAATTCTCTCGTATTTCGAAGCGTTGATTCCACCTATCCAACCACCAATTACAACAGCGTCGGCCTAAACACTCAACAGAAAGGTCTAAAATATACCGTTCTACTCTATACCACGTAGGATATGGTCAATTTATTTTGTTTGATCCAAAATTCTGGTTCCGTACAGCACAGCCAATTCAATGAATTACCTTCCTGTCTTTCTACGAATCCGCAACGCACCCTGCCTCGTGGTTGGTGGAGGCGCAGTTGCATTGCGTAAAATTGAGTTACTGCTCAGCGCCGGCGCATCAGTTACTGTAGTTTCAGAGTCTCGGGATAATCATATCCTTGACCTCATTCAGCAACAGAAAATCACCCATTTGAAATGCGGGTTTAGTCCAGACCTGATCAAAGGTATGCACCTGGTGGTGGCCGCAACTGACGATCGGACCGTCAATCAGCGAGCCTCGGAGGCCGCGATGGCTCATGCCATACCGGTCAATGTCGTCGATCAACCCGAACTGAGTAATTTCATTGTGCCCTCGATCGTCGACCGTTCCCCTGTCATCGTTGCAATTGGTACCGGCGGTACGGCACCCATACTCGCCCGCTTGCTCAAAAGCCGACTTGAGACCCTGATACCGGCCGCTTACGGACGACTGGCCAGGCTTGCGGGTGGATTTCGGCACCAGGTCAAGGCGAAATTCGATTCCATCGCCGAAAGAAGACACTTCTGGGAGCATGTATTACAAGGACCCATCGCCGAACTGGTCTTCTCCGGGCGGGATGATGAAGCTCGGGATGCACTTGAGCAACTCATTGAAAAGCCGGATCACCCACCCGCTGTGCAGGGTGAGGTCTACCTGGTTGGCGCAGGCCCCGGAGACCCAGACCTGTTGACTTTTCGCGCCTTGAGACTTATGCAGCAAGCTGATGTCGTACTCTATGACCGACTCGTTGCCAGCGAGATTGTCGATCTGGTACGACGGGATGCGGACCGCATTTTTGTCGGCAAAGCACGTGCCAAACATACCGTGCCACAGACAGACATTAACCGTCTACTGGTTNAACTGGCACACCAAGGAAAACGGGTGCTGCGACTCAAGGGCGGTGATCCATTCATCTTTGGCCGGGGCGGTGAAGAGATTGCCGACCTGGTTCGTGAAAAAATCCCCTTCCAGGTCATACCCGGTATAACGGCCGCATCGGGCTGTGCCGCCTATGCCGGTATACCACTTACCCACCGTGACCACGCACAATCGTGCGTTTTTGTCACCGGCCATCTAAAAGATGGTCAACTCGACCTCAACTGGTCTGCGCTTTGCCAGCCTGACCAGACAGTAGTTGTCTATATGAGCCTGACCGGTCTTGAAACACTGTGCAGCAAGATGATCAGGCACGGTGCGGATGGAGATCTACCGGCTGCATTGATTCAACAGGGCACAACACGAAACCAGAAAGTTGTTACGGGCACACTGGCGACGCTGCCTGGAACAGTAAGCAGCGTCGATATCAAACCACCCACTTTGCTGGTCATAGGCCATGTTGTCAGCTTGCGCTCAGGTCTCGCCTGGTACAACCCCGACGAAGCTAGTCCTGATACCGACACTGAAACAAACCTGCACGCGAAGTCAGACTTCTCCAGATGAGTAGGCAAGTGGCACTCTGCCCATGACTACTGTCTGGCTGGATGTGGGTACAGACGTCGATCTCGAGCCTGGCGACATGAAAAGACTGGATATCGGCCGTGAACCTGTACTACTTGCTAATGTAGAGGGGACAATCGTGGCTGTTGCCGANACGTGTACCCATGAAGACGCATCTCTNTCGGGTGGTGCACTCGATGGTGTTTTTNTCCGTTGCCCACTGCATGGCAGTAGATTCTGTCTACTTAACGGNAANGCNGTAGATGATCCTGCAGAGATCGACCTCGAGACTTTTTCTATCCGGATCGAGCATGGGCGGATCCTGATAGAACTATCGAGTTGACCCCGCTAATTCAGTGTGCCTGAGCTCCTGCATCTCCGGAGAATCCGGCTCCAAACTCGCACAGTGCCTTCACCAGGTGGTATCGATCTTCGACTACGGCAGCTTCGAGCAGACCTTGCTTCTCACGAGGCGAAAAAGGCAGACTGCAGGCCAGTGTGTCGACCAACTCGGGTATATCAAGAACTTCAAGAGACTTCCATTCAACACTTAACTTCTGATGCGCGAGATAGACCTTTACCGACTCCAGGAGCAGCTCTTTTTCGAGTTGGATATCCTCAAGTACCGTGTCATGAGCAAAACGGTCCCAGCACACGTGTGCGCTTCGATATCCGCGCTGGACATCAAAGGCACTGACGATNTCAAACCGACTAACCCCGCCAAGCACAATCAGCAGGCGACCGTCGCGCGTTTCACTGAAACTGATAATTCGACCGGCACATCCAGTCCGGTGTAGTTCCGGATATTCTGTATCCGCACCAGGCAGGGGCTGTACCATACCGATCAGACGCGTACCNGCTAATGCATCCAACACCATATTCAGATACCGGGGTTCGAAAATATTNAGCGGGAGCTGACCGTTCGGGAGCAGCAGTGCGCCAGTCAACGGAAACAATGACAGCTCCTGAGGCAGGTCCTCGTACTCAATTGCAAACGATCTAGTCATCTTAAATACCTCTAACTGACCTGGGATTGTAGCGTGAACGCTTGAAGATACAGTACAGCCGGGTAACGGCCATTTCCAGGCTCGAGTTCGCAGATCGACAAACGCGTCTGTGGAAATCGATCACCATGATGTCTTGTATGATCGGCACCTGGCAGGAGGACACTGAACAATGACAGGATTTGCTGTAATTGGATATGGCTCNCTGATCTGGGATCTCGACGACCTGGCACCTCACGTTGAGGGTCAATGGACACTCTATTCCGGACCCCAACTACCANTGGAGTTTTCCCTCGTTTCGGCCAAGAGACGCCGTGGNCTTGCCCTGGCGATCGACNACAAACANGGTCAATCCTGTCCAAGCTGCATAATCANCAGCAGCAGCAACACGATTGAAAAGGCAGTGCAGAACCTCGCTGCGCGGGAACGTACATCAGACCAGAACATTGGTTTCATCGAACGGAATTCTGGGGCTGCCCGATCACGCTCGATGACCACGCTGGCTACCGTCAGGAAATGGCTGGGTCAAACTGACTATGCGGGTGNGGTCTGGTCTGACGGGNCACCCAATTTCGAATNTGTCCTGGGAGTGNAATTTTCGGTAGCTACGGCGACGGCTCACTTGCGCAGCCTCGAAGGCGAATCTGCTGCAGAAGCAAAGCGGTATATCANCCTGGCCCCGGACAAGGTGGATACACCTCTACGGCGCGCTTTGTCAGAACAATCCTGGTGGGTCGAACAGCCCTATTGAACNCCGTGTCCAGTAGACCACCTACCCGAACAATCGACTACGTCGGTCGGTTTGCCCCTTCGCCAACAGGGCCCCTTCACTTTGGTTCTCTGGTCGCGGCTGTCGGCAGTTTTGCCGATGCGCTCCACTGTGGCGGAACCTGGCTGGTTCGAATTGATGATGTCGACCAGACCCGCAGCATACCTGGAATGGCCCAGACCATACTTCGGCAACTCGAATATTTCGGTTTCCGATGGAGCCAAGTACCGGTACAGCAAAGCGCACGGAAAGATCTGTACCTGGAAATAATTGAAAAACTGTTCGCTGAAGACCATGCATTTGGATGTCGCTGCACCCGCCAGGATGTGCTCGCAGCAGGGATACGAGGTGCGGCCGGGCCGGTTTATCCCGGCACCTGTCGGCACCATCAACTGCCCCCCGATTCCTATCGAACAATCCGGATCAAGACCGGTTCAGCGCCAATACGGTTCAAAGACCGCATTGCTGGAGAACTGGAACAGAACCTGTTTCACGACGTGGGTGATTTTGTCATCAAGCGCGCAGACGGATATGCGGCTTACCAGATAGCTGTTGTGATCGACGACCATTTGGACCACGTCACCGACGTTGTTCGAGGCGCAGACCTGCTGGCGTCGACACCTCGTCAAATACACCTTCAGCATCTACTCGGGTACACCACGCCACGCTATGCCCATCTGCCCTTGGTGGTGGACTCTGGCGGCAGAAAACTCAGCAAGCACGATCGCGACCGCCCCGTCGAGATGGATCAAGCGTTACATTCTCTGGTCGCCGCGTGGCAGTTTCTCGGGCAGAAGATACCCCAGCAACAATTCGTGGATGTTGAAGAATTCTGGTCTTTCGCCGCCCGACACTGGTCGATCAAAAAAGTCCCGGCTACGGGCCATTACTTCGAATCTGCCGAAACTCAAAAACCATTGTTTTGAAGCTGGCTATGTTGTTCAGGAGGATTTGCTGGCGACCACTGCCCCCAATGCGGCACTGGCGAGTCGCGCAGCAGGCGGATCGGCCCGGCTAGTCAAAAGAATAGGTACTTCGGCACCCAGCACGATGCCTGCCGCGCAAGCGCCCATGAAGTACACCATCATTTTAAACAGTGCGTTTCCTGCTTCGATTGTCGGCACAACAACAATATCTGCCGCGCCGGCTACGACATGCGAGATACCTTTGAAACGCGCCGCCTTTACAGACACGATGTTGTCAAATGCCAGTGGACCATAAACGTCTGCAGCCATATTCAGGTCGGCACATCGCTTTGTGATTTCCTGGCAATCCACGGTTACCGACATCGCAGGACTGATCTCTTCTGACGCCGCCAAAAGGGCCACCTTAGGTCTGTCGTTTCCCAGTGCGTGGCTGAGTTCGACTGCATTCTGAATGATCGAGATTCGCGCCTTGACATCAGGCGCAACGTTGACGGCTCCGTCTGTGATCATGAGCACACGGTCGCTGCCCGGCACGGACATGTGAAAAACATGAGAGAGTCGTCGTCGACTCCTCGGACCGGTCCGGCGACTGATCAGGGGTCGCATGAAGTTATCCGTGTGAATATGGCCTTTCATGACCATATGGACTTCGTTGGCACGCGCCAATGCCGCACCAATCTCTCCCATGGCCTTCTCATCAGGCGTGGAAACGATCTCGTGCTGGCTGATATCGAAGCCGATTTCATCGCCTATTTGCGCAAGAATATCCGGTTCACCGATCAGTACGGGGTCTATGATCCCGGCATCAACCGAAGCGCGTACGCTCTCTAAAACGACCGGAGCGCCTGTCCCCACAATCGCTGTCTTGACCGGCGGACAATTCCTTGCCAGTTGCAGCAGATAATCGGGACAAGTCACTACTTCGGGGCTCAGCACGTTGTTCTCCTTTAATACCACCTGGGTGGTTGACCCTGACGGTAAACTATTATATTCGCCAGCATACCGGACGCCTGCAATCCAGTGTTAGAACAAATGCCTGAATTACCCTTTCTCTACAGGCCAACGCCGCACATCGACAGCATAACGGGCTATCTGGAAAATGGGCTACCCATTTCCTGCTTCGCCCCTGTTCATTGGGGCCAAACAGCTATAGCGCTGACTCAAGATCCTCAACGCCGTGAATCAGACCATACCACCAACCCCTAAGATCATCAGCGTGGGCAATAGACAAATCAGTCGTATCATTTCAGGACAAGCCACGGCCGACGGTGCCGGGGTGCGCCTGCGACGATACATCGGTTCCGCTGAATTAGATCATATTGACCCCTTTTTGCTATTGGACTTTTTTGAGTCCGACAATCCCGACGACTACATCGCCGGATTTCCGTCTCACCCCCATCGGGGGTTTGAAACAGTCACTTACCTTTTGGCTGGAAAAGTCAGGCACGAAGATAGCGCAGGCCATGGCGGAATCATTGAAAGTGGCGGTATCCAATGGATGACCGCAGGACGTGGCATCATCCATTCTGAAATGCCGGAACAGGAACAGGGGCGGCTGGCTGGATTCCAGCTCTGGGTTAACTTGCCGGCGACCGACAAAATGTGTCCGCCCGCCTATCACGAGTACCCCGCCAGTCAGATTCCCACAGAAATTCGCGACAACGGTGCCACATTGCAAGTCATAACCGGCACCACCAGTACTCGGACAATCGGACCTGTACGAGGCGTGACGACCGACCCGATCTACCTGGATGTGGCCCTGCCCGCTGACAGCACCCTGACAGAGCCAATGCCAAAAGGGCATACGGCTTTCATATTTGTAATCGACGGCGAGCTCAACCTGCCAGATGATGAGAATACGCCGGTATGGCTGAGCGCCAAGCAGCTTGGCACATTGAGTGACGGCACTGCGGTCTGTGTTAGAGCAGGCGATACCGGTGCACGGTTTCTCCTGGTCGCGGCAAGGCCCTTGAACGAACCCATCGCACGCTATGGCCCATTCGTCATGAACACCCCGCATGAAATTGAACAGGCTATCACCGACTACAACGCTGGAAGGTTCTAGACCTATCCATCGATACCCAGAACGATATTCCAGTAGTCTCGAGCACCCGTGAATCGTCGCCTTCTCCCTAATCCGACACCCTAATGCCGCCAGCACGCCCGTACCGCCCAGCAGCCGAACGGTGGGCCATACCAATGATCGCTGGCAGCTGTGTGCTGATATCTGTCAACGGCCTCGTAATCAGAAGCTTTGACTCCGCCAGTGACTGGCAGATCATCTTTTACCGACAGGCTTTCTTTATTGCTGGGCTGCTGCTGGTCCTGATACTCCAATACCGTTCGAGACTACCAGGGATGTTTCGTCAGGTTGGGTGGGCTGGGATTGGCGGCGCCATATCACTCGGACTTGCGAATCCAACCTTCATCATGGCGCTCAGCCATACGACCGTCGCCAGTGCCTTATTTACGATTAGTGCATCGCCACTGATCACCGCCGTCTTGGCACGAATATTTCTTAAGGAACACATCTCGCGCCCAACGATGGTTGCCATTGTCGTCGCGATGATTGGAATCAGTATCATGGTGAGCGACGGTATTCTGTCTGGCTCGATCTTCGGCAACCTGCTGGCTCTACTGTGCGCGTTCTTTTTTTCGACCTTTGTGATCTTCTTGCGTGTCGGCAAAGACAGAAACATGCTTCCAGCCAGTGTCATGGGTGCGATCATCGGCGGGTTGATTGGGCTGGTTGGGTGTGAATTCGACTTTAAAGTATCTCTGCATGATCTCTCGCTCTTCTTTTTGTGGGGTGCCGTCATCGTCACAATAGTTCATTATTTCTTCACTCTCGGCTCTCGTTACATCACAGGCGCCGAAATTATGCTGATCACTTTGATCGAATTTACTCTGGGACCCATCTGGGTATGGCTGGTGTTTGCAGAACAACCGACGCGAATTGCTTTGATCGGAGGATTGATCGTGCTCAGTGCAGTCGCAGCACGTGCTCTGCTCATGATGTATCAGGAACGAAGCACCCGTCACCTCAGCGCCACCCGTCTTCCTTAGATATCTGCGAGGCGCCCTTATATCCCCATTGCAACATTCTAAAGGCAGCAGCGCAGATACCAGCTAGATCTGTGTTCCCGGTATCTGCTTAGGGAAGTAATCTTCACAGTTGCCCTCTCGCAATACGTCCCCTGTCGCGCAGTGCAGGCCACCGCCGAACGGGTAGGCATCGCGAAACTCCACCGGCAGCACATTGAATCCCAAGGCATCGAGCTGCTCAATCTGGTTCACTTCGCTGGCCTCAACAATTACAGTGCTGTGATCGAGTATCAGGACATTCATGGACAACCACACACTGGAGTAACACAGCGGAGGGGGAGCTTCGTGCGCCGGCTGCGCGGCATCGACAATCTCCCAGTCGTTGATTTCGAAAATCTTTCGCTGTTCTTCCGGCAGCTTCCTGTTGGGATTATTCATCACCAAACCCGGCCGTAACGGTACGAAGGTCGCGTCTATATGGATCGGGTAGGGGTCGCCAGGAAAATTCACTGCGTGAACCCGGTGAGCCGGATAATGCCGCTGCAACCACTGCATACCTCGCCGGTTGGTCGTCAACCCGTGCTGGCAGAACAGGTCTTTGCCCATTCTCAGCACATCGGCGGCATCAAACAGCGGCTCATGTTCGGTGGTCACGAAATCAAGTTCTGCGGTACGCTCGAGCCGTTCTTCGATGGTAATTTCATCAAAGTACCCTGCTTTGTATGCTGCATCACTCAATCGGGGTCTTGGCGCCTGCTCCCAGCGAAATTCCGGGTCTTCGTCGAAATACTTCTGCATCAGGCTGTGGTAGGCCAGGTATTCCCAGAATCGGCAGCGAAATGACATTGGTGCCGAAAGAATTTCCTTCCCAACTGTCAGCAACACATCACGCGGCGGCATACACCCAAAGGAGGATCCTGTGGAAAAATCCGGCGTCATCACAGCCTGGTTCCACTGAAGCGGTTCCGGACGATCGACCCGCACACCTCGAGATTCCAGCAAACCAGCGAGGGTATCCAGCTGGTAATTCGCACGTTCCACGGTCTCCAGAGGCCGCGGTCCCCACATCCCCCGCATGTCACTGTCTTCAGGAATTTTCGCTTCCGTTGCCGGTTCGGTCGGAGGGATACAGGTAAAATCTGCACGCCCCACGATAGCGTGTTTTAATGGATCGAAATCATTCCACGAACTGACAACTGTGTTTCCCATCTGCTGATCTCCCGCGCAGTTACCGACTGGCCCGGTGATTTAAAACCCCAAGACTTCCAATCTACACCAACTCTATAACGATTTGTTCTGCTTCATCAGATTGATGGATACTCATTCGGAAACCAGTACCTGGGCCTTGCAGCATGCAATCAAGTCGTATACCGTGCTGTCCACCTGAGGAGAACTTGCCGGTGTATGACCCCTTTCCCGCTGCAAAACTACTCTATGATGCACGTGTACCTGGGCAAAGCCTGACAGGCCTGCCGGACACTATCATACCGGCCAATCTCGACCAGGCTTATGCTGTTCAATTCGCACTGTGCGAGCTATTGATTCCGAACCAGGGCCCGATCCAGGGCTATAAAGTCGGCTGCACCAATGCCAATGCGCGTAGCCTGCTGGGCATCGATGGTTGTTTCTCAGGACGTTGTTTTGAAAATGACATCAAACACACGCCAACAATAATCAAGCGCAGTGACTATCACATGGTCGGGATTGAACCGGAAATAGCGGTACGGGTCGGNCAGGACCTGGTACCGGCAGACCCCTGGACTGCCAGACGCGTCGCCGACCTGACTACAGAAGTGATGCCCTCGATAGAACTTGTTGAAAGCCGCTTCTCTACCTGGCCTGACATGGGGGCGTTTTCGGCGGTGGCTGATAACGGCGTACACCGCGAATTGATTCTTGGTGATCCGGTTTCTGACTGGTCCCTGGAAAGCGTCAACAATACTGAGGTTACCCTTTCGGTCAACGATCAACGTGTCGAGCAGGGGCATGCCATGAATGTTGACGACGGCCCTTTTGGTGTCCTGGCCTGGCTGGCCAATCACCTGAACGCACAAGGTGCCTTTCTGCGTGCCGGTGACATCGTCACCACGGGCGTTCTGACGAATATCTACAACGCCACGTCAGGTCAACTACTCGTCGCGAACTACGGATCTTTCGGTTCCCTGGAGATAGAGGTCACATAACTCATGAGCGATGACCTGATCAAATCCAGCGCCCGGGATATTCGGGCACAGCTCAAAAACAAAGCGGTCAGCAGCGCTGAACTGCTCGATGTACTGGAAACGCGCATTGCGAAAATCGATCCCATTGTCAACGCCCTGCCGACACTGTGCTTCGACCGTGCTCGCCAGGCTATTGCCACTGGGAACCATCAAGACACTGCACTGCTCGGTATGCCCATCGCGATCAAAGATCTGCTGCCTGTCGCTGGCGTTCGCACCACTTGGGGATCGATGCTCCATGAACACCACATACCCGAAAAATCCGATCTGCTGGTAGAACGCCTTGAATCTTCGGGGGCTGTGGTCTATGCCAAGTCAAACACCCCCGAATTCGGTGCCGGTGCCAATACGTTTAACGACGTATTCGGCGTCACCCGAAACCCATGGAACACAGCGCTGTCGTGTGCCGGCTCGTCCGGAGGATCGGCAGTCGCGCTCGCGACGGGCATGGCGTGGATTGCCAGTGGTTCAGACCTGGGCGGGTCACTGCGAAACCCTGCCAGCTTCTGTGGCATCGTGGGATTTAGGCCCAGCATTGGCCGGATCCCGACGAACCCGGGCGACATGGCGTTTTATCGGCTCAGCGTAGAAGGACCCATGGCCCGGACCGTCGGCGACGTTGCCATGCTGCTCGATGTGATGGCTGGACGTGATCCTCGAGACCCGCTGTCAGTCACCCGACCCGAACAGAGCTTTGAGGCCATGGCTGAAGCCCGAACTGCGCCTAAACGGGTCGCCTTTTCGCCTGATCTAGGCGTCACACCGGTGGACCCGGAGATCGCCAGTATTTGCCGGCGCGCTGCCCAACGATTCGAGGACATGGGGGCGACTGTCGAAGAAAACCACCCCGACTTTTCCGGCCTGCAGCACGTATTCCAAACTTTTCGAGCGCTCGGGATGGCTGTCCGCCATGGCAATCAGCTGGATCAACTGCGTTCCGTGCTCAAACCTGAAATCGTATGGAACGTAGAGAAGGGTCTTTCCCTCACCGCCGAGGAGATCGCCCGGGCGATGACTACCAGGGCTGCGATCTACGCCAGGGCACAGACTTTCTTCCAGAACTACGATCTACTCATTTCACCGGCCACGATTGTTCCACCCTATCCAGTTGAACAACGCTTCGTCGAACGCCTGGGTGAACATGAGTTTTCGAACTACATTGAGTGGTGCTCAATCGCCTATGCCATCACAGTCATCGGCGCACCAGCTGTGTCGGTCCCTTGCGGATTTACCTCAACTGGCTTACCGGTCGGTCTGCAGATCGCCGCAGCACCGCTTAATGAGGGACCGTTGCTGTCGGCGGCACTACTATTCGAAGAGTCAGCTGATCTAACTTCCGGCTTACCGATCGATCCTGTCGTGACTCATTAATCCTGATCGGCTTCAGGAATCTGCTTCCCTGGGTAGCCATCGGTCAGCTCGATAACCCCCTTCTAGGCCACCAGCCGACAGGACTACCTGCCAAAGCTGATTATCCCGGGCTCTGAAGCTACCCGCACAGGTCAGCAGGTAATAGTCGAACATCCGCCTGAACCGCTCACTGTAGCGGTTTTTGAGTTCCGGCCACGCATCATTGAAATTTCGGTACCAGGCCATCAGCGTAGGATCGTAATCTGCTCCAATGTTGTGCCAGTCTTCAATTGTAAACAGACCGTCACAGTTATTAACAATACCCCGCGGCAAGGGCAGCACTCCGTTTGGGAAAATATACTTCCCCATCCAACGGTCAGACGTATAGTGACTCTCGCCGGACCCGATCGTATGCAGTAGGAAAATCCCACCGTCCGCCAACAGTGTGCGCAACACCTTGAAATAGGTTCGATAGTTCTTTTGCCCCACATGCTCGAACATACCAACCGACACTATCCGATCATAGCAACCGCTCAATGACCGGTAGTCAGTCAGCTCAATGGTCACCGGTAGATCCCGACAACGTGTCTTTGCCAGCTCCGCCTGCTCCTTGGATACGGTGATACCCGTGACTTCGACACCGTAACGTTCAGCCATCCAGCGTGATAANCCACCCCATCCACAACCAACATCAAGCACCTGCATGCCNGGTTCNAGCTGGAGCTTGCGGCAGATCATCTCCATTTTNTGTTCCTGGGCTTCATTNAGNTTCTGCGCAGTCGCCCAGTAACCGCANCTGTAGTTCATGTGNGTATCAAGCATGGCCTCGAAAACATCNTTGCCNATNTCGTAGTGTTTTTCNCCCACGATAAANGCNCGTCGCNCANTCTGCAGGTTGNACAACCTNCAAAANAAGGATAAAAAGAATAAACCGCCAGTTGTTGCGNATTGANTGATGAAGTCCTGANCGNAGGNNGCGACTNNCCANTTCGTCCAGTTGTTCACAATCCCACCANCCGTCCATGTAGGCCTCACCCAGNCCCAGAGTACCGTCCCGCAGAACCCTCCGGAACAAGCGCTCGTCCCTGACCTTGATGTCCCAGCTATTGGACCCATTGAGCGTGATATTGACCGGCGCCAAAAGCTGTTCAAAATGCCGGAAGCCATTTGGGTCGGTTTTATTGATCAACTGGTTTGACATAAATCGTGATGAGTCGATTCGTTCGGTACCGACATCCACTTCCACAGATTTTTCATGGGTTAGTTCCGAAACGTAGACAGATGAAGGTTAGCGCTGTGCTGGAGTGTAAAGATTAACCGTTATTTACTGAACCTCCAACTGCCAGTCAGCGCTAGAATACGTGCGACCCCAATTTAGGGCAGCTTACATTCCAACCAGGAGAAATCACCCATGAGTATCCGGAGAATTGAGACCGGCGAACGAATGAGTCAGACGGTGGTACACGGCAACACAGTCTATACCGCAGGCCAGGTTGCACGATCTGCAGCAGGCGCTTCGGTCACTGACCAGACCCACACGATCCTGGACCAGCTCGATGCACTGTTAACCGAAGCGGGAACAGACAAGTCAAAACTGATTTCAGCCACCATCTGGATCAGTGACATGTCGACCTTCAACGAGATGAATGCGGTCTGGGATGCTTGGGTCAGTCCCGGCAATACACCGGCGCGTGCCTGTGTTGAAGCCAAACTGGCGTCACCCGATTTTACGGTTGAAATAGCAGTGATAGCAGCCGTGGACTGAATTACCTACCAGAGCAGGAATAGCGACTGAGCGATATATTTTGAACGACCGTGCCAATATCCTTTCGATGCCCTGCATGCTTGATGAAGGCATCGCCAGTCGAGCACGTATAGGGCTTGTTGTTCTGGCGTCTGACCATACAGTGGAATATGAATTCCGTCAGGTCGTCACCATGCCCGGCGTCGCCATCTACCAGACACGTATCCCCAACTCTCCCGAGATTACGACAGACTCTCTGCGTGCTATGGAAACTGATATCGCTGATCAGGCGGCAGTCATTCTCCCCGGTGTCGAGCTTGATGTACTGGCCTATGGCTGTACATCCGCATCGATAGTACTCGGCGAAGATCGCGTCTTTGAACTTATCAAGAAAGGACGGCCAGAGGCACAACCGACAACCCCAGTTACCGCGGCCTTTGCTGCTTTCCGAGCTTTTCAAAGCCGCCGTATCGGCGTAGTTACCCCGTACAGTGAGAATATCAACCGAACCGTCCGACAATACTTTATTGATAACGGTCTCCAAGTTCCGGTGTTCGGGTCGTTCAACCAGACTGATGACAATCGAGCAGCTCGCATCAGTACTGACAGCATTCGAGATGCCATCATGAGCGTCGGCAGCCACACCGAGGTCGAGACCGTTTTTCTCTCCTGCACAAGTCTAAGGCTCACTGACAGGGTAGATGATATCGAGTCTCAACTCGGCAAGCCGGTGACCTCGTCTAACCATGCGTTGATCTGGCACGCCTTGAGACTCGCGGGAGTAAGTGAACCGATCGACGGATATGGCTCCTTGTACCAATTACCCGCGCACGGCACCTGATTCAGAATCAATCGGCAAATGGGTCAGCGCATTATCTTTATAGAACATGAATCCGAACCTCGGGATGACAGGGCCTCTAGATATCTCGCCGACCAGGGGTTTGCAATCGCCTGGTTCCAACCGTTCAAAGGGGAGCTCTTGCCGGATATAGATCCAGAAATTGCTGGCGTGGTTATTACGGGTGGCGGTGCCCAAATTGATCAGATCGAACAATCACCTTATCTGTACAGCGAGTCCCAATGGGTAGAACAGTGTCTCAAAGCTAATGTACCGGTGCTTGGGTTGTGCCTGGGTGGTCAACTCCTGGCCCATGTCCTGGGTGCGGGGGTCGGACCGCGAGAGGACGGCCTGCAGGAATTCGGTTACTACACCATCCAGCCCAACGATTCGGAAAAGCCATTCGTGCCACAAGACTTTAACGTCTTACAGAACCATAGCCGGGGGTTCGAAGTCCCCGACGGGGCAACGCTACTTGCCCGTGGAGAACTTTTTCCAAATCAGGCGTTCTGTTACGGTGACAATGCCTGTGCGCTACAGTTCCATCCCGAGGTGACTTCCGCCATACTTCTTAAGCGCTGGCATGAAGCAGATTGGGCCCCCTGGGATCGACCTGGCACTCAGAGTAAGACGGAACAACAAAAGCTGGCACCACGATACGATCCGTTGATTGGTAGCTGGTTTACCACTGTTCTAGATCGACTATTCCCAAAAGCACTAGTAAACCCTTAAGGTTGTTCGATGACGCAAAAAAGGTTACTCGCTAAAACGCTCAGGGCTGAAATAGCTGCACAATACTGCAACCCTAACGCTCTGCGGGGACAAGCCCGGCCGGCAAGGGTGGATTCAGCCCTGGATGACCAAACCTGCTCACGCGCACGAGCAGCCATCACATCATGGTCGAACTACGCGCCTACGCCATTGCACTCCCTCCCTGCCCTGGCACATGAAATCGGCATCGGGCAACTTCTCTACAAAGATGAATCAACCCGGTTTGGGTTGGGCAGCTTCAAAGCACTGGGTGGCGCTTACGCAGTATTGCACTCTGTAGCCCAAGAAATTTCTGTGCGGGGCAGTACAGCGACTGATATTAAAGCTTTGATGACAGGTCAACTCAGTGAAGCCGCTGGCGAGATCACTGTCGCCACCGCAACCGACGGCAACCACGGACGATCGGTCGCCTGGGGCGCCGGAAACGTCGGCTGCAAATGCGTAATCTACATGCACGCAGAAGTAAGCCCCGGCCGCCAGAGCGCAGTCGAGGCGTTCGGTGCCGAGGTGGTGCGTGTGCCGGGGGATTACGGGGAATCCGCACGCCAAGCGGCGCAAGATGCAGCGGCAAACGGCTGGCTGCTTGTCTCCGACACGGCATGGCCCGGCTACACTGAAATCCCACGAGCAGTCATGGCCGGATATACCGTCATGAGCACCGAAGCGATGGACCAGTTGCCGGCGACGACGCCGACTCATGTGTTTGTTCAGGGTGGATGTGGTGGACTGGCCGGGGCTGTCTGCGCCGACCTGTGGCACCGATACGAATCCCAGCGACCGCGATTTGTTGTAGTTGAGCCGGTGCCGGCAGACTGTCTGTTTCAGAGCGCCGTCGCCGGAGCGGTGGTCAATATTTCGGTCACACGGGAGAGCGTTATGGGCGGCCTCTCCTGTGGGGAAGTGTCGTTGCTGGGTTGGGACATACTCGAATCGGGCGCTGACCATTTTCTCACGATCGAAGACGATGCCGTAGGCCCACTGATGAAACAACTTGCGCAAGGCAGGGGTGATGACCCAAGAATTGTGGCCGGCGAAGCTGCTGTTGCAGGACTTGCTGGCTGCATCGCAGCCCGTGCCGATGCAGACCTGTGCCAGACACTTGCTCTAAATGAACAGAGCACCGTGCTGGTATTTGGGACAGAAGGTGCGACCGATCCCACCGTTTACCGCCAGTTGGTGGGTTCGGCTGCCGACGACCTTCTTTAGCGGCGAAGACTATGTCGAATCACCCCATGCCAGCCCGCGGGTTTCCAACCAGTGAATTTGAAACCCGCACAAGCCGTGCTCAACAGGCAATGCGCGATGTTCAACTGGACGCACTGCTTGTAACCACCGAACCCGAGATCCGTTATTTCACGGGTTTTCAAACACAGTTTTTCGAAAGCCCTACCCGACCTTGGTTTCTGATTGTCCCTGCCGACGGACAACCGATTGCCGTGATCCCAACGATAGGGGAAGCCGGCATGGCTGCTACCTGGATAGATGAAATCAAGACTTGGCCATCGCCTACACCCGAAGACGACGGTATCTCGCTGCTGGCTGCAACCGTAAACGCCCTACCGAACCGTTTCGGCCGACTTGGTCTCCCGCTCGGCCAGGAAAGTGTGCTCCGAATGCCAGCTCGCGACACCCGGGTGCTGGGGGACAACGTATCACTCGAATTGGTCGATTGTGCGCAGTTGATGCTCGGGCTGCGCTTTGTCAAGTCAGATCTTGAAATTGAAAAAATTCGATTTACCTGTGGGATCACTTCGGACGAATTCGAAGCACTGGCGACAATTTCCACACTCGGCGAGTCAGAGCGCGAGATCAGCCGACGGATGCGGATGAACCTGCTGGAACGGGGCGCCGACAGCACACCGTATCTGATCGCCGGCTCCGGTCAGGGCGGATACGACAACATTATCATGGGCCCTACAGATCGTATTCTCGAAGACGGAGACGTTCTGATCATCGACACCGGCACCACCTTTGATGGCTACTTTTGCGATTTCGACCGAAATTTTGCTTTTGGCCATATTGCTGACGATACCCGCCGTGCCCATGAAGCGGTTTACCGTGCGACGGATGTCGGTTTTGCCACGGCAAGACCCGGCGCTACGATGGCACAGGTCTGGGCTGCTATGTGGGCGGTCTTGGAAGCAGGAGGGGCTCTGGGTAATGACGTTGGTCGCATGGGACATGGCCTTGGTATGCAACTGACCGAATGGCCATCGGTCAAACAAACTGACCACACTGAGCTAAAACCGGGCGCAGTGATTACACTGGAACCGGGGATGGCGTTTGCGCCCGGTCGTCAGCTCGTTCATGAAGAAAATATCGTGATTACAGCTGACGGCGCTGATTGGCTTACCCATCGTGCTCCCGCTGACATGCCTGTCATCACCTGATTTAATCCTAACGACACCTAGCGGAGATGATCTTTGTCCAGCGTGCTCATTACCGGTGCGAGTCGAGGCCTTGGCCGTGAATTTGCCCGCCAGTACGCATCCGCTGGCTGGACAGTGCACGCCGGGGTCCGCAATCTGCACCAACGTTCTGCTATCAAACAGCTCCAACACGAACAGATTACCTGCCACGAACTCGATGTTACCAAGCATGATCAGATTCTTTCCGTTGCCGCTGAGCTTGCGGAGGAACCGATAGACCTGCTGATCAATAACGCAGGTTTCTGGCTCGGAAAAGACGAACACTACGACCGCTGTGATGAGACACAGTGGATGGAAGAATTTCAAGTCCATCTGTTTGGTACGATGGCTATGTGCGAGGCTTTTGTGGATCAGGTCACAGCAGGAGATCGCAAACTTATCGTTAATATCTCTAGTGGCAACGGTAGTCTTACCCTTGAAAGCGGTATTGGTGACTATCCGTACAACACCAGTAAGGCGGCATTAAATCTGATCAGCAAAGGATTAGCAGAGGACCTTAAACAACGAGGTATCACCGTTGTTTGTTTCACCCCGGGCTTTGTTNCCACAGACATGTCGGGGCCCGATGCGGATCTCTCCCCACACGAAAGCGTGAACGCGATGTGCGCCATCATCGATACGCTCGGTCCTGAACAGACGGGTACTTTTTTGCGCTACAACGGCGAAGCAGTGCCCTGGTAGAGCATGACAAACAAACGACCCTCTGTTGTCGTTACCGGTGCCAACCGTGGCATTGGACTGGAGCTTGTATCGCAGTATCTGGCCGATGACTGGCAGGTGTACGGCTGCTGCCGCCGACCNGAATNAGCAACCCAACTGGCGGGCCTGGCGTCAAACTCCGCGNTGAGCATTCATCAACTTGACGTCGGCAATCCAGATTCGGTTGAGAAACTAGCGCTTGCGCTGTCAGAACAGTCGATCGATCTCTTGATCAATAATGCCGGTATTTACGGNGGCGAGCGACAATCCTTCGGTGACATTGACTATGCACAATGGACACGGGTGCTTGAGGTCAACACCTTGGGTCCCTACCGGGTCAGCACTGCACTGGCAAACCAAGTCGGAAACAGTGAGCAACGCCTGATGGTCAACGTCTCGAGTGCCATGGGCAGCATCGAGCGATATACGACTGGTGGGCACTACATCTACCGCAGCAGTAAAGCTGCGCTAAATATGGTGACCGTCAACCTGGCCCATGATCTTCGCTCTCGTGGCATTACCGTACTGTCGGTGCACCCGGGCTGGGTACGCACAGACATGGGTGGCTCAAGCGCCGATATTTCAACGNAGACGAGTGCAGCCGGACTGCGTCAGCTAATCAGCAACGCAACTATCGAAGACAGCGGCCGCTTCTTTTCCTGGGACGGCTCTGCCTTGCCTTGGTAAGCTATTCGCTTGGACCACTCGAGCGTAGAATTTAAAAACACTCTCATTCTGGTCAATCCACGCGCTGGAAAAGGTCGTGGTTCCCAGGCCTGGGCAAAATTGCTTCGGGCACACCCTGCGTTGGCTCAGTCACAACGGATTGACTGTCAAGATCTGAACAAAGCCAGACAGGAAATTACCGACGCTTTGTTCAACAATATCCAACGTCTGATTGTAATTGGTGGGGACGGCAGCCTGCACTTGGCTGCCAACCAGATACTGAAACATCAACAGGTAGAACGGATCGCGCTGGGGTTGATTCCGGCAGGCACTGGGTCGGACTACGCCAGGCTGCTGCGGCTGCCAGGCGATCCGATCAGAGCTTTTCAACAGATCTGCAGCGCCGAACCCAGAAAAGTCGATGTGCTTCGCATCACAAAGAACGCAGATGATGTGCGCTACGCTATCAATACTTTCTCTGCAGGCGTATCTGGTTGGGTCAGTCGCCATCTGGCGGGCCCGGAGATCAAGAAGCCTGGTGCTTATCTGAGGACGACCCTAAAGGCGTTCATCGATTTTGAAGCTGTCAACTGCCGCGTGATTGTTGACGACTCACCCTGGTTTGAGGGTCCGCTGTATCTTCTAGCCNTCACGAAAGGGAGTCACTTTGGCCAGGGCATGCATATCTCGCCNCGGGCCAGACTAGATAACGGTCTATGCGAAGTCGTTGTCGTGGAACCCATGTCGCGTTGGCTGCTCCCACTGAGACTGTGCCGGCTCTACCTGGGAAATCATCTTTCGGCCAGCTACGTGCACTACTGCCGCGGACAAACCGTTAGCATCGAACCCCTCTGCGATAATCACGGATTCGAGATTGACGGGGANTCAACCGAATCAGCACCGGTCACGGTAGAGACACTACCCAGAGCTCTTACAATACTGGCGTAAACAGCGTGATTCTGTCTGACTAACGACCCGTCAGAAGTCTGTAGNGTTGTCGCACAAAAGCGCTAGGCACTGGATCATCACGGTTGCTGCGAGGAACGCGGTCATACCCCCAACATCGTGCGGCGGACTTACCGTGTTGACATCGATTGCAACCAGTTTCAACCCTTGAAGCCCAGCGAGCAGCTGCAGTCCTTCCCGAGCAGTCGCACCGCCGAAGGTTGGTGTACACACACCAGGCGCACAGGATGGATCGAAAAAATCCATGTCAAAACAAAGATATACCGGCTTATCACCCAGAATTTCGTGGANATCGCCCAGAACCGATGCATACCCACGTTGGTAGAGCGTTGCCCCATCAATCAACTGATAGCCCTTCTCGCGAGTATGCTCAAAAACACCCGGGACCGTCACAGTACCACGAGCGCCAATATGAAAAGACCGCTGGGTATCGATCAGTCCTTCCTCGGCGGCCCGAGTGAAAGTCGTGGCCGTGTTATACCGCTGATGCTCATATTCNCCGTCGCCGGGATAAGTGTCGGTATGGGCATCGATATGAAGCACAACCAGATCAGAATACCGCTGGTGCAGCGCCCGAAGCTGAGGCAGTGTGACCAAACCATCGCCCCCCATAGTCACAGGCACTGCGCCTGTCGACACTATTTTGGCGACCGCTTGCTCGATATTGTCCAAGGATGGGGTGATCACGCCGGACGTGCAACTCACATCGCCGCAGTCGACTACGTTGAGTTGCGTCAGTGGATCAAAATCCCACTCCGGCGGCTGGTAAGGCCGAACCAGTGCGGATTGTTCCCGAATAGCCGCTGGGCCAAGTCTTGCGCCAATTCGGGTTGGATGGGTACCACAGTCAAATGGCACTCCCAACACTGCTGCCCGACTCTCTGAAGAATTGCTGGAAAACGGAACGCCCATAAAGCTGGATCGAATTTCCAAGTGGTTATTCTGTTGATGTTTGGCCGGCACCATATTGATCTTATCAGACCTCGGNCTCACACTTATAAAGACAAGGGTGCTATTGTAGGCAACTCACCTACTTCGCGCCTCAGCACAAAATTATTTACCTGGAGATTCGCCATGGCCCGCGTTTTACGCACACCGGAAGAACGCTTTCAGAACCTTCCGGCCTATGAATTCGAACCTCACTATGTCGAAGATCTGATCGGATACGAAAGTCTTCGCTGTCATTATATTGACCTTGGTCCCAAAGATGCCGAACAGACCTATCTGTGTCTNCACGGTCAGCCTACCTGGCTCTACCTTTACCGTCACATGATCCCAACCTTTCTTGAAAGNGGCGCCCGAGTAGTCGCACCCGATTTCTTCGGTTTTGGACGGTCGGATAAACCTGCTGATCAAGGTGTTTACACCTTTAATTTTCACCGGAATATGCTGCTGGCTTTCCTGACACATCTCGACCTGACACAACTGACTCTGGTCTGTCAGGACTGGGGCGGCATACTCGGGCTGACTTTGCCGATGGAGGCGCCCCATCGATTTTCTCGCCTGCTGGTCATGAATACNGCTCTTGGAACCGGGGACGTACCACTGGGTNATGGATTTCTGGCTTGGCGNCAGTGGTGCCGCGACAACCCTGATCTGTCTGCTGGAAAACTACTCTCGCGAGCCTGTNCACATCTGGAAGCCGATGAAATCGCAGCCTACGATGCGCCGTTTCCGGATAGCGAATACAAAGCAGGGGCACGTGCTTTCCCCGAGCTGGTACCGGAACAGCCCGACGACGAAGGTGCAGCACTCTCCCGACAGGCAAGAGCCTGGTTAAAGGATGAGTGGATGGGTAAAACATTCATGGCAATCGGCATGCGCGACCCTGTACTTACACCCCGGACCATGCACTATTTACGTAAGAATATCCGCAACTGCCCGGAACCTTTTGAAGTCGCTGAGGGTGGCCACTTTTTGCAGGAATGGGGTNCCGATGTTGCAACCCAGGCGATTGCCACCTGGTCAGANGANTCCTAAGCTGAAATCCGAATCAACCCAGACAACATGACTGGACAGAATGTCCTTCTCATCGTTTCTGATGAGCATGCCCGTGAGGCCCTAGGCTGCTACGGCGCAGACCACGTTCATACCCCCAATATTGACTCTCTTGCCAACCGCGGAACTGTGTTCCGCCACGCCTACACACCCTCGCCNATCTGCGTACCGGCGAGAGCCTGTATCGCAACCGGTACCTATGTTCACCAGAACCGCTGCTGGTCTAATGCGCAGCCTTATCACGGGCAAATTACCGGCTGGGGCCACCGTCTGATTGAAGCCGGACACCGGGTGGTGTCCGTTGGAAAACTTCACTATAGAAGCACACGGGACGCCAACGGATTTGATACTGAGATCATGCCACTGCATGTAAAGGATGGTATCGGCTGGGCACGGGGTCTGCTGGGGCGTGATGGCTCGAGTTGGGGNGGCGCGGCCCATTTTGCTGAAGAAATCGGCCCCGGATTGTGTGACTATAATCTGTACGACATGAACGTCTCCCAAGCCGCATGTCAGTGGCTTCGANGCGAAGCTCCCAAAACATCACAAAAACCTTGGGTGCTGTGTGCGTCCTTTGTCAGTCCGCACTATCCGCTGGTCGTACCTCAACGCTATTTCGATCTCTATCCACTATCGGAAATCGAACCACCCCGTCTGAATTCATCATCAGAACTCAGCGACCACCCTGTCCTCGAGGCAATGCGCGATTACCTCAACTATGATGATTTTTTTGATGCCGAATCTCGCCAGGTTGCTAAAGCAAGCTACCTCGGACTCTGTTCGTTCCTTGACAGCCATGTCGGGGCACTCATCGAAGCTTTGCACGACAGTGGTCAGTATGATGACACGCTGATCATTTACACCAGCGATCACGGCGAATTGGCCGGTAACCACGGAATGTGGACCAAATGTGTGATGTACGAAGAATCAGCTGGTATACCGCTTATCCTGTCTGGACCCGGTGTATCCAAAGGTGAGGTGATCTCAACTCAAGCCTCGCTGGTGGACATTCATCCAACCATCCTCCAAGCCACAGGTCTTGGACTGTCGTCTAACGACCTTGATCTTCCAGGATGTTCACTGCTCGACCTTGTGGCTGGTGAGTCACCAGACCGCCTCGTGCTGTCAGAGTATCACGACGGGGGCTCGATTACGGGCATGTTCATGATTCGCAAAAACCAATTCAAGTATGTCTACTACCCAGGCTACCGACCTCAGCTGTTTGACCTTGAAAAAGATCCGTACGAAAGCACTGATCTTGGTACAGAAACTGCTTATCGGCAGGAAGTCCAGGCGTGCCACCAGGCTTTATGCACATTGGTTAACGCCGGACAGGTGAACGANCTCGCNTTCTCTGACCAGACCGCCAGAATCAGCGAACTCGGCGGCCGAAAAGCGATCGAGTCAATGGAGAATTACGACCAGAGCCCTGCCCCGCTTTGATCTGCGCTATCTTTGGGAATTGACCAGAAGTCGGGGCCCCATTACGTCACAAAGACCACTCGGTCAGTTCGATAACAAAGGGAGACTAGCGGGGTGTGGCTTCGGGTAGACCACCATCCACAGGTAGCGTTACACCAGTGGTCGGGGTGGCACGTGTCAGAAAAAAAAGCACAGCACTGCCGACGTGCTCCGCAGTAACTTGAGCCTTTAGGAGATTCCGATCACGGTAATACGCTTCGAGCCCTGCTGGGTCGAGCCCCCGTGATCGCATACGATCCGGCCCAACCTCCGCCCAAAGCCCGGAGGCTCGTTCCCCATGTGAAAAAACCGCATCGGGTGCGACCATATTCACNCGAATGTCATGACTTGCGAACTCCTGACTGGCGACCCGAGCGAGCTGGTGTGCAGCTGCCTTAGTGGCACTGTAAGCCCCAAATCCAGCCCCAGGTGCAAACACGTTTTTTGTCGATACCAGGACGATGTCTCCCCCGGTTCCCTGAAGATTCATGTTTGTCGCCGCCTCTCGCAAGAGAAGCAGAGTACCGTCTGTATTAACCCGCTCTAGGTCTCGAAACTTCTCGAGATTAATCGTCTCTAGTGGAGAAACGTGAGCCAATCCTGCATTGATCACTACAATATCCACCCCTCCCCATGCTCGGTTCACCTGTNCGAATCCGGTAGCCACCGACCCGGGGTCAGCCACATCGAGTCCAAGTGGAAAAACCCGGTCGGGGAACTGCTGAGTCAAAGATTCTGCGAATCGGTCGAGTGAATCACCAGGCAAGTCGGTGACCACCACATGTGCACCCTCCGAAAGAAGTCGGGCAGAAATGCCCGAACCGATCGCACCTGCCGCACCCGTCACCAGTGCAANCCTGCCGGCAAGTGTCGGCCTGTTTTCGCGGGCAAGTTTCGCGTGTTGCAGCGGCCGGTATTCCATATCGAACAGGTGCTCCTCTGCGGGGGCCTGATAGCGGGACCCCATGGCAGCGATCAGACCCTTGGCGGCCAGCGTCTGGGTCATGATATCGTGGGCGATTANGGCCGGACCGGCGTCTTTACCTGCGCAAAGCACACCCATCCCAGGGAAAACCACGACGTTCGGATAGGGCTCGAATGGTGTCACTCCGGCAGGCATGCGATGCGCATGGCGTTCTAAGTAGCTCTGGTAGTCTTCGGCGTAACGTTTAAGTGAGGCGTCGATCTGATTCGCGAGCAATGTCTCNTCGTCATAAGCTGGTTCGTCCACCCATGCGGGTAGAATCTTCGTCCGAATCAGGTGATCGCTCGTAAGCGGTGGCGAGAGCGCGAGGTTGCGAGCTCCTTCAGTATCGAGAAAGGCCAGAATGTCCGGGGTCAGCAGCGGGCGGAGTACCATTCTTCGGTAGGGGCGATCCGGGTCACCGGTCGTGCGTGCCAGTCGCCCACGTATCAAAGGCGCAACTGTAGACAAGCGCCGGCAGGCCACCTCCATGGAAGTCTCTCGTACACGCGGCAGACTCAGAGTGGCAGATTTTTTCAGGTAAGCCTCGGCGCGAGAAACGAGATCGATCATGCGTTCGTAGCTCTCACGTGGAGACTCTCCACAGACGATGATACCGTGATGCATCCACACCATCGCCTGCGCCTGCGGTGCAGCAGCGATCGCAGAAGCAACCTGCTTGGCCAGTTGAAATCCCGGCCGGATATACGGCAGGACAATAATATCGTCCCCTAGAGCCGCACGGACGTGCTGCTCTCCCTGGGGCTGGTTCGTAAGTGCAAGAATCGCATCAGCGTGAGTGTGGTCAACCACACGGCCAGGAAGGAATGCGTGGACAGGCGTCTCAATCGATGGGGTCGGTGCACGGTGATCGAACAGGTGTGTGCGAAGTTCGCTCACCATCTCCTCATCGGAAAGATCGTCAATCCCACAAAGACGCTTCAAGTAGGCCAGGTCAACTGCTACGTAGTCTTGGGGCGTCATGGATGCCAGGTCGTGTCCGGACGCTTTTATGAAAAGAGCGGGTACATGCTCACCAAAGAGGTTCTGGACAGTCCCCTTAATAGATGTATTCCCACCACCATGAAGCACGAGAGAGGGTTCTGCACCAATCAGTCGGCTCGTGTATGCGCGGAGTGCAAATTCTTCGCCGCGAATTGCCCTGTATCGCTCGACGAATTCGCTCGCGTCAGTATCGGACCAGCGATTTTTCACCGTGACTGCATTCCCACATCGGTAGTAAGCATACCGAGATTGATCGTGGGTAAGGTAATACAGATAGCTTCGAAAAGCGAAGGAATCACTGTACTCGCGTGGTGTTTCGGTTCAGTTCTCGACCGACTGTTTGTCACTCTCTTTAAGCGCCAGATAGAGATCATAAGCGTCCGTTGGAGAGAGATTCTCGTGGACGACAGCCCGAACCGCCTGGATCATCGCAGCAGGCGCTTCTGACTGGAAAATGTTCCGACCCATATCGACGCCGGCTGCGCCCTGTTGTACTGCATTGTAGGCGAGTTGTAACGCCTCGGGCTCGGGAAGTTTCTTGCCGCCAGCGATGACGATCGGCACTGGACACGACGCGGTAACCGTGTCGAAGTCTTCGTCAACGTAGTACGTCTTGACATACGTTGCCCCGAGTTCCGCACACATCCGGGTCGCCAGGCGCATGTACTGCGCATCCCGGACCATCTCCTTACCGACTGCAGTCACAGCGAGAGTTGCAATACCATGACGATTTCCCATATCGACAAGCCGCGTCATGTTGTGGACCGAGCGGGTCTCATGCTCACCGCCTATAAAAACTTGAACTGCCATGGCTGCCACATTAAGTCGGACTGCTTCATCAATACTGACAGCTATCTCCTCGTCCGAGAGTTCTTTCAAAATGCTTGGCCCACCACTGGCACGTAACACGATACCCCTGGTGTAGGTCGGCGGGATCGTTGTACGCAGAATTCCGCGGGTCAGCATCAATGTGTCGGCGTATTCGATCAGTGGAACAATATTGAGGTCTATCCGTTCCAGACCGCTGGTCGGGCCAAGGAAGTACCCGTGGTCGAAGGCCAACATGACGGTGCGGCCAGAGGTCGGATCAAAAATCTGGGACAGGCGATTTTTCATCCCCCAGTCAAGATTGTTGGACCCTTTAAGGAAAAAGGGCACATTTTGCATCGGCACGCTGGTAGCGTAATTCTTCGCTTCAGTGGTATCAGCGTCAGCCATGGATCTTGATCTCCATCGATTTGTTCGATCAACTACAGCAGCACAATCAACGTACTACCAGTATAACTCGTGGGCCTAGCCACTTGAACTCCCGCCCCGGATCAAAGTGATTGTCTTGTCGCAACGTTATCCAGCGGATAAATCGGCCGGCGCACGTTGTTAAATGTGATCTCTGAATAATCCGAAGTACACACGCCGAGCCCGGCGCATTCCACAACCTCGCGAGCCAGATCACGGAAACCGACACGGTAATGAATACGGCTTTTCAGCATCAGGAACCGCCGCTCGGTGGGTTCGATACCGACCGCACGAAAACATCCGGGATCAACTGGTTCAAAATGTCGGGAAACAACCATGATATCCACCGTGCCCACTGTCAACACTGCTGTAACACCCATATCGGTGATCAGGCCTCTGCCCATCGCTATAGTGGTCGGAAAGCGCCCTTCACTGATCAGCCTGACTCGACCGGTCAGGTTAAGGGGATGGCTGTGACGCTGCAGAACTGGCATTGCGAGCTTCCCCCCCAGTGACAGACTAACCTCATTTCCCACACCTGCATCCCGCATCACCTTCACAGCATCAGGATCGTAAATTCCGCAGAAAGCTAGATCCTCCAGTCCCTGGGCAAGCACCTCAGCCAGCACGTTGGTGGTATCCATAGTGCCTCCCGACGCAGTATTGTCATAGTGATCGAGTATCAGTACCGGCCCTTCGTCGCTTTGGCTTTCACCCAGCAAACGGGCCTTGACCACGGACTGTTCGAGAGGCTCAAGCTGGTAAACAAAATGTTTGCGCTGCGCCCATGCCTCATCCA
The DNA here is from genome assembly GCA_002731295.1 of Acidiferrobacteraceae bacterium. GTDB lineage: Bacteria > Pseudomonadota > Gammaproteobacteria > Arenicellales > UBA868 > REDSEA-S09-B13. The sequence continues at coordinate 12,352 of PCBE01000021.1, read as the reverse complement.
GCAATTCATCACGTAGTTGGTGCGCGAGTTCAGGGTCATTGTCCGTTGCGACGACCACTGAAAATCCCGCCTGAGTGATATCGGCATGCGGGAAACCCGTGAACACACTGACTGCCAAAGCCCCGTCACGCTCCATTTCCTGGGCTCGCGCCTGCAGTGCTCGGTTTGGCTGGTCATCCGTACCCTGTCTCATAATGTGCGGAAGCATTGGATTATTACCCCATGCCATGGTGGGTTTGACGCCATTAACGATGTGCTCGAGCAGAATTTTCCCTGCTAACTCGGCAGTTTCATACATATCGATATGGGGATAGGTGTGATAGCCCGCGACGATGGTTGATAGCCTGACGATGTCATCATAGAGGTTGGCGTGCATGTCCAGTGCTACCGCAATCGGCACATCGGGATTAACGTCTCTTATACGACGTAACAGTTCACCCTCACCATCCTCATGCGAGCAGGTCACCATGGCACCGTGAAGATCCAGAAAAAGTGCATCGCATCCTTGCGCTACTGCATGTACGATTTTTTCAGCGATGTATTCATAAGCCTGATCTTCAACCGCCCCCGATGGTGGCGCGCCAGCAACAACCGGTATAGTAATTTGAGCACCTGCAGCTTCAGCAACCATTAGATATCCACCCATGCAGCTGGCCGTGCCACGAAACATCTCCCGTGCCGCGTCGCCGGCGATAGGTGTACTGTTGCCACCAGGTGAAAACCGGGCCAAATCACTAATCACCGGCGAATAGGTGTTGGTTTCATGACTCATCTGCGCGATGATGATATGCATTCCTGATTCTCCTCAGAGCGATAACGACCACAACAGTATAAGCGTAATCACACAACCAACCGGGTCAGTAGCCGAATCCGGTATCGCCAAAATCCAGTTACTCAGAAGAACCCCCTGGCGCAGTCAAGAGTTTGACCGTCTCTTTTAAGTGGTGCCACAATGTTGCTTCCGCACGGTCTGTTCGGTTACAACCCGAGTACACAGAATGAACCCACCACAACATGCCAGAAGATCCAGACAATCCAGTTGAACGGCAGTTACAGGGCTGGCTGAAAACCTTCGATGCTGAGGCTGTCAGCGTTGCGGGTAGCCTGTGCGACGAGCACGCCGAAGACCCTGAAACTATAGCCTTGCTCTATGAAGACGCGTTGGGCAACAGTGCCCGTTATACATTTGCACAACTGCGTGACCTGTCGTCACGGTCGGCCGGTGCCTTCAAAGCGCTGGGGGTAACCAAGGGGGATCGCGTTGCGACATTACTGCCCAAATCACCCGAGCTACTGGTCACCACATTGGGCTTGTGGCGTCTTGGTGCAGCGCATGTCCCCTTGTTCACGGCGTTCGGCCCGCAAGCCATTGCGTCGCGAGTCGAAAACAGTCGAGCGTGTGTACTAGTGACCGATGCCGCCAATCGACATAAGGTCTCATCGGCAAACGCTGGGCCCGGGTTCCCTCAAGTTGTTACCGTTACCGATGACAGCGGCGGTACACAGGATGGCGATGTGACGTACCTGGATGCACTGGCCCAGGCAGATCCAGTAATGGACCCGGTTTTAACCTGCGGCGACGATCTGTTCATTCTGATTTATACATCCGGCACCACCGGCAGCCCCAAAGGGGTAGAGATTCCCGTTAAAGCACTGGCCTCATTTGTCGCCTACATGCGGTTCGGCCTGGATGTACGGGATGACGATGTATATTGGAACATGGCTGATCCCGGCTGGGCCTATGGTCTGTTTTACGCCCTCGTCGGGCCCCTGCTACTGGGCAACACCACGATCTTCTTCAATGCACCCTTTGACGTCAGTGCAACCTATCGAATACTTGAGACTTATGGTGTAACCAATGTGACTACTGCACCCACTGTCTTCCGGATGATGCGGGCAGCGGGAGATCAGGTCATACCATCCGATACCTCTTCACTGAGACTGGCCTCTTGTGCCGGAGAACCACTCAATCCCGATGTGGTCCGCTGGGGCCGTGACCAACTCGGTGTACCCATTCACGACCATTATGGCCAGACCGAGGGCGGTATGATGGTCTGCAATCATCATTTTCCAGAGCTACAGCGACCTATTTGCCCTGGCTCAATGGGGCACGCGATGCCAGGATTCAGAATTGTTATCCTAAATTCGGACGGCGACGAGCTAGAGGCCGGGGAAGAAGGCCAATTAGCGGTCGACACACAGGCCTCTGTGTTGTTCTGGTACCGTGGTTACTTTAACGACCCTCAACGCACCGCCGAACGCTTTACCGGCAACGGCCGATACTATCTGACAGGTGACTCAGCGAGTCGGGACGCGGACGGCTATATCTCTTTCAGTGGCCGGGCCGACGACATTATTACCAGTGCCGGTTACCGGATCGGCCCGTTTGAACCTGAAAGCGCGCTACTCGCGCATGAAGCCGTGGCTGAGGCTGCTGTGGTCGGCATTGCCGATGAGCTTCGGGGCGAAATTGTAAAGGCGTTTGTGGTACTTAAGGCAGGATACGATCCCTCACCTGAACTGGCCGACACCTTGCGGTCATTCGTACAGTCCACACTCTCCGCACATGCGTACCCGAGACAGATCGAATTCATCAGCGAGCTGCCCAAAACACCCAGCGGCAAAGTCCAACGCTTTTTGCTTCGCGGAAAACCCGATTACCGAACGGAGTCAGATTGATAAACTGTCGGCCCCAGCCGGGCTGACTGAATAGATCTAGGGAAAGGACTGAATCCGAATACCCTAGAGTTCGCAGCCAACCAGCCACAAGCTGGTGTCAGCTGCGTACTGCTTCCAGTGCCGCAACCGTCGCACTGGTTAGGATTCTGATATCGCTGCCGACAGTCACAAGATCAAACCCCATCGATATCATCTCCCTGGCATAGGCCGGCGAGAGACAGTGGATTCCTGCCCGCATGCCGGCCGTTTTGGCAGTCTCAAGAATCCGCTGAATCGCAGACACGACCGCCGGCTCTTCAGGGTCAAGTTTCGGGGTGTATCCCATCGACAAGCTGAGATCGCTTGGCCCGATATAGACTCCTGTCAGCCCCGAGGTGGCCACAATCCCATCCAACTCGTCAAGCGCCTGTTTGGTTTCGACCATGGCCAACGTCACGATCTGCTCATTAGCAACGCGGGCATAATCTGGACCGTGCGCCATGATGGCCCGGGTCGGCCCAAAACTCCTTTCACCAGCCGGCGCATAAAGCGCATAACGTACAAGTCTTGCTGCGTCTTCAGCTGAATTAATCATCGGGCAGATCAACCCTACCGCACCTGCATCGAGCAGCTTGCCGACGATCCCCGGCTCCAGCCAGGGCACCCGCACGAGGGGTGCCGATTTTCCAATCGATATGATCTGTAACAGATTAAGCGCGGACTGATAATCATTGAGTCCATGCTGAAGATCGACCGTCAGCGAGTCGAAGCCCGCCCTGGCATTGATCTCGGCGGTCACCGTGCTGGGAATAGAAAGCCAGCCGTTGACGACAGGCCTGTTTTCAGCCCAGGTTTCGCGGATTCTATTTTTCAAATCACTCACCCTCCATGACCCAGTCACCATCCAGAGCCAGCTTGCCGATTGGCACTGACCACCCGATCAACCTGACCACAGGCCTTCCCGGTTAAGATCATCCATGGTTGCACGGATACTTTCGTGCAGCACTTCGACCATGGTGTCGATCTGGCGTATCGTCAACACCAGGGGTGGCGACATCACATTGAGGTGAGCGATAGGCCGTACGATCACACCACGCTCCTGGCAGTGATCTGCAATTCGTTTTCCAATATTGGCTTGTTCTGGTAACAATTCCTTGGTTTCTGGATTTGCGACGTTCTCAATACACATCATGAAGTGACTGCCCCGCACATCACCCACGATGGGATATTCCCGCAAGGTGTTGAGTTGTTCCTCAAAATAAGGTCCGACTTCTCGAACATAGCCACATATATCGTCGCGCTCCATGATCTCAATATTCTTAAGGCCAGCGGCACAGCTGACCGAATGACCGGAATAGGTGAACCCATGGGTAAACAACGCACCGTCAGCCTGCGGCACGCTGATCACATCATAGATTTCTTTTGAAAGAATCGTTGCAGACAGCGGCACGTAACCTGAAGAAATACCCTTGGCACAGGTAATAATGTCGGGTACAAAATCAAAAACCGCTTCAGAGGCAAAGAACTGACCCAGTCGACCGAATCCAGTAACCACTTCATCGGAGATATACAACACTTCGTAGCGGTCACAAACCTCACGTGTCCGCCGATGGTATCCCGGTGGCGGTACGATGACGCCGCCGGCACCCATAATAGGTTCAGCAATAAAGCAGGCCACATTTTCGGGACCCAGTTCCAGAATCTTGTTTTCAAGATCTGCCACTTTCTCGTTACAGAACTCCTCGACTGACATTCCTTGTGGCCTTCTATAGGGATTGGGCGCTGGAATGTGGTGGACCAGATCGGGAGCAAGGTCAAACCCCTGATGATCGAATTCCACGCCTGTCATCGACATGGCGAGGTACGTGCTGCCGTGGTAGCCATCTATTCTGGAAATGATCTTTTTCTTGTTTTTCTTGCCTAAGCGATTGAAGTAATAATGGATAATCCGGATCGCCGTGTCGTTCGACATGGATCCGCCTGTGCCAAAAAAGACGTGATCGAGCTGTCCCGGTGTCAATTTGGCTAGCTTGGCCGCCAATTCTGCGGCGGGCGGCGTCGTCAGGTGACCAAATACTGAGTAATAGTGAATCTGCCTGATCTGATCGGCGATTGCCTCGGCCATCTCTTCGTTGGCATAACCAATGTTGTTACACCACAAGCCCCCGATACCGTCGATATATCGCTTACCGTCCGAATCCGAGACATAGGCACCTTCAGAGTTGGCCATCACCATCGACCCTTCTTCCTTGAAGGTTGAAAAATCAGTCCAGGGATGAATGTAGTGATCGCGATCTTTTTGCCACAAACTCTCGGTATCGTATTCAAACTGCGTTGCCATTGGATGTTCTCCGAATAACGTTATAGATTTTATCGTTGGGTTTTTCTAACCCCTGCTCCTAAAGTCGTAAGTCACTTTAACCACGTTTACACCAATCTCGTCAACACAATTGCACAGGCCATTGTGTGCTTTTATGAAAAGGCGATGCCATCGACGAGCAAATCAGTCAGCTTCGAAATAAAACGCATACACCTGTCTAACTGCTCTTCCGAGACATATTCATCGGCTCTGTGTGCCTGCTGAATACTCCCGGGACCGCAGACCACCGCAGGTATACCGAGCTCACCGGCAAAAAGACCCGCCTCGGAGCCGAAGCTGATTTTCTGTGTACCCTCTGTATCGTCCAACAGCGACTGAACCAAGCCCACCACCGCTGCATCTGTTTGGATTGAGAGCCCCGGGTAGCTGGTCAGGACCTCGATCTCGATACCCGTATCAGGGTAGACGGCCTGCATGGGCGGCTCCAGCACCGTCGCGATGTGCCCACGGATGTCAGCGACGAGCCTATCGACGTCCTGCTCTGGGAGATGACGAATTTCAAACTCCAATACACATTTCTCTGGCACGATGTTTAGGGCTGTTCCACCGTGGATCGTACCCACATGCAATGTGGTGTTCGGTACGGTGTAAGCATCATCAAATGGCCCATGTACCCGAATATTCTGCTGCAACTGCCGTATGTAGGCGACCAACTCAGAAGCAGTGTCTACCGCATTAACGCCTTCTGTCGGGTAAGCGGAATGACTGCTGCGGCCGCGCACCGTGACCCTGAAAGCCTGTTTTCCCTTGTGTGCGCGAACCACCTGCATTCCGGTCGGTTCACCAATCACACCCATCATTGGCCGCACCGGCAGAGTCGCCATCAGTTCGATCAGACGCCGTACGCCGATACAGCCGACCTCCTCATCGTAAGACAAAGCTATGTGGGCCGATGTCCTGAGTGAGCGACGAGTCATCTGGGGTACCTGTGCCAGAACACAGGCAATAAACCCTTTCATGTCAGCGCTGCCACGAGCATAAAAACACCCATCGCGACTGACCAGTGAAAATGGGTCCGTGTGCCAGTCCTGCCCATCGACAGGCACCACATCGGTATGACCGGAGAGCATGACACCCGGTGAATCAGTTGTACCAATCGTTGCGTAGAGATTCGCCTTACTGCGTGTCTCGTCGAAAATCAGCTCACTGTCGACGCCGTACCTGCGGAGGTAATGCTGAACATAGTCGATCAGCTCAAGGTTCGAACGGCGGCTGGTGGTGTCAAATGCAACCAGATCCGCCAACAACCTCAGCAGGTCATCCGACACCATCAGGCTTGGCTCGGTCAGACGGTAACAACGCCCGGTACTGGCGGGCCGAATAAATCAAAGGATCACCCCGTACGTTAATCCGTACATTCTGGATCCTGCCGATCAGAACGTGGTGGGTCCCGTACAACATTTCCCCTTCGATCAGGCAATCCAGGTTTACCAGGGCTTCTGTGAAAGCCGGTGCTCCGGTCGCCATACGGTCCCAGTCACCTGACACAAAAAGATCAACATTGGCATCCAGGTAGTCACCCGCAAACGCTACCGACACGTAGTCCTGATTATCGCGTAGAACGTTGACACACATTGTGCCGTTGGTCCGGACAATCTCACTGACGGGGGAAACTCTATTCAGGCAGACCAAAACAGACGGAGGATCATCCGAGACTGAACACATGCTACTCACGGTCATCCCGGCACAGCCGGATGCACCATCGGTGGTAACGACAGATACCGCAGACGCCACATAGCTCATCGCCTCACGAAACAGTTCGCTACTGACCGTATCTACCGTCACCTTCGGTAAGCAGTTTCTGATCGGTCCAATATCATTCATCGCCGGGCACCCCATAAGTGGGTGCTGCACCCGGATTGAGGGCTCGGGTCAGGTAGGCCATCATCTCGGGTTCGTATCGCTCCCAGCACCGGCGCAGTTCTTCCACGGGTTGTTCGGCCCAGTCTACGCGCAGATCGACCAGTGGCCAGGGCTGTTCGTGGGCGACCAGCAAGGCCGCCGAATGAGTCGGACCCTTCTCACCACCGACTGCAACACCTGCCTCCAGTGCCAACAATAAACGTTCAGCAAGATGTATTCCGATTGATTTCTCAAAAACAGTGCACATTGCCTGCGCGACCCCAACATCCGACAGAAGGTTACCGGCACCAACACAGTGCTGCCCTTCGCTCACGGCATGAATACCCAACACCTCTTGTCCACTGAAGTGGGCAGTACGGCCCAATAGATCTACAACCGCTACCTGACGATACTCGGCGTATGGACGCTGGTCCATTACCGAATTCAGTGCATCCGATGCACTCCGCCCGCTCGCCATCAGATCAAGCACCTCATTGCCGATTGTAGGGTCGGTGATATTCTGGGTAGACACAGCACCTGCACCTGCCCGCACCCAGGGACAGCGACTGCCGACACAGATGCTCGAAGTTGTGATCGCGATGCCAGTCATTCCACTGTCATCGCAGACACCCGTGATTGAAAAAGTCATGGCTTGCCTCGGTAGTATTTCGACTATCGAAAATCAGCTGGCGTTGCTATCGGGTATTACCGCAGTCACCTCGATCTCCACTACCCACTCAGGCCGGGCCAGTGCTGAGACGACCAGCCCAGTTGAACACGGGTGTACACCCTTAAACCATTTGCCCATCTCCTGATAGACGGATTCTCGATACCGGATGTCGGTCAGGTAGACCACGACACGGCACACCTGTTCAAGACTGCTGCCCGCTTCTCCAAGCAACAGGGAAACGTTTTCCATTGCTTTTCTAGCCTGCGCACCGGGATCGTCGGTGAAAAGAGATTCACGGGTCTCCAGATCCTGGGCTACCTGTCCCCGCAGAAAGACCGTAGTCCCTGTCGCGATAACTGCCTGGCACAAATCATTATCCAGGTTCTGTTCGGGGTAAGTGTCTTGGGTATTGAACTTGCGCACGCGCGTGTGTGTCATCATCGGTTCTCCATTTTTTCAGCCTGCTGATTTACCGGCAGCCCTGGCACCAAACAGCTGTTTAGCGCTGGTGTCGCCTGCAGTCCGGTCGATACTCTCTAACAATTCTTCCGACAAACCAGCCGCCCGATGGGCAAAGCCCAGTGATTCGCCCCAGTCGAAATTTCTGTACACCGCTGCCAGATGTGCAAACGGTGGTGACTGCGCAAAGAGCTGGAAAGTCAGACGATGGCCTGCATAGTCCGAATTCAGCAAATCGCGGGCAAATGCCAGAAGTTTACGTCGATCTTCAGCGGTCCACTCGTCATTGATTGTATAAAATTTCTCCATCCATTTGCCGGTTTCCGGATGCCTGAAGCTTGCAACATCCGGGGTCACACAGATCTGGCCACCACACAGTTCCCGCGCCACGTGCATCATCGCCGGCAGATTCGTGCACGCATGAACCCGTCCTGTGAGGAGCAACGACTGGTTGGGCATCAGCAAACCGGCAGGGCTCCTTTCAGCGGTCGCGATAGCAGCGGTTAGGTGTGCGTTGATTCCCTCGCGGTAGACCGCAAGTTGGGACAGTTTCTCCTGTACAGCCGGCTGCTTNTCCAGACCAGTCTGGCGTACGTTAAACAGTGCAGCACCGATCATCAGATCTGCCATCCGCAGATTGCGCTGTACGAATGCAAAGGCGCTGTAACGGTGCACGGTTGACCGAATGAAGGTGGCGGCTTTCGTGTGACGGTAGAACAGCACGTTCTCCCAGGGCACNAGGACATTATCGAATACCACCAGCGCATCGACTTCATCGAACTTGTTGGCGAGCGGATAATCCTCAGCTGATGCACGCCCGGTAAAACCGGTACGGCAAATCATCTTGATACCCGGGGATCCGAGATCACAGATAAATCCAACTGCATAATCAGACAATTCGCTGTCACCCCAGTTGGCGATGGTTGGCTTAGTGAATGCCTGNTTCGCATAAGGCGCCGCGGTTTCGTACTTTGCCCCGCGAACAACAATACCCTGATCTGTCTCACGAACCACGTGCAGCAGCATGTCTGGGTCCTGGTCCTGGGGCGCCTTGGATCGGTCGCCCTTGGGATCGGTGTTGGCCGATACATGAAAAGGATCGATCCTGATCACTCGATCGATGTGATCGCGAATATTTTGTGAGAATTGTGGATCCACCTCGTTCAATACGTCCTGTCCATCAAAGAGTGACCACATCTCGCCAACGGTTTCATCGCCCACACGGGTCACGATGCCACCGACATCATCCATCACAGCGTCGGTGGCCACACGCTTTTGGTACCAGTCCTCCTGTGAATACGGCAGTTTAAGACCCACTGAAAAGCACTCTCCACCCTCCTCATAGGTCATAGTGTCCCGAGTTGCAGCATCGTGCTGCATCTCGTAAATACGCGCCCGAATATCGACCAAGGGTTTAAACATAGGATGCGTCGGCACATCGTCGACTTTTTCACCATTGATCCAGACTTGACGACCGTCCCGTATGGAGTCTAGGTATTCAGCAGCAGTTCTGATCATTTAAAAGTTCCTGACTGAGTTTTAGCCGATTCAATGANTTTTCGGCGGGCCAGCACAGGATCATGCGTGGTTNGTCTATATTGTAAAATACAATTATATTATTTATTGTATCTATTNTTTTTATGCAATATACACTCAAACAACTCCACCATCTGATCAGTGTGTCCGAACACAGCAGCATATCAGCAGCTGCCAGTCACTTGTTCATCTCACAACCTGCCCTGTCGACCTCCATTGCACAGCTCGAAAAATCACTCGGCCTGTCGCTGCTGATTCGCCACCATGCACGGGGAGTTTCACTGACACCCGCAGGTGCCGATTTTCTTGTCCGTGCAAGATCACTGCTCACCCATGCTCAGGAAATCGAGGAGGACGTGCGGGAACTCCGTGATTCGATCAGCGGCGAACTTGCCGTTGGTTGCTTTGTGACGCTTGCACCGTTTTTTGTTCCACGACTGATGAGCGACCTAAATGAAAGCTACCCGGAACTGCAGATTCGTTTTATTGAGGGTACGCTGGACCGACTCCAACAACTCCTTAAGTCGGGTGACATTGAAGTGGCNCTGCTTTACGCCCTCGAGTTGGATGCTGAACTTCAGAGCGAAGACCTGACCGTTATAAAGCCCCACGTTCTGCTGCCGCCTGACCACCCGCTGGCTGAGGGGAAATCCGTTTCGCTTAAAGCGCTCCAGGACGAATCAATGATCCTTCTGGACCTCCCACACAGCCGTGANTATTTCCAACAACTNTTCCAGCATCTTGGAATCGATCCGCGAATTGAGCAGCGNTCTGNATCGTTCGAACTGGTTCGTGGTCTTGTTGCACGGGGTCATGGTTACAGCGTGCTCAATCTACAACCTGCCTCCGAACTAACTTACGATGGCGCTCGNGTCCGCTGTCTGCCGATCCGTGAAAAAGCCATGCCATTGCGGGTGGTGCTGGNCACACTGTCGAAAACCCGGCGGACCCGGCGTTCTGAAGCTTTTGCGCAGACCTGTAGAGAATTTTTCACCCGTTTATAAACACCAAATTCCCGTCCTATCCTTGTGCTGATGCTATCGCTTCCAGCACTTTGCCAACGGCCAGTTCGCCACTCATCATNGCACCGTGACAGGTACAGAAATGGTCAAGCGATGTCGCCTCACCGGCAAAAAACAAGCGATCCGCGATTGTTTCAGCAAGTACAGCACGCTGATGGAACGCTCCAGGCACGGCGCTTGAATACGCACCACGCACGAATGGGTTTCCGCGCCATGCGGACTGTTGATCACCCCTGATATGGCGGACAATGTCATGACCAAAAACATTGCTCAGTGCCTCTTTAACCACGGCTGCCGAAGCCACCGGCCCCGATCGTTCCANCCAGTCTGCATAACGACCCGCCACAAGCCCTATGACGCAATCAAATCCATGGGGNCGTAGGTTGAGCAAAATCGGGGAGTTGTTATCNACCTCGACCAACACCCGTTCGGGCACATCCGCCGGGAATAGCCGGTGATTGATCCAGAACCTGACATGGTTGTAGTTGCCCAATGGCAGTGCAGCAATAGCACTCTGCTTGCTTTGGGGCAGTTCGGGAAAAAATCGAAGCACACCAGATGCCAAAATACCTGTTGACACGGTGATAATGACCCGCTTGGCCCGTACCTCACCGCGTGCGGTATCAAGGCGTACTTCTTTATCGCCCCAATGAATGGCCCTGACCTCAGAATTTAGCGAAACAGGTACATCAGAACCCCAGCGTTCGACCAGTTGGCCGTAACCGTCTACGACAGGCCAGTTTTCGTGGGTATCTTCGTAACTCACTACATCACCGATAGAAACCTCATCCGAATCAGAAGAAGTGTTCAGCGCCGAATAGTAGTCGAGAACAGATGTCCACTCGCCGTCGCGGTCAGTCACGTCAGCGACAGACCTGTCCAGTCCTTCGGACCAGGCCTTGGCTAAAGCCAGTTCAGCCGCCTCGGATTCTTTCTCCAAAGACTCAAGCGCCGGTTCAGACAACCACTGGCCACCTCTGAAATAGCCCTCGTCTGGCCCATAGTCATCACGCTTCTCATAACGAACCGAATACTCATCAGCAATTGAGACAAAAGGATTTATGCTGGCTGAATGCATCCAGTGGCAACCAAGATCAAATGCCGCCCCATCCGGTGGATACTCGGTGTGCGCTCGCCCCCCAATGCGATGAGATGCTTCAAGCAAAACAAAGGGTATACGTTGAGCCGCCAATACTTTTGCTGCCGCCAGTCCTGCCGCACCNGCTCCGATCACNGCAACTTCGAACCTGTCAGTCATTAAGCCCGCGCAGANTCGGTTAATTTATGACTATTTGAGCCGGACTCCNAAAGATCCCGGCCATCAATCCGACGGATATCGCGCTGGCTGATCATAATGACAACAGTTATGACCAACACTACAAAAGCGCCAACGATTACAGCCAGAGAATCNTCATATGTAGANGCAATTACACCCANAAACAANCCACCCAACGGCATCAAATAGAAACTAATAATGTGAATTCCCATCACACGACCTCTTAATGCGTCAGGCACCTGNATCTGCAACACTGTCATCGACGTAATCAAATAGACCGAGCCANAAACGCCGACAAGAAATGCAAAAACCACNGCAGCCTCGAAGGCGAAGCTGGTCGTGCCGTAGACTACTGCGNTCCCAAANCCTACCAGCGCTACACNCCCAAACAATAACCCNGCCAGCATCGNAAAGCCAAGGTGCCGGTGCTGCTGGATAGATGATACGAGCACAGTACCCACAGCTGAGCCCAGCCCAACGGCAGACATCAANGCGCCAAATCCTATTTC
>PCBE01000020.1 GCA_002731295.1 Acidiferrobacteraceae bacterium | reverse complement strand
CCGGTCGGCGTTTAGGTATTGTCGAGTTCCAGTTGTCATTTGATGGGCATCAGGTTTAGTCTAATGTGGCCCATTACCCTGACGAGGTAACTGAGCAGATGGGTGGCGGCCATACTATACTGTTGTAGTGTGCACTAGGTTTTACGCTTGATTGTGGTCGCGATCATCACGTAATTCGTTTGATACAAGCCCTGGTCGGCACCAGGCCCTCGCTGCAACATCAACTGTCGTGAATGAGGATTGCTGGGATAAAGCCCCCCATCAGCCCATTTCGAGTGTTGAAATTTGATGATCTTCTGGCGGGCAGATGTACTGAAATGACTCAGGTAAAGGAGAAATCTTTGTTTAGCGTGTTGTTGACTCTGGCTTGTCGGCCAAACGCTTAATTGAGTCAGTATACATCCATTAATGAGGTGAATCTTTTGGACGAAATAGACCCAACGGTATCTGAAGCATGACCACAGAAGCTAAGACAAAACGACCACAGGTCGTGCACTACGAGTTTGAGACGCGGCTCAAGGCTGGGGAGACATTACCGGTCGCGCCCGGCGTGACGTGGCTGCGTTCACCGTTACCGTTCAGATTGGATCACATCAACCTGTGGCTGTTAGAGGATGGTGACGGCTGGACCGTGGTAGATACGGGTATTTTTTTTGATGAATCCAAAGCAATCTGGCAGCAGGTCTTCGAGGGCCCGATGGGCGGTAGATCTGTCGACCGGATAGTCGTTACCCATCTTCACCCGGATCACATCGGCTGCGCTGGATGGTTAGCCGAACAGTTTGATGCGCCGCTGTGGATGACCCGTGGCGAGTATCTGTTGTGCCGGGTTTTGGTAGCGGATACGGGGCGCCCGACGCCGATGGCTGGGGATCGATTCTATCGGGCCGCTGGATTTTCGTCGGGTGATATGACGCGTTACCACGAGATGTTCGGGATGTTTGGGAAGTACGTCTCTCATATTCCTGAGTCCTATCACCGACTCCAAGCCGGTGATTGTCTTCAGGTCGGGTCGAACCAATGGCAGGTATTAATCGGCCGCGGTCATTCGCCGGAACATGCGTGTTTATTTTGCGCTGAACTCAATCTGTTGATCTCTGGAGATCAGTTATTGCCCACTATCTCATCCAATGTCAGCGTGTATCCAACTGAACCCGGTGCTGATCCGCTGGGCGACTGGTTGACATCCTTACAGCGGCTTAAGGCATCTATTCCGACTGATGTGTTGGTGCTGCCGGCACATGGCCGCCCGTTTCGTGGGGCACATGAACGACTCGATGCCATGATTGCTGAACACAACGAGGGTCTGGACAAACTGCAAGACCTGTGCCGGGAACCAAAGCGTGCTATAGACGTTTTCTCAGTACTGTTTAAAAGCGAGATCAATAAAACCAACCTGATCATGGCGACTGGTGAGTCAATAGCTCATCTCAACTATCTCCTGACACAAGGCTGCCTGCAGGTCGAAACGGACCGTNACGGTGTTAACTGGTACTCCGCTGTAGATTAAGCAATGGCCAAAACGGTGGCGTTGAGCTGGTTGCTATCTGACCGGTATGTTGAAACTGAATCTATCCTCGGAAGCAATATTGGTGTCCTGCTGGTCAACCTCTTATTTGTAAGGGGTATTTCTCCTATAATTCAGCATTGTGTNACTACGAGNCTGCGATACGGCTGATGACGCAGTTCAAAGAACGTAAACCAATCTAGGATTTGCTTCACATTGGTTAAAATGTTGGGAGTCAGGTGGCAATGAACAAGACCCGGTTCTCCTTAAGTGCAGTCACGATGCTACTGGTTGNAGCATTTTCGAGTGCAGTTCTGGCCGATGATGNAGCAATTCGGTCCGGCGANACCGCGTGGCTGATGACGTCAACAGCTCTGGTGNTGTTTATGACCATACCTGGGTTGGCCTTGTTTTANGCGGGTATGGTTCGAGCCAAGAACGCGCTGTCGGTAATGATGCAGTGTTTTGCTATCGCGGGTCTCGTATCTGTTTTATGGGTACTGTATGGATACTCATTTTCATTTGGTGGCAGTGGTGCATTCTGGGGTGGTCTGGATAAGCTGTTTTTGAGNGGTGTTACGCGCGACTCAGTTACNGGAACGGTTCCTGAGGTAGTCTTCATCGTCTATCAGATGGCGTTTGCCATCATTACACCGGCGATCATCGTCGGCGCATTTGCAGAACGTATGAAATTTTCAGCCTTGCTCTGGTTTACGGGCATCTGGTTGACAGTTGTNTACGTACCGGTAGCNCATTGGGTCTGGGTAGATGGGGGTTGGCTTCATGAAATGGGTGTGCTGGATTTTGCCGGCGGGACAGTGGTGCACATAAACGCGGGTGTTGCTGGACTCGTGGCAGCGCTAGTACTTGGACCAAGAAAAGGCTACCCAATNGCACCCATGCCGCCCAACAATCTGGTTTATACCGTTCTAGGTGCAAGCATCCTGTGGGTCGGCTGGTTTGGATTCAACGGTGGCAGTGCGCTGGCTGCTGATGGTTCTGCAGGCATGGCTGTGGCGGTTACTCAGATCTCTACTGCTGCAGCTGCGCTTAGCTGGATGTTTACCGAGTGGATTGTTTACCGTCGGCCGAGTATTCTGGGAATNGCATCCGGCGCCGTCGCTGGCCTTGTCGCCATTACACCGGCAGCAGGCGTGGCCAGCCCGATGGGGGCGCTTGGGCTTGGTGCGATATCGGGATTGGTGTGTTTCTTCTCAGCAACCTGGCTGAAGCACCGTTTGGGTTATGATGATTCACTCGATGTTTTTGGNGTCCATGCTGTCAGNGGCATCNNGGGTGCGTTGCTCACAGGCGTCGTTGCCTCACCTATTCTGGGTGGAGTTGGATTTGCTAATGGTATTNCCACATTGGGTGCACAGGTTGTCGTCCAGTTGATTGGTGTGGGAGNTACCGTTTGCTATGCAGGNGTAGTAACTTTCATTATTCTGGAACTGGTGGATGCCATGGTTGGTCTGCGTGTCAGTGAACAGGAGGAGAAGGTCGGANTNGACNTGGCGACACATAACGAGCGGGCTTATAACCTGATGAAGTCATAAGCAGGGTGNCTCATTGTGGNTTGCAACCATAGTCCGGGAATTTTNCTGNGTATNGGCGCCTTGTATTTAAGNGGNATTCATCCCGATCGAATTCAGACAACTCTATGACAACAGATAATATNCCCGTCGCGGAGTTTGTCGAGGAGTCAGTCGAGCTTCTGCAACAGATGGAAGAAGCTGCACTGGAACTCGATGCCCGGCCCGGGGATCGTGCTCTGGTCGATCAACTTTTCCGGGGTATGCATACCATCAAGGGTGGTGCAGCGGTGGTGAAGCGGCCAGATCTCGCTGATTATGCACACCGACTCGAGCATTTGCTGGATCAGGTTCGCGGCGGCCATGTGAGCGCCGACAAGACCGTGATTTCCACCTTGCTTGAAGCCATCGACTGTGTAGGCCTGTTTGTAACCGGTATTCAAACCGGGTTGCCCGTTGATCAAGCTCGTGTTGATACCAGCGTCCAGAATGTAAGCGCTTTGGTTGGTTCGGCCAATCAACTGGCTCATGAGGTTCAAGAGACTGGAGCAGCAGCACCTTCTGAGCTGATGTCCATAGATTCCAACAACTCGCAGGCATATCTGGTCACACTGAAGTTCCATCCGCAGATGCCGGAGCAGGGTGGTGATCCGCTTTTGCTGCTTAAAGAACTGGCTGAGCTTGGTGACTGCGTAATAGTCGCTCATCCGGGCAACTTACCNANTATCGAAGAGTTCGATGCGACCCGTCTTTATCTGTGGTGGAGNATTAAATTGACAACNTCGCTCTCTCGATCAGAAATTGAGCAGACACTACTGTTTTTTAAGGAAGGTAATGAACTCAGTGTCGTGCCTTTTGATGCTACGCCGGAGGAAACTGACACGGTTGAGCAGGCACACAAGGCTCAAATTGCCCAAGCAGTGGCAGGGGCAGAGGACGACGTGCAATCGACCCCCGTGGGAACATCAGAGCTCACAGCTTCGGTTACCGGGCCAGTGACTGGCTTCAAGACGACCGAACCTGCCAACATTGCGAGTGGCAGTGGGCGTGCTGATGGAACTGCGGGAAAATCAATTCGGGTCAGTATTGACCGACTCGAACGATTACAGAATCTGATTGGCGAGACTGTTATCAACCAATCTCGCCTAATTCAACTGTGTGAAGAAGCCGAACGCTTGGATCCAAATTTTGCTGGTGCATTAAATGAATTTCTGGAGGAAAACAGTCGTTCAGTCCGTGATTTGCAAGACGAGATTCAAGCGGTCAGGATGGTTCAGGTGGAAACGCTATTTTCCCGCTTGCGCCGGGTTGTCAGAGACTATTCAGTTGAATCAAACAAAGAAATTCGCTTGCGAATTGAAGGCGGAGAGACTGAACTGGACAAAACAGTAACCGATCAGTTGCACGGCCCGCTGCTTCATCTGATTCGAAATGCGATGGATCATGGTATCGAAAGCAGTGAAGACCGGCGTCAGGCAGCAAAGGATACTGTGGGGACCATCTGGCTGCGGGCATTCCATCGGGGTGGCCATGTGATGGTTGAAGTCCAAGATGACGGTAAGGGCATGGACGTGCAGAGAATCCGTCAAAAGGGTTTGGACCGGGGGTTAATCGACGAAAGCGATGAGCTGTCTGATCAACAGCTCCTTCAGCTGGTTTTTCGGCCCGGTTTTACCACCACAGATGAAGTCACTGATATTTCAGGCCGTGGCGTTGGAATGGACAGTGTCAAGCGCGACATTGAGGCGCTACTCGGGTCAATCGATATTCTTAGTGAGCCCGGACGAGGTACAACGCTCCGGATGAGGCTGCCGCTCACACTGGCAATTATTGACGGCATGATTGTTCGGGTTGGATCATTGACCTTTATTGTGCCATTGCTGGCTGTGGTTGAAGCGATAAGGCCAAAGGCGGATGATATTCGAAAGATGAAGCGTGATAACGAGCTTGTGGAGATACGTGGGGAGTTTCTACCATTGGTGCGACTCCATCGACAACTGAATATTGATTGTGAATTTGCTGATCCTGCTGATGCAGTTTTACTGGTGTTACAGCACATTGACAGCAAACAGTGCTTGATGGTGGATGAGATCGTTGATCAACGTCCGGTGGTAATCAAGAATCTCGATGACAACTTTGTGCAAGTGCCAGGGATGACAGGCGCCAGTATTATGGGCGATGGCAAAGTCTCGTTCATACTCGATGTTGCGGCAATCGCTGCTTGAATGGAGTTGTAACGGAAATCATGAGTGAATCCAAAGAAACGACCTGGGCCCAACATATGTCCGTAATAGATGCTGCGGATGAGATCGACGAGTTTGAACTCGATTTTACGGTTCGTTCTGGCCCACAGGTGATTACTTTCACGCTGGGAGACGAGAAATATGGTGTCGATATTCTGAGGGCACGTGAGCTGATCACCTATCCGGTAGGGGCGGTGACGCCGGTTCCCGGTATGCCTGCGTTTATTGTTGGTGTGATCAATCTGCGGGGCGTGGTAATCCCAGTCATGGATCTTAGAATCCGCTTCCAGCTTGCCGATGCGGTGTACGACCGGTATACCGTGATCATCATCGTGGAGGTCGAAGGCAAGCAGGTGGGTTTGATCATTGACTCCGTATCTGATGTGGTACACCTGGAAGAAGAACAGGTTCAATCAGTGGAGCACCTGACAGCAGGAATCGACTCTGACTATATTGCGGGTGTTGTGAATGTTAAAGACACCATGGTCATCCTGCTGGATGTAGATCATTTGCTATCCGCTCGCGAGCTCGAGGCGCTGAGTGAAACCGTTTCNGATGAAGATAACTCATGAGTGACATTCGCCGGGTACTCGTGATCGATGATTCGGCAGTCGCTCGCCAGGTGTTGACCAACATTCTTTCCGAAGACGATAGTTTGGAAGTGGTTGGTACTGCACCGGATGCCATGATTGGCTTGCGTAAGATACAGGAACTGTCACCCGATGTAATCACATTGGATATTGAAATGCCGGGAATGGATGGCCTGACCTTCTTGGAAAAACTCATGAAATCNACTCCACTACCCGTGGTGATGGTGAGTGCATANACAGAGGCAGGGTCGGAGACGGCACTNCGCAGTTTTGAACTGGGTGCGGTGGATGTTGTCGAGAAGCCNCGTTATGAAGTNCGCCAAGGACTGACAGCAGTCTCGGAGCTCATTATCGAGAAAGTTAAAGCCGCAAGTCAGGCGCGGGTCGATACGCCAGCTACACGGTTTTTCCGGGAAGACACCCTGAGACCTGTCACAGTGTCTCAGGAACAGCGTTCGAAAATCGAAGCATCATCAGATCACCGGCTCATCGCCATAGGCGCCTCAACCGGGGGGCCACAGGCATTGCTGCGGATACTGAGGACTTTGCCGCGTGAGATGCCGCCCATTCTTTTGGTGCAACACATTACGCCATCATTTACGAAATCTTTTTCCAAGAGTCTGGATGACAGTTGTCAGATGAAGGTTGCAGTTGCCGTCGATGGCATAAAACCTATTGAGGGGCATATCTACGTTGCNCCGGGTGATCGTCACATGCTTTTGGCTCGTGAGAATGCCGATTACCNGATCCGACTGTCTGATCACGATCGCGTCAATCGACACCGACCGTCAGTTGATGAACTCTTCGGGTCAGTAGCCAACCATGCTGGGCAGAATGCCACAGGCGTATTGTTGACNGGTATGGGCATAGACGGGGCAGCCGGAATGGCTCAAATACGCCAAAGCGGGGGGTGGACAATTGCCCAGGATGAAGCATCGTCAGTGGTTTTCGGCATGCCCAGAGCCGCAATTGAAAAGGGTGCNGCNGCCAGGGTCATAAGTCTTGACGACATCCCCGGAGAATTGGTGAATTATTTTGTAACCGAGTCAGGTGTTAATCAGCGCCGTGCGCGCAAGGAATCAGTATGAAAGGGTTAACTATCAGCCGAAAGTTNTTGTTGATATTCCTGGTCAACGTGATCGTGATCGGTTGTATCGCAGGGATTGTTTTTTATTCATTTAAAGGATTAACCGGAAGCATCAACTACAGCTCAAGTACTCTAGGTGATTACAAAGTCGAGCTCGACAGTCTTCGTGCCGGACAGAATCAGCTAGAGGCCTTAACTCAACCCTTTTATGTTAATGCGACTAGACAAACCGCAGATCGTGCGAGAAAGTCGCTCGAAAAAGCATTGAAATTAATTGATCAGAATATTGGAAGGCTGGTCGATAAGCAGTTCGATGTTGTAAACAATCTTAAAGTGATCGGAAAAAGAGGGGGTGCCCGGATTTCGCCTTTAACGACGGTCGAAGTCACAATGGGCGAGGAGTTGACTGCAGTTCAGAAGGCGATCAACAAAAATATTCGTCCCCTTATTGATCAGATCGCCTCACATGCGTTGGTGCTTGCAAACAAAACAACCAAATCAACGGAACTGATGCCGGCCGTGGTCTATGCTTTGCACGATCTAGAGTCTACTCGCAAGCGACTGATGTTCCAGTATCGGATAAAAACTCAGCTGCACAATAATCACCCGGACTGGCTTAAGTTTCTTGCGGCTGTTGGCGGGATTGAAAAAGGATCCGATGAATCTGCTGATATTGAAGACAACTTGTTTTATCAGTTTCGTGACCAGATTGAACAATTAACCACGATCCAGACAGGGAAAACTGAAAATCAGGCAGGTGATATAGCCGGTTCTTCCGGAGGTTTATTGACTCGTCAATTGGGCAAGCAGCGACTGAGCGATGTTTGGGAGCAGTACACTCAGACCAAAGAGAAACTCAGCGATTACGTCAATAAAACTGAGAACAACCCGATTATCGAAAGCTTGCAGACTTTCGATGACAGTATGATGGGTGTATTTGCGGCAGTTGGAGAGCTAACCGAAGCCCGTGAGCGTAGTGAACAGTTAGCGAAAGGCTTTGGTGTATTGAACAGTGCAATTACCAGTGCATTGTTAGATGCCGAATTTACAATTGAAAACGAACGAAAGAATATCAGTGACACCATACTGACCGATGGCGAAGGATTTCTTAGGATCCTGATTGGGTTATCGGTTGTTGGCGCGCTAATCAGCTTGATGATTGGTCTTTTTGTAAAACGATCAATTACAAAACCGGTCGACGAACTGGTTGAAGTCGCCAAAGATATCGCACAAGGTGAAGGAGACCTCACCAAGCGACTATCAGCCTCCGAGAGCGGCGAACTGGGTCAACTATCCGGATGGTTTAATTCGTTCCTACAGCGTTTGAGTGACCTGATCATCGAAATAAAAGATTTCGCAAGCAATATAGAACATGCATCCCAGGAAATAGCATCGGGGAACAAAGATCTTTCCGAGCGTACTCATCGGCAAAGTGCTGCCTTGCAGCAAACAGCCAGTTCCATGGAACAGATGAACAGCATCATTCAGAATAGCGCTGAAGATGCGCGAAAAGCTTATGAACGCACCCAGGAAACACAGACGAATGTTGATGAGAACAGGAATAACCTGCTGAATGTTGTACAGGACACCATTCAGACCAACCAGGAGATGCTGTCTAATGTTCAGGAAACCAATCACCGTGTTGTCGATGGAATGGCAGAGATTTCTTCCAATTCAGAGAAAATGGCAGGCATCGTTACGCTGATGAACGACATTGCATTTCAGACCAACTTGCTGGCGCTTAATGCCTCTGTGGAAGCCGCACGTGCCGGTGAGCATGGTAAAGGGTTTGCCGTGGTTGCGACCGAAGTCCGTAAGCTCGCATCGCGTTCAGCCAAAGCATCTGAAGAGATTGGCGGTCTCGTAGAGACCAATCTGAAAAGTGTCAGTGCAGGGCAGGGTACGGTAGAAGAAGGTGGCCGTAGTCTGGAAGAACGGCGCTTAAAGGTTGAGTCAATGTTGAGTTCTTTACAAGAGAGCAGTAATGACAGTCTGACCCATATCCAGAATGCGTTCCGGGAATTGGCAGACGTGATGGAAAACATCAAAACAGCCTCTGAAGAACAGGCCAAGGGAGTTGGTGAGGTCAACCAGGCCATCGCTGATATGGAGCGCCTGACTCAGGAAAACGCAACTTTGGTCGAGCAGAATTCGGCAGCGAGCCACAGCATGGCGAACGATACGTCAAGCCTTACACGGCTATTGAAAGCGTTTCAGGTGGCGCGCAAGGATTCTGATGAAGGTGAGGAAGGCGATGACCGTTATCGAGGTACTCTGCGGGGTGGAGCAGTGGCCGATGANACCGAAGACCAAGAAGAGCTTAANTATTATGCGCCCTATCTGACTGAAGACGGTGTTGACGATAGTTCTTCAGAACGCCAGCTGGAGGATAAATCTGANATTGAAATCGGCGAGGAACCGGAGTATCTCCCCGCTGAACTCGTCGACAAGGATTTTGGGGGGAAATCCTCGGATTCGAACGATGAGAAACCATTCCGATAATGACATCAGGAATATCGGGTTCATACGGTTACCCTTAACTGCTGGTATCAGTAGATCGCCTGAGCACAATTGCCAAGGTCGCAGATGACGCTAACCGGAATTGAATTGCCGACGGAGTCCCAGTACAGGGAATATCAGAGCTTTACCCAGGATCAGTTGGGACTCTTTTTGGGCGATGATAAAGCCTATCTGCTTCATGGTCGGTTACAGCGTCGTATGGGGGAACTTGGTCTTGATAGCTATGCGGACTATTTCCAAATGCTTGCTGCTGACCAGGAAGGGCAAGAGCGGCAAAGGTTTTTCAACGCGATCACCACAACCAAGACGGGCTTCTACCGCGAAAAAGAGCATTTTGATTTGCTGGTGCGTGAAATCTACCCTGAGCTGAGAGAAAAAGTTTCCAGATCTGAGCTTGCTAAAATCCGGTTGTGGAGCGCGGGTTGTTCGTTCGGGCAGGAGGCGTATTCACTGGCACTGGATGCGTCGGAGTTCTTTGCGAAGGAACTGTCGACCGGGATGGATCTAAAAATTCTCGCAACCGATGTCAATACTGAGGCGCTGACTGTGGCCCAGCGTGGGCAGTATGCAGCTGAGACTCTGAATACTCTGCCAGAACGTTTCCGGGATCGTCACTTCAGACCTATCAATTCGGATCAACAAGATTTGTGCCAGATCAGTAAATCAGTTGCGAGCCTGATTGAATTTCGTCGTCTTAACTTTCTGCAGCGGTACTATCCTATCGAAACTCGCTTTCAGGTGATTTTCTGCCGCAATGTCTTCTACTATTTCGACACCACGCTACGGCAAGCCCTATTGAAACGGCTGGCCAGTTACCTGGAAGAAGGAGGCTGGCTAGTCCTCAGCTTGACCGAAATTGGTTACGAAATTGACGGGTTGACGAAAGTGCGGGGAGAGATTTTTCGCCGGTAACCAGAATGATCGAGCGTAGCCCGTAAATAATGGCAGCCACTGCTTCCCTCAAAGGCCATAGGCTGGTCCTGTCGGGCCGTCTGGTCGGGCCGGATCTGGACGCTGTGACAGAAATCGGCAAACAGTTACTGGATCTGCCAGAGCGACAACTAACGGTTGATCTTAGTCATGCCGAAGACACTCTCGATATTGCAGGAATTCAATGGTTGGTAACGATCTACCGTTCAGCCAAGAATCACGGAAAGCAGTTGTCTTTTGCTGGAATCAGCCAGCCGCAGCGGGACGCACTAAAAATTTCAGGTTTCGAATCGATAATAGACGATTAGTGGTCTTAAGTTGATGAACCAATCTATCTTGCTGGTTGATGATTCAGTCACGATCCGGCGCTATGCCCGGTCCATTCTTGAGGGTATGACAGAGGGTTATGAGGTTACCGAAAGAGAAAACGGTGCCTTGGCCCTGCACTGGTTGTCTTCTCTTGTCGATACAGAGTTTCCGGGTCTGATCATTATTGACCGAAACATGCCCGAGATGAGTGGTGACGAATGCGTTCGCATTATCAAAATGGACGAGGATTGGCAGTCTATACCGTTGCTGTTTCTGACTGCACAGACTGCCGAAAAACAGGTTGTGTCGGGCGCCGAATTTCTCGGTGCCGATGGGTATATCTGTAAACCGTTCGCACCCGATGAACTGCAATCACTCGTTCGCAGACTGATCTCGGGAGCGCCGGACAGTTCCAGTGCTTCTCAACAAACTGCTGGGGTTGTGGTAAATGCTGAGTTGGACTCTACCCAGGTTCACCACCGTTTGGAGTCTGAAGAACCAATGATGGATCTTTTTCTTGCCGAGGCGGGTGAACACGCAGCGTCTATGGCATCTGGGTTACAAGATCTGAAAGCGGGTAACGTAGATCGCGAGGTGCTGGCAGTGATGGGCCGCGGTGCACATTCGATTAAAGGCGCCGGAGGCATTGTCGGTCTATCCGCCATTGCCGGTCTGGCCGGCATGTTGGAGACATACTTTAAGCAAGTACAGAAAGCCCCTGAATTTCTGGCAGTTGACCATCTGCCGATTCTAGCGGTGGCATTGGAGCTACTGACAGTCTTCTCGGGTTCCCCGTCAGGCGACATACGGACATTAGAAATTGAACGGCACGACGACATCGAACAGGCCAAGTCTCGAGTTGGGTTACTTATAGGCAAGGGAGATGATGCGATCGCCCCTAGCTCAATACTGCGGGGTGCACCGATGGACCCGCGCGAATTGGACGGTGGAGATAAGCCCAGCGGTTCAAACGTAGCAAGTCGACCGATCGCCACAACAGCGTTGGAGACAGGCCTCACATCATCAAGGAACATCGTGGTCTTATTGATTGATGATCAGCGAATTATCGGTGAGTCAGTACGTTCGATGCTTGAAAGCGAATCGGATATTGTGTTCCATTTTTGTCAGAATCCGACTGAAGCAGTTGCTAAAGCGCTCGAGGTTCAGCCCACGGTGATTCTTCAGGATCTGGTGATGCCCGAACTCGATGGGTTGGAACTCGTGAGGCGGTTCCGAGTTGAAAAAGGGCTGGCAGCAGTCCCGCTCATTGTTTTGTCGGGTACAGAGGAAGCTGAGGTCAAGGCCGAAGCATTTGCGCTGGGCGCAAATGACTACATGGTGAAATTACCCAACGCACTCGAGGTGATCGCGAGAATCCGCTACCACTCACAAGCTTACATCAACCTGCTTGAGCGTGAAGCCGCCATGGCACGGGTAACTTGGCTGGCTGAGCATGATCCTCTCACCGGCTGTCTTAACCGTCGCACCTGGCACGAGCAGCTTGAGGCCGCAATTGCTGCCGGAGAGGCGGATCACACCGTTGCAGTCGCCATATGTGATATTGATTTGTTCAAGAAAGTGAACGATACCTACGGCCACCAGTGCGGTGATGAAGCGATCAAGCATGTTGTTGATATTATCGGGCACGGCCTTGATGAGCTGGGGTGTTTGGGTCGTCTTGGCGGTGAGGAGTTTGGAATTTTCATCACAATCCCTGATGTATCCCAGCAGTCGACAGCAGCCCTTGCGCAGGCCGATTCTGATTTCGAGAACATCCGGCAGACCCTGGAAAAATCTCCGCTTCAGTGGAATGAACATGTACTCAACCTGACGATCAGTACTGGCGTGAGTTTGTACCGCGATGGCGAGAAGGTAGAGGAGACGTTATCCAGAGCCGATGCAGGGGTCTATCAGGCCAAGGAAGGCGGTAGAAACAAGGTTGTAGTGGTCAGCTGAGTGATCGGCGTATCTCCTGCGCAACTCCCAGAAGACGGAAGTATTTCAAGCGTGCCTTGAGTCCTTCGGTTAAGTTCAGCTAGTATTGCTCGAATAACACGGTAGCAGGAACAGGGGCATTTGATATGGGCGTAGAAGCGATGACACCCAAGCAGCGTTTTCTTTCAGCCCTGAATGGCGAAGCGCTGGACCGGCCCTGTGCAGCGAGCATCACGTCCGTTGTGAATTTTGAGCTGATGGACATGGTCGGTTCTCATTTTCCTGAGGCCAATACGGATCCAGAGCCGATGGCTGAATTGGCTGCTAGTGCCCACGATGTGATGGGCTTCGACAGTGTTATGCCGATATTTGGTATTGCTCAAGAAGCCACGGCGCTCGGCTGTGTCGTTGACTTCAGTGATCCGGGTAACCTACCGACACCGCAGTACGCACCCTGGGCCGACCGCGAGGCAGAAATACGATTGCCTGAGGGTTTTCCGGACTCATTTCTAGAAGATAAATATGTCAAGTGTAGCCTCGACGCCATTCGTCTTCTGAAAGAGCATTTTGGCGATAAGGTCATGATCCTCGGTAAGGTCATGGGACCGTGGACGTTGTCCTATCATGTCTATAACGTTCAGGAGTTCCTCATGGATACCCTCGCAGATCCCGAACGTGTTCGCAGGTCGCTCGATACGTTATCCGAGGTACCGATTATGTTTGCGAAAGCGCAGTTGGCCGCTGGAGCAGACGCGATTGTCTGGGCCGATCACGCCACGGGTGATCTGATCCGAAATACCATGTATCGGGATTTTCTACTGTGGCGACACCAGGCGCTCGTGCCGCAGGTGCCTGCTCCGGTTATTCTCCACTGCTGCGGTCGCTCACTGGATCGTATCGAATTCTTTCGAGATGCCGGCTTCGATATGTATCACTTCGAGTCTGCGAATGG
>PCBE01000019.1 GCA_002731295.1 Acidiferrobacteraceae bacterium | reverse complement strand
AAGTGCGTAGTCGGTTCGTTGAACCATCCGGTCCGTTATTCAAGTCCCAGAAGGGTCGTTTCTTCTCACCCAACTCTATGGCCCATCTAATCAAACGCATCTATGACGATGCCGGATTTAGAAATGCAAGTAGTCACAGTGGTCGCAGAAAGTTCGCAACCACCCTGATAGAGCAAGGTGCCGATATCAATTGCGTGAAGCTGCTGATGGGTCATTCCAGTATCCAGACAACGGCACGCTATTTTTCTACAAGCCCGAAACGGCTCGCTAATTTGATGAGTAATTTGCAGATGTGATTAGACATACTGGTTAAGATGGGTTGGGTGAATGATGGAATAGAATATGCAAATCGGAGACGAGGGGTGATGGATTGGAATAGGGTCATAGAAGTTGATAAGAATGCGGGCGGTCGTTTCGTATAAACAGACCCGATAGATGAATTAAGGATGCAAGGCTTACCGGAAGACAGAAACCGAAAAAATATTCCAGAGAAATAACTAATGCATCAACTTACGATCGAACCCCATCATTTCGTTACCATCGAATAACCCACCTGTGCCGCGCCTGTATTCGCAGTGACCGCAAGACACTACCCACCAGAGCTGTTTTCCGATGACAACCCGGAGCGCGCCTTTGACGTGGCTGAAAAGGTTAAGTTTGCCTGTATTCAGCCTGAAGACGGCACGTTGTGTGATGCAGTATTTGCACCCCTTGTCATCGTTCGGCGGGCCGGTAAGGTCTTATTGGAAGGGCACCTGGTTAAGACTAATCCACTCTACGAGCTGCTCATGCAGGGGTCGCTTCATTGCCGGTTGGTTTTTCAGGCTGCCGATGGCTATGTGTCGCCGTCAATTTACGCGGAGAAACCGAAAAGCGGTAAAGTTGTACCGACCTGGAATTATGTAGCCGCACAGTTTTTCGGCACGCTTAAAAAGGTTCCGGACCAGAACCTGTTAGCCCTTTTGGAACACCAGGTTGATCAGTTTGAGCGTAGCCAGGGATCTGACTGGCGGCTTAGTGACNCACCTTCGGATTACATCGAACAGTTGTCGNAAGCTGTTTTTGGCATATGCTTTGAACCCGCTCGAGCGCGTACTCACCANAAGCTCAGTCAGAATCGNCCGACGGATAAAANGGCNGTCNTTGCCTGGACTCAAANNNTGGACACNCCTTACAAAACGTTNGCCTACTGGATGAGTAACCCCGATGAACAGTAATGGTCAANATTCCGACNGTCCGATNGTTGTNACTACNGGCGAACCGGCTGGCATCGGNCCGGAANTGATTGTCCAGTTGTTGCAGGATTCCTGNGCTGTGCCTTTGGTTGTGTTGGGAGANAGNGAACTGNTGTTGCAGCGGGCGGCAGNGATNGGGCTCGAACTGGCTCTGACNGACTCGGGTGTTGCAGGTCCTGGNGCTACGGCNCGNGTTGAACAGGTTGCATTGNGCACGAGTAGTTTGCCCGGTCAGCTGGATCAAGCCAATGTGCCCTATGTGATNGAGACCGTGGCNCGTGCGGTGGATGGATGCNTGGCCGGCGATTACCGAGCGATGGTGACCNGCCCGGTTCANAAAGGTGTAATCAACGATGCCGGNCACGTTTTTTCTGGCCACACTGAATTCATTGCACANCGTTGTGGTACTGAACAGCCCGTGATGATGCTGGCAACAGANACNCTAAGAGTNGTGNTGGTNACGATNCANCTGCCTCTGGCNGAGGTTCCGGNTGCCGTAACAGCNGACCGGCTGGAAAGNGTGTTGCGCACGGTGGTCGNTGACCTTGAGCNCCGGTTCGGAATCACGCGCCCGGTCCTTGGTGTGTGCGGGCTGAATCCNCATGCNGGNGAAGACGGACACTTGGGGATGGAGGAGATTCACGTTATTACNCCAGTGCTCGAGACACTGCGTGCGGAGGGTTTCGAGCTGGTGGGGCCACTGCCGGCAGATACNGCATTTACAGACCGCCAACTCGNANCNCTGGATGCNGTTGTNGCCATGTATCACGATCAGGGNCTGCCNGTCATCAAGCACCATGGGTTCGGTGATGTCGTGAATGTTACGCTGGGTTTGCCGATCGTTAGGACGTCTGTGGATCACGGCACNGCACTGGACTTGGCCGGCACCGGCACAGCGCAGGTTTCCAGCTTGAAGGCTGCGCTCAGATGGGCCAAATGGATGACTCGTGCCNACTGATCACGGTGATCGACTGCGACCGCGCAANCGATTCGGCCANCACTTTCTGCACGACCGCGGGGTCATCGCCCGAATTGTGGAAAGTGTCAGGATCGGCTCAGAAGAAACGCTGGTCGAGATCGGGCCGGGNCGGGGCGCACTCACGACATCGTTGTTAGCACGCTGCCGNTTACTTCATCTGGTTGAGCTGGACCGTGATCTCGCCAGGATCCTGGATGAATCCTACGATGATGAAAGTCGGGTGACGGTTCATCAGCAGGATGTGCTGACCTTTGATTTTCGAGCACTGGTCCCTCCNCTGGGGGGTAGCTTGGTTCTGGTCGGTAACCTGCCCTACAACATCGCTTCTATACTGCTGATCCGATTGCTGAGTGTGGTGGACTGTATTGACCGCGCGGTGTTTATGTTGCAGCGAGAAGTGGCGCAGCGCCTAGCAGCGGCACCGGGTTCACGAGATTATGGGCGACTCACAGTCATGATCGGTCGCGTCTGCACCGTCGAAAGCCTGTTCAACGTCGATCCGACATCATTTTCACCGGTTCCCCAGGTTGAATCGACGGTGATCCGCTTGACCCCCCGTCCCCGACCAATCGGTCCTGTGGTTGATGAGCAGGCGTTCTCAGAGTTGGTCAGAACGGCGTTTTCCCAGCGGCGTAAAACTGTACGTAATGCCCTTAAGCACTATCAGCCNGAAAACGCATTTTCAGTTTGTGGCATCGATCCAGAGGTTAGACCGGAGATGCTGAGTGCTGAAGACTTTGCCAACCTGACCGCTGTACTGAGCGACTCACCAGCGGCGTGTCGAACCCGATCTCTGGAGGATGTCCGTTAAGGGGGCTCAGGGTGTTGTCGGGGATGGCGGATTGTTGCGGTAGAGTTCCTGCATAGTGTCTTCGATCCAGACCGCGGCCGCCTTGTTGACTTCACGGGCCTTGACGTTCCGGGTGTCGATGGCAGGTCCGATCCTAACGGTGATGGTGCCAGGGTATTTTAGAAAGCTTCGCCGACCCCAGTACTGTCCGGCATTGTGTGCAACGGGGATAACAGGTACGCCGGCCCTGACGGCCAGCATTGCCCCGCCGGGAAAATAGCGGCCTTGCTCACCCGGCGGTATACGCGTCCCCTCTGGGAAAATCACGACCCAACGGCCTTCAGCCAACTTGATTTTGCCTTGTTCACAGAGTTGATCGAGTGCGCGCACACGGGTGGAACGGTTAATCGCAATAGGATCTGTTGCAGCGAGGCCCCAACCGAAAAAGGGGATCCATAACGCTTCACGTTTTAGCGCCCAGGTCTGTGGCGGAAAGATGACCTGGAACACAATCGTCTCCCACGCTGATTGGTGTTTTGAAAGAATTACGCCGGGTTGTTGCGGCAGGTTTTCTAGCCCGCTGACCTCATAGTGCAGCCCACAGGTGGCACCGAGCCATCGGTTGATGAACCATGCCCAAGCGCCGATGACCCGCATCCTTTGAACGATAGGCAGCACCCAGGCGACCATCGAAACCGGCCAGAAGACCAAAATCGAAACCACCATTCCACCGAAGAACAGACTGGAGCGTAACCAAACGGTGAAAGACACGAAGTTCTCCAAGTCGCCGCGGGTTAGTGGTGCGTCCCCTGGTCTGTGTGGCGAGCAACTGATTCCAGGTTGCCATCCAGCACTGCGTCGGTGAATGCGGCCAGATCCGCATAAACCGGCGTCTGTCCCAGAGCGTGAGATAGCTCGCCTTGTGAGAGCTTTTCCTGCGTAAGTTGACCCCGACACGTTTTAACCATTACCGGCATGGCGCCCGCCGCCGCCGCTGCTTCGAGATCACGCAGTGAATCCCCCACAACGGGTACACCAGAGAGCCCTATATTCAGTCGGTCACTGATTTCCAGAAGCATACCGGGTTTTGGTTTTCTGCAACCGCACTGATCAGCGGGGCTGTGGGGACAGAAAAATACCGAGTCCAGTCTACCGCCTTTGTCGCGGATACTCGATGCCATTTTACGGTGTATGCAGGTCAGCATTTCCAGGCTGAACAAACCTCGGCCGACTCCGGCCTGATTGGTTGCCACGACCACCGTGTAGTCTGCACGACAAAGTCGGGCAATCGCTTCCAGGCTGCCGGGTAAAGGTTGCCACTCGTCCGGCGATTTTATGTAGTCGTCAGAGTCATGATTGATTACACCGTCGCGATCCAGGATAACCAGAGACACAGTCATCAACTCCCAAATTCCGAAACGCGGATTCGACCATCGATCATGCGGCTTGGACGCTGCTCAATCTTCTCCATTTTCTGCCAGAATGCCTCACTTAAGTCTAGGTTGGCGGATATCGCGGTGCCGATAAGCAAAATCAACAGGTCAGCACATTCCTCAGCCAGTGCTTCCTTGGTCTTACCTTTAGTGATACAGGCAGAAATCTCGCCCAGTTCTTCCGCCATCAGCGCAACCCGATAAGGAAGATCTTCGCCCCCGGATTCGCGGAACCCGTGCTTGTCGTGGAATCGCTGTACTGCAGTAAGCATAGCGCTGTATCGATCGTTGGACATCGTTCAATCAGACATCTGCAGAACAGAGATATCGGCAATTGCCAGAAACAGGGTTGCCAGTTGGTTCAGAAGCGCAAGGCGATTGCTGCGCAACCTAGGATTTTCAGCCATCACCATGACATCATCAAAAAATTGGTCGACCGGGACACTGAGGGCAGAGAGCTGTCGCAGCGCCCCGGCGTAGTCAGCACGCTCAATCAGTGGCGACACCTCTGTTGAGATGTGTACCAGGGCAGCCGACAGATCGTGTTCGGACGGATGTTCGAACAACTGTTCATTAATCTTAAGCGGCACCTGCTGATCAACTTTGCGTAGGATATTACGGATGCGTTTGTTCGCCGCAGCAAGATTGGCGGCCGTTGGTGCGCGGCGAAACTTCGAAACCGCTTTTAGCCGTCGGTCGAAATCCAGCGGCCGAGTTGCACCACTTTGGATGACGGCAGAAATTTCGTCATTGCGGAATCCAGCAGCGAGGTAAAGTGCGCGATAACGTTCTACGATGAAGTCCCTTACCTGCTGTCGAACGGGCGTATCGATGATAAGCCCAGCCTGCTCGTAGGCTGCTGCGCTCAGATCCACCAGGTGGGCGATATCCAAGTCGACTTTCTTTTCCACCAGTATGCGGATAATCCCCAATGCTGCCCGTCGCAGAGCGTAGGGGTCGCTGTCACCACTGGGGAATTCGCCGACCGCGAACAGGCCGACCAGGGAGTCGATTCGGTCAGCCACGGCCAGGATACGGCCAACCTTGGATTGCGGTAGAGCGTCGCCTGCATGTCTGGGATGATAATGCTCTTCTATCGCCCTCCCGATCGCTTTCTTTTCACGGTCATGAATTGCGTAGTAGCGGCCCATGACGCCTTGCAGATCCGGAAATTCACCAACCATATCGGTGACCAGGTCGGCTTTGCACAGCTGAGCTGCTCGTTGACAGCTGTCGGCGTTTTCGCCAAGAAGCCTGGCGAGATGCCCGGCGAGTTCGATCAGTCGATCCGTTTTATCCCACAGGCTTCCCAGTTCATGATGGAATGTAACGCTCTCGAGATCGGCGATACGGGATTCAAGTGTTCGTCTACGGTCTTCATCCCAGAAAAAGCGCGCGTCCGAAAGGCGGGCCTGCAGCACGCGCTCATTTCCTTGACGGACCCGGGCCGGTTGTTTGCTGCGAATGTTGCTTACTGCAATGAACTTGGGCAACAGTTGCCCCCGTTCATCGACAAGGTGAAAATATTTCTGATGATCGCGCATGGCACAGATCAGTATTTCTGCGGGGATCTGCAGAAACGCCGGTTCAAAACTGCCCAGCAGTGCGTGGGGTTTTTCCACCAGGCCGGTCACTATCTCCAGCAGAGCAGTATCGACTACCGGCACTCCGCCCGCTCGTTGTCCCAGGCGCTTAATCTGTGTCTCGATGGTCGACCGGCGCTCGGAAAAATCAGCGATGACGTGGCCTGAGTTTTTCAAGTGTTCGCGGTAACTGTCGGCTGATGTGAGTGGCACCGGGGTTGTGCACATGAAGCGGTGGCCATGGCTGGTATTACTCGACGGCACCCCGAAAATCGAGCAGCGAATGATCTGCCGGCCGTGCAACACCACCAGCCAGTGCACCGGCCGGACAAACTCTGCAGTCCCCGACCCCCAGCGCATCATTTTGGGTACTGGCAACGAAGTCAGAGCGCTTTCGATGCTCTCCGGCACGAGGTCACGGGCGAGCGCCCCGGGCTGCGATGTCCGGTGCACGAGCCACGTGCCCTTGTCTGTTTCATTTTGAACCAGTTGGTCAACGCTCACCCCGCAAGATCCCGCAAAACCGGTTGCCGCAGCAGTCGGTAACCCTGCCGCATCGAATGCTTTGGTTAATGCGGGTCCACGGCGTTCAGAAATTCGGTCGGGTTGGCGGCGTAAAACCGCCGGTATTGTTACCGCAAGACGACGGGGGGTTGCGTACCAAACAGGCATGGCATCATCCACAAGAGCGTGCTCCGAGAGGCGCTTGGCCAGGGCCGTGGCGAATGCCTCACCGAGGCGGGCGATTGCTCGTGGCGGGAGTTCTTCGGTGCCCACTTCCACCAGAAGTGTCGCGGCACTAGAACGTTTGGCTTTAGACAGTGTGCGAGTCATGGTTATGATCTAAGCCGCGGGAAGCCGAGTTGCTGCCGACGCTGATAGTAGTTTTCGGCCACACCCCGGGCGAGTGTACGAACCCGGCCAATGTAGCGCGCTCGTTCGGTTACACCAATCGCGTGTCGTGCATCCAAAAGATTAAACGTATGAGACGCCTTGAGTACCTGCTCGTAAGCAGGTAGCGGCAGGTTCACCTCAAGCAGTTTGAGGCAGGTATTCTCGCAAACATCAAATTGATGAAGCAGCGCTGAGACATCGGCGTGTTCAAAATTATAGGCGGATTGCTCGACTTCATTTTGACGATAAAGGTCACCATAGCTGAATTGTGCATTCCAACTCAGGTCGAAGATGTTGTCTTTGCCCTGCAGGTAAAGCGCAACGCGTTCCAGTCCGTAGGTGATCTCACCGGTGACCGGATGGCAGTCCAACCCGCCGACCTGCTGGAAATATGTGAATTGAGATACCTCCATCCCGTTTAGCCATACCTCCCAACCCAGGCCCCAGGCTCCGAGTGTCGGTGATTCCCAGTCATCTTCTACAAATCGGATGTCATCGCGTAGAAAGTCTATCCCCAGAGTTTCCAAGGACCCCAGATAGCGTTGTTGGAAGTCGTCCGGTGACGGTTTCAGAACTACCTGAAATTGAAAATAATGCTGCAGGCGGTTGGGGTTTTCGCCATAGCGGCCATCGGTAGGTCGGCGTGAGGGTTGAACGTATGCGGCACGCAACGGCTCAGGGCCGATCGCGGCAAGGAAAGTGGCCGTGTGAAATGTTCCCGCGCCGACCTCAAGGTCGTAAGGTTGCAAGATCACACAGTCCTGCGCGGCCCAGTAATTCTGGAGGCGCAGGATAAGTTCCTGAAAATGCACGGGAAGAGCCCCCTCTGGTAGACGCTTTGATACCGTGGAGATTATAACGGTAGCGCTTGGTACTGTCGCAGCAGTACAGTCGGGGCACCGGGTGACCCGGTTGGTAAGTTGGTAAAATTGTGCTGTGTCAGCACGGAGTAAACAATGACGACCAATGCCCAGAATCAAGCTAAAGCTGTGGCCCTGATTTCAGGTGGATTGGATTCGATGCTGGCCGCGCGTGTCGTGAAGGATCAGGGCGTGCATGTTGAGGGGCTTAATTTCTTTACCGGGTTCTGCGTTGAAGGACACACACATGCCATTCGAAACCACGATCGTAAGCGCCCAAAGCGCAACAATGCGCTATGGGTAGCCGAGCAACTGGGCATAAAACTCCACATTATCGATGTCATCGAGGAATATAAGGATGTGGTGATCAACCCCCGACATGGTTACGGCGCTAATCTGAATCCTTGTCTGGACTGTAAGTCGTTCATGGTCGGAAAAGCTCGACAATGGATGCAAGCGCACGGGTTTGATTTTATTGTTACAGGCGAAGTTGTGGGCCAAAGGCCTATGTCGCAAAGACGCGAAACCTTCCCGGTTGTGCAGCGGGAATCAGGCGCCGGCGATCTGTTGTTGCGACCGTTATGCGCGAAACTTCAATCCCCCACAGCGGCTGAACGCAACGGCTGGGTCGATCGGCAGTCACTCTATGATTTCAGTGGCCGCAGCCGAAAACCACAGATGGCATTGGCGGCGGCCCTGGGGATAGAGGATTACGCGCAGCCGGCAGGTGGCTGCTGTTTTCTGACCGACACGACCTACTCGCGAAAGCTCAACGATCTATGGCAATCCAGGGGTCAGAAAACCTACGAACTCGATGACATTATGCTGTTGAAGGTTGGTCGACACATCCGTCCCCGACCCCATTTCAAACTGATCATCGCCAGAGATGCAGGAGAAACCAATTATCTGCAAGGTTACCGGCATCGATTCAGTCACCTGACGATGACCAGCCATAACGGTCCGCTGACGCTGATCGAAGGTGACCTGAACGAATCAGAAATGGCGCTCGCTGCCCGTATTGCTGCCCGCTTCGGTCAGGGTCGCGATGCAAACCGGGTTACGTTCGATGCCGTGCTCGGTCGGGGTGATCCAGTACCATTGTGCATCCAGCCACTCCCGTCTTCTGAGATCCCAGCCCAGTGGTACGTATGAGCCGGCATATCCTGGATGCCAGAAATCTGTTGTGCCCGATGCCCGTGATCCGCACGCAGGATCGCGTCAAGGCGCTGAATACGGGCGACATACTCGAGGTTCAGTGTACGGACCCGGGCGCACTGAATGATATTCCAGCCTGGTGTCGCGTTCACGGCCACGAGGTGGTGGCGACTAATGAGGATGCCGGGGGTGTGGTGGTGATTCTGCGCGTTACAACGTCGACACCCACATAACCCGGTCTAGTGCGTTATACGCACATTAATTGTGCGCACTGACTCCATTAATGCACAATAATGGTGCAGTTTGACCGAGATTGGGTATAATAGTCCGTTGTTTTTCGGTGGCACAGAACTTGCTTCTACTAAAACAGCAGTTCTTTTTCCAATATGCCCGGCGCCTAAGTCCCGTGTTCACGACACGAGGTAGCAGGAATCGCCACAAACCAAAGCGAGGTAACAGACGATGTCAGCGGCCGATGCTCTGAATATGATTCAGGAAAGTAAAGCGAAGTTTATTGATTTCAGATTCACCGATACCAAAGGCAAGGAACAACACGTCTCCGTGCCGGCCAGTGCAGTCGACGAAGAAACGTTTGAAGAAGGCAAGATGTTCGACGGCTCTTCGATCGCTGGCTGGAAAGGGATCAATGAGTCGGACATGATTCTGATGCCGGATCCCAATTCTGTGGTGATAGATCCTTTTATGCAGGACACCACCGTGCTGTTGCGGTGTGACGTGATCGAACCGGCGACCATGCAAGGCTATGAAAGAGATCCACGATCGATCGCTAAACGCGGTGAAGCCTACCTTAAATCCACCGGTATTGGAGACGAAGCATTTTTCGGACCTGAGGCAGAGTTTTTTGTCTTTGATTCAGTGCGTTGGACCAACGAGATGAGCGAAGCCAGTTACCACATCGAATCTGTGGAAGCCGCCTGGAGTTCAGGCAAGGATTATGAAGACGGCAACATCGGACATCGCCCGGGTGTCAAAGGGGGCTATTTTCCTGTGCCGCCGGTTGATTCACAGCAGGACGTTCGCTCCGCTATGTGCCTGGCCATGGCCGATATGGGTCTTGATGTGGAAGTGCATCACCATGAGGTCGGCACAGCCGGTCAGGGTGAGATCGGAACGCGCTTTGACACGCTGGTCAAAAAAGCTGATCAACTGCAGGTCTATAAGTACTGTGTGCACAACGTCGCCCATGTACATGGCCTGACGGCGACGTTCATGCCCAAGCCGCTGGTGGGTGATAATGGTTCGGGCATGCATGTTCACCAGTCCGTGTTCAAAGGCGGAGACAACATGTTTGCCGGTGATCATCCCAGCGGGCTGAGCGAGATGGCGTTGTATTACATCGGTGGAATTTTCAAGCACGCGCGTGCGCTCAACGCCTTTACCAATTCGAGCACCAACAGTTACAAGCGTCTGGTGCCGGGATTTGAGGCGCCGGTCATGCTGGCCTATTCTGCACGTAACCGGTCGGCATCCTGTCGTATTCCGTATGTGTCAAATCCGAAGGGTCGACGTATAGAGATCCGTTTCCCCGATGCCACCGCCAATCCCTATCTGGCGTTTACGGCCATGATGATGGCCGGACTAGATGGCATCCAGAACAAGATCCACCCCGGTGAGCCACTCGACAAGGACCTGTACGACCTGCCGCCTGAGGAAGAAAAGNGCATCCCAACGGTTGCCCATTCTCTTGATGTTGCTCTGGAAGCGNTATCTGGAGATCGTGAGTTTCTCAAGGCCGGCGGCGTCATGACGGATGACATGATAGAGGCCTATATCGAACTCAAAAGTGAGGAAGTCCAACGTTTGTNGCAGGCCACACACCCCGCAGAGTTTGAGATGTATTACAGCGTTTGATCGCTGAACCGGACGCCGCGTTCTGGGGTCAGAGTGCNTCTCGCTCGGCGCCAATACGCACTGTTTTGGTGCAACTGATTGACTGTGATGGAAACACTGCCCGCTGACCAGATCCTCGATGGGCTGTCGACGGCCGTCCTGCTGGTGGAACTTGACGGTTCGGTCCACTATGTCAATGGCGCCGCACAGATACTATTGGCGGCCAGCGCTGAACGAGTACGTGGCCGACGAACCGATGAACTGCTGGGGATCGGTGCGCCGCTCCAGGCGGCCCTGGCGGCCACCGGGGAGCGTCGTTCGACCACATTACGTGAACTGACTCTCAAACAGTCTAACGACGGACATGCGTTAGTGGTTGACTGCACAGTGTCCCCCTTTGGCTGGGTTGGAGATGGGGAGTTGGCGCTGGTCGAACTGGTACGCGTTGATCACTTGTCACGCTTCACGCTGGAAACTCGTTCACAGGAGCGCCACGCGGTGTCTACCATGCTGATCGACCGTCTGGCNCACGAAATCAAGAACCCGCTCGGGGGGCTGCGCGGTGCAGCCCAGCTTCTAGACAGGGAGCTGCCAGACCGCGAGTCCCGGGAATATACCCGGATCATCATGCATGAAGCAGACCGGCTGAGTGCGCTGGTCGACCGGATGACCGGTCCGTTCACCACGCGTGAGAAAACCTGCTTTAACCTACATGCTGTACTGGAACATGTACGCAGACTAACGCTCGCTGACGTTCAGGAAGGGCTGACCTTCAGCCGGGACTATGATCCCAGTATCCCCGAGATCATGGGGGATCGAGAACAGCTGATTCAGGCCGTGCTCAACATAGTTCGTAACGGCGTACAGGCCATGGACGGCCGAGGGGAAATTGGTTTGCTGACACGCATACGGCGCCAGTTCACCCTGGGTAATCGTCGCCACCGGCATGTACTCGAAGCCCGAATCAGTGATAACGGGCCCGGTATACCCGCCGATATACGAGAAAACGTGTTTTTCCCGATGGTGTCCGGCCGATCAGGCGGTGCCGGCCTGGGTCTCTCAATAGCGCAGGACATTGTGTCGCGCCATGGTGGTGCGATCGAGTGCATGAGTCAGCCAGGCGACACGCGCTTCTCTTTATATCTGCCGGTGGAGGAACCATCATGAATGCACAACCCAGCGTGTGGATCGTAGATGACGATGCGTCCATCAGGTGGGTGCTCGACAAAGCGCTGAGTGATGCTGGCTGGCGGACGACAGTGTTTGATAATGCTGGTGATGTTCTGCGCCAGGTTCAGTCTGAGAATCCGGATGTAATCATNACCGATATCCGAATGCCGGGTACCGACGGCCTGGAACTATTGCNGTATCTGAATGAACGAACACCGTCATTGCCGGTAATCGTGATGACGGCACACACCGATCTGGAGAACGCCCTGTCAGCGTATCAGGCAGGTGCTTTTGAGTATCTGCCCAAGCCGTTTGATCTTAATGAAGCGGTCGGTCTGCTGCACCGGGCGCTTGAAAAACACAGTCAGACACCGCCAGCCCCTACGCTACAGGCCGAGATGACCGAGGCGTCGATCATCGGGGAAGCCAAGGCTATGCAAGCCGTTTTTCGGGTTATCGGCAGGCTATCAAAATCCACCATCAATGTGCTAATTTGTGGTGAAACCGGCACGGGGAAAGAACTGGTCGCCGGTGCGATTCACCACAACAGTCCGCGGCACAGCGGTCCGTTTGTCGCAATCAACATCGCGGCAATTCCCGCCGAACTCCTCGAATCGGAACTTTTTGGCCACGAAAAAGGGGCTTTTACCGGCGCCCATGCGCGTCGCGAGGGTCGATTCGAACAGGCGCGCGGTGGCACTTTGTTTCTCGATGAGATTGGCGATATGCCGATCGACCTACAAACGCGGTTGCTCAGGATTTTATCCGACGGCACATTTTATCGGCTGGGNGGACATGAGCAGTTACGGACCGATGCGCGCATTATCACTGCTACCAACCAGGACCTTGACGCCAAGGTTCGAGCCCAAAGCTTTCGTGAGGATCTTTACCATAGGCTCAATGTTATGGCCGTGACGCTGCCGCCTTTGCGAGCACGGCAGGAAGACATCGAACCGCTTGCGCTGCTTTTCCTGGATCAGGCTGCCCGGGAGCTGGGTGTGGAGCCCAAGCAGCTTNACGATTCAGTACTGNCAGTACTGGCCCGNCNACANTGGCCGGGCAACGTGCGCCAGCTGGAAAATCTCTGTCGCCAGGTGACNGTTATGGCGCCNGGGCGGNNGATCTCGCTNACCGATCTACCCGATGANTTCGGTGTTGGTGTGNCTGCNGCAGATTCGGGCTGGGAGCAACANCTTNAAACCGCNGTACAGAGAAAACTGGACCTGGGACAAAGTGAAATCCTCGACGAGATCGGCCCGCAGTTTGAGNGGGTGCTGTTGCAGACNGCGTTGTCATTTACCCACGGNCGAAAACAGGANGCGGCCCGTCGCNTGGGCTGGGGNCGAAACACGCTGACCCGTAAATTAAAAGAACTACAGTTGGACTGATTTCCTCGCATTAACGCTGTACTTTGGCAATAAACTTGATGATCGCCTGGCGAGCCGTGGTTCTATTGTCTGCCTCAGTCAAGCCCGATTTTTTTCGCGGTTTGAAGCTGTGGTCACCATCGGTCAGCCAGCTGAATTGAATTGAACGGGGCAGCTGCCAGCTAGCTGACTCGGTTCTGTGACCAAAGACATCGCGTTCGCCCTGACAGACCAGCATGGGAATGTTTAAGTCTTCGAGATGTTCAGTGCGGAGTTTGTCGGGTTTACCCGGCGGGTGAAAGGGATAACCCAAACAGACGATGCCGTCGACCTTTTCATCTTCCGCAACCAGGCTGGCGATGCGCCCCCCCATCGATTTTCCACCGATAAAAAGCCGGTGCGGCGGTGTTGGGGATCGGCGAACCCAATTAATCGCCGCATGCCAGGTTTCTATGAGAACAGCAGCTCGGTCAGGGGGGCGTTTTGTCCCAGTCGAGCGGCGTGTGATCATATAGGGGAAGTCGAACCGGCAGACGGCTAGGCCACCTGTGAGCTCTGGGCCGGCCAGTGATTGTGCAAACCATTCCATGAACTCCGAGTTGGAATCAGCACCAGCACCATGGGCCAGAATCAGCACCGCCGCTGCCTGATCGGGTCCATCTCGAATAATGTGCATCGGTCGGGTTGGGGGAAACGCCTGATTTGTCCAGTTGTTGTTCGGGTCGCGCGGCATACAGCGAAAGATGAACGAGACAAATTATACTGGCCGGCCAGCTCATGGCTAATTTCGACTAGAACAGGCGCCACAGTATCACGGGAGACGAAATCGATGGGACATCTGGACGGGAAAATTGCTTTAGTGACGGGGGCCAGTGTGGGTATCGGCGAACAGACAGCGCGCACCCTCGCTGATGCCGGTGCGCGGGTGATCTGTGCGGCCCGGCGGCTGCCGCATCTTGAATCACTGGCCGCAGAGCTCGGTGACGTAGCCATTGCGCTGGAGCTCGATGTGACGGATGAAGAATCGGTCGCAAAATTACTTGATCGCTTGCCCCTTGACTGGCGGGATATCGATATTCTCGTCAATAACGCGGGCCACGACATTGGCGGTCGTCGTCAGTTTCACGAAGGGACTGCTGCTCAGTGGGCTGCCACGATTGAGACCAACGTCATCGGCCTCATGCGTGTGACCCGGACTGTGCTTGACTCCATGGTTGAGCGCAATACCGGCCACATCGTGAATATTGGATCTGTCGCCGGCATTCAGGCGTACAAGGCCTGTGCTGCTTATGCGGCAAGCAAGCATGCAGTACACGGATTAAGCGAGACATTGCGTCTTGACTACGGCGCGACGGGTATCAAGATCTCGGAGGTACTGCCTGGAATGGT
>PCBE01000018.1 GCA_002731295.1 Acidiferrobacteraceae bacterium | reverse complement strand
ACCCTATAAAATCTTTACGATTAGTGCGGGCATGATGGGAATGTCGTTGGTGGCATTCGTTTTGGCTTCCATTATCGGTAGAGGTGCTCGGTTCTTTCTCGTTGCGGGGTTTATCTATTTTGCAGGGACATTTTTTGCCAACGACGAGGATCTAGTCAATGCTATCCGGCGCTATGTCGATGTTTTAGGGTGGGCCGTCATCGCTCTGTTGGTCGCTCTATTTATCCTGCTGCACTGATCAAACCATGAAACTGACCAAGCTAACCGCTGCTCTGTCAATAACCTTATTACTGAACGGTTGTGGTGGCAATCCAGTGATTCCAGTCAGCGACCTGACACCGAAACAATCAAGATATCCAGCACGTATAGTGAAGCAGGGCGATTCACTGTATACCATTGCTTGGGAATTCGGGCTGGATTATCGTGAAGTCGCGCTTTGGAACAGATTAAGTCCGCCATACCATGTGGCTCCGGGGCAGAAAATTCGGTTAGGTCCTGCCAAGGCATCGGAGCAGTCCAGCGGAAAGTGGTCACGGACGGTCGTCAAAGCATTGGCGAACACTGAACTACGTGCACAACCGCTTGCCGAGAAAGATCAGAAAGATTCAGGCAATTCGATTAAACAGCATTCGTCTAGCGCTAGCGCAAGCCAGAGGCAGGTATGGTCATGGCCGAGTGCTGGTCGCGTTCTCAGCGAGTTTTCCCCGACAGAAGGTAACAACGGCATAGACATACTAGGAGTGGAGGGTAGCCCAGTAGTGGCAGCAGCGGCTGGGAAGGTTGTCTACGCTGGTTCCGGTTTAAGGGGTTATGGGCTTCTGTTGATTCTCAAGCACGACGAACATTTTCTCAGTGCTTATGCTCATAACAGTCTGTTAGTGGTCGATGAAGGGGATTCGGTGCGGGCGGAACAGGTAATCGCTCACATGGGTAGTACTGGTGCAGAAACGGTCAGGCTGCATTTCGAGATCCGTCTAGATGGAAAACCAATAGATCCATTAATGTACCTGCCCGCCAGGCAATAAAATTGTGGGCGCTGTCTGCTATCCAACCGGTAGTGTGATACCTGCCCCGACTCGCCGTTGTTCGCCAACAAGTATGTTATAGGTTCTACACGCTGCCGCCGAATCCATAAACTCGATAGACATTCCTTTGTCTACAAAAGCTCTGTAGACAGAAGGACCTGGAATTTCCTGGGTTGGACCAGTACCCACCAGCAGAATATCAACGTCAAGCGCGAGTAGTGGAAAAAGATCAGAATTACTGAGCGTTCCCCTGTTCTTTCTTAACCAAGGCGATATAACAGTGTCCGGCGTTACGATGAAACTGTCGTCAAATGATTGTGATCCTACCATTACCCGCAAGGGTGAAAATTCAAGAATCACATTTATGGTGGCCACGTTATCTAGCTCAGGGGATAGCTTATCGTTGGTTGGGAAGGCCTGGTGTTTTGTTGAACATTATCGACACCAACTACGTTGTCGTTGCCAACATACGATAAAATAGGTGCATATTCCATCTAAACTAAGGGCGCATAGCTTCGTTGCTATATCCGTTAGCCAGCCCTTGGGTGCATGACGTTAATGACATGAAACCTGTACAAATCGGCATTATTGGTCTAGGTACAGTTGGCGCAGGAACGGTCAATTTACTCGACAAAAATGCAGAAGAAATCACTCGTAGAGCAGGTCGCCAGATCAATATCAGGGCAGTAGCGGTTAATGATACTACTAAACAACGAGCCTGCAATATCAGTGATTTCAAACTGACTGATGACCCGTTCGAAGTAACCGATGACCCACACATCGATCTTATCGTTGAGTTAATGGGCGGTGAATCAACCGCCAGAGAAGTTGCTCTTAGGGCCCTGAAACAGGGCAAACATATAGTTACGGCCAACAAAGCCCTTATTGCCATTCATGGCAATGATATTTTTGAGGTAGCTATGAACAAGGGCCTGGTTGTCGCATTCGAAGCCGCGGTTGCAGGAGGGATTTCCATCATCAAGGTTCTGCGCGAAGGACTCACTGGCAATCGAATTGAACGAGTCATCGGAATTGTAAATGGGACGACAAACTTCATACTCTCAGAAATGCACAAGAAAGCGAGCTCCTTCAGTAAGGTACTGGCAGAGGCTCAGCGACTTGGATATGCTGAATCGGATCCTGCTTTTGATATAGAAGGGATCGACGCAGCCCATAAGTTGACTATATTGTCGTCTATTGCCTTCGGCATCCCATTAGACTTTGACGCGGTTTTTGTAGAAGGGATAACCGAAATACACCAACAGGACATAGCATATGCTAAGGAATTTGGATATAGCATCAAACATCTTGGAATAGCAAAGCGGCACAAAGGAAAAATAGAACTCAGAGTCCACCCCTGTCTAATACCGGCGGATCATCTGCTGGCGAACGTTGATGGCGTAATGAATGCAATTCTTGTTCATGGCGATGCTGTCGGTCCAACGCTGCATTATGGTGCTGGTGCGGGGGCCAAACCAACCGCTTCATCTGTAGTCGCAGATATTGTTGACGTCGTTAGAACGCTAACTACAGATCGAGAGAATAGGGTGCCTCACTTGGCATTTCAACCGGNACAGCTNTCCCAAAATATGTGTGGTTCGATTGGGGATATTGAAACTGCTTATTATCTTCGCTTGCTAGCGTTAGACAGGCCGGGGGTTTTGGCAGATATCGCCAGAATTCTCGGTGAACACAGNATTAGTATTGATTCTATAAGGCAGAAGGGGACNAGTACTGGAGATGAACCGGTATCTATTGTCATCCTCACACACAGAACGATCGAATCCCAGATGCTACATGCCATTCCGGAACTGGAGAGATTGAAAACGATCAAAGAAA
Source organism: Acidiferrobacteraceae bacterium (assembly GCA_002731295.1). Classification (GTDB taxonomy): domain Bacteria; phylum Pseudomonadota; class Gammaproteobacteria; order Arenicellales; family UBA868; genus REDSEA-S09-B13. The sequence continues at coordinate 22,779 of PCBE01000018.1, read as the reverse complement.
GGGTNGTTCGANTTCGAATTGAGACCATGGATGACGAGGTACAGACGAGTTGACCGTCCGAAAANTCAATGGCGGTATTATTGCTGCCTATCGAGATAGGCTACCGATACCTCCTGATGCTGAAGCGATACACATCAACGAGGGCGATACCCCGTTGGTTCATCTGCCAGCTGTGTCAGATCCAAAACGAAATATTCATGTGTATGCCAAATGCGAGGGTCTTAATCCCACTGGTTCCTTTAAAGACCGGGGGATGACAGTTGCTTTGTCAATGGCATCACACAGCGGCAGTAAGGCCGTTATCTGCGCGTCGACCGGTAATACCTCTGCTTCCGCNGCAGCATATGCAGCTCGCGCTGGCGTTCAAGCTTTTGTAGTTATACCCGCGGGTAAGATTGCACTTGGTAAACTTGCCCAAGCGATGATGCACGGTGCTAAAGTTGTTCAGATTGGAGGGAATTTTGACGATGCGATGGAGATCGTCAAACGAATACCCGAGGAGGCAGAAGTTACCTTGGTCAATTCNGTCAATCCTTTCCGGCTACAGGGTCAGAAAACAGCCGCTTTTGAGGTGGTGGATGAACTTGGTTCCGCGCCCGATTATCATTTCCTCCCGGTCGGTAATGCCGGGAATATCAGCGCATACTGGATGGGATATGTTGAATATGTTGATGCAGGAATCACGGACGCCAAGCCANGAATGNTTGGGTGTCAGGCCGCCGGAGCCGCACCATTTCTGGTTGGTGCTCCCATTGAAGAACCGGAAACGATCGCCACTGCCATCCGTATCGGCAATCCACAGTCATGGAATCTAGCTAATACCGCTGTGATCGAATCAAATGGCTGGTTTAGAGGTTCCGATGACGAACAGATTCTCTTAGCCCAAAAAATGNTGGCGGATCGTTGTGGNATTTTTTGTGAACCGGCGTCAGCCGTTGCAATAGCAGGGTTCTGNGACGAGATGGAAAANGGAAACATTCAAGATGATTCANTTGTGGTCTGCACTTTGACCGGGCATGGGCTGAAAGATCCGGACATCGCAATCGGTCAATCACCAGAACCGATAACTATTCCAAAAGGNGGTGAGGGATTGAGAGATTTGATTTTGTCGTCCATAGATTGACGATGTNACGTGCAAGATAATGCCACAATNNAGTTGCTATAGAAGTTAAGCCTATCTAAGGCGAGCAATGTTCAACTCACCAATTCTTGTGTTTGATATAGAAACAGTACCAGACGCAGTTTCTGGAAGGACTGCGCTTGAGTTAGACGGCATAGATGATCAAGATGTCGTTCGAGCAATGGCACACCGTCGACGGCAAAAAACCGGCGGTTCTGATTTTTTAGCTCTNCACTACCATCGTATAGTGGCGATAGGCGTTGCCCTGAAGGAGGATGACGGTTTTCGGGTCTGGAGCTTGGGTGACACAGATTCGACAGAAAAGGAGCTCTTAGAACGATTTTTTAGTGGCATAGATAGATACGACCCAACCCTTGTGTCCTGGAATGGATCGGGATTTGATCTCCCCGTTATACATTATCGAGCGCTGTATAACTGTGTTGTCTCACAACGTTACTGGGAAACCGGCGATACTGACAGNGAGTTCAGGTGGAATAACTATGTGAATCGATATCACTGGCGTCATATTGATCTTATGGATGTTCTGTCNGGGTTCCAGGCCAGAGGGACTGCACCGCTGGACGAGATTTCGCAACTTTTAGGCCTACCCGGGAAAATGGGCGTGAGTGGGGCCGATGTATGGCGCCATTACAGCACTGGCCAAATCGACGAGATTCGCAATTATTGCGAGACCGATGTACTCAATACTTATCTGATATATCTTCGTTTCCAATACATCCGAGGTCGCATGACCGACGACAGCTANGCACTAGAAATGAACAGAGTCCGATCTAGTTTGGCTCAGGACGGACGACCTCACTTGACAAAATTCTTGTCGGAATGGACATCTCCAAACGTCTAGAGGTCCTCGATCTGAATCCCCAGACAGTACGTATGAAGAATATCGCCTAACATGAGCGAATCTAAGAAATGAGAATTGAGACCGCCGCGTAGCCTTAGCCCTCAGTGCCCGTTTGGCTTGCCTGCTCAGTCCGGCGCTTTTGGTCGGTAGCAGTACTTGACTTTTGACTTGTCGCAGTACGTGAAGAAGTATTTTGGCTGGCGGGTTGACGGTTTCTTTGGTCAGTTGTTTTTCGACTATTACGCGGCCTACGGTTGCGATTAGGCTGTGAGTTGCCTCGGGCTTGCCTGTTTTGTCCCTCTCTGGGACTACCCGAATCTGTGCTTTTCTGGTTTTTTTGTGCGTTATTGCGGTTAGGCTGGCTGCGACGGTTTGAGCCCCCTCGATGTTGTCCTCCATGGCGTCGACGATTTTGAGTATGACGTTTTGGCCTTTCGGTCTTATCTGATTTTTCATCTACCACTACGGCCGTTTTAGAGAACAGATTGCGCACCTTTGCAAAGAAACCAATGGTTGATGGTGCCGCAGGATCTTTAGGGCCGGTCGGTGAGGCAGCAGGGGGTGGTTCGCTAGAGAGTTGCTCCAACTTAACTGCCGCTTCCGGCGATTGTTTCTCCAGTGGATATTGCTCCAGAGAGTCACTGGAAGGGTGATCTGATTTGAGTTCGTGACTCGCCTGGTAGCCCATTTCGTCAATATCATCGCTGCGCAATCGCCTGATGTTTAGCTGCGGCCCTTGGAGATTTGCTGAAGGTAGTATTACGATGCGAGTACCCAATCGATTTTCGATTTGGCTCACTTCGTGACGTTTTTCATTCAGCAGAAAGGTAGCTGTATCGAGTGGCAACTCCGCTACGATTGCTTCTGTATTTTCCTTCAGCGCTTCTTCCTCAAGTATGCGAAGTAGACTCAATGCGGACGAAGTTACATTTCGAATTTGCCCAGTACCTTTGCACAACACACAGGATTCATAATTTGATTCGCTAATGGAAGATCTGAGGCGCTGTCTTGACATTTCGAGCAAACCGAAGCGTGAAATATGTCCTAATTGAATTCTCGCGCGATCGTTCTTAACCGCATCATGCAATCTTGCTTCTACCATTTTTTTGTTCTGAGACGACGTCATGTCTATCAGGTCGATGACGATCAATCCTCCAAGATCACGTATTCTTAATTGACGTGCAAGTTCGTCGACAGATTCAAGATTAGTCTGTAGTGCTGTCTCCTCAATATCTGAACCTTTTGTCGCGCGTGCGGAATTAACGTCGATGCTCACCAGTGCCTCAGTGTGGTCAATAACTAACGAGCCACCTGAAGTCAGGTTCACTTTTCGTGAATAGGCACTCTCGATCTGGTGCTCTATTTGAAACCTCGAAAATAGAGGAACGGTGTCTTGGTAGTGTTTTAGGCGAATAATGTTGTGAGGCATGACCTGTTGCATAAATCGACTGGCACGATCGAAAACTTCTTGCTGATCGATGACAATTTCCTGGATATCGCTGCGAAGATAATCTCGTATCGCTCGGACGATCAAGTTGCTTTCTTGATAGACCAGGAAGGGGGCTGACTTGTCNGNGNCNGCNNATTCAANCGCANNCCACAGCTGAAGNAGAAANTCNAGNTCCCATTGAAGTTCCTCTACTGACTTCCCTATNCCGACTGTTCTAGCTATCAACGAGTGGGCNGTTGGGNCAGTNAGNTGCNCCATTGCTTCTCTGAGNTCTGAGCGNTCNTCACCTTCGATTTGNCGTGAAATNCCACCGCCTTTAGGATTGTTNGGCATGAGCACGAGATAACGACCAGCCAAACTAATAAAAGTTGTCAAAGCGGCGCCTTTCGTNCCNCGTTCGTCTTTNTCCACNTGAANCANGAATTCTTGGCCNACAGACANAACNTCTTGNATNTTTACNTGTGCCATTGGNGTTGNNGNAGAATAGNTTTTGAAGTGNGATCGNGAGATTTCCTTCANAGGCAAAAANCCTTGNCTCTCTGCACCNTAATCNACAAAAGCAGCNTCTANGCTGGGCTCTACGCGAGTNACNANANCCTTATAGATATTNCCCTTGCGCTGTGCACGTATTGCNGATTCGATATCTANATCAAGNAATTTCTGACCATCGACAATCGCTACCCGGAGTTCTTCTGGGTGGGTTGCATTAAATAGCATTCTTTTCATTATTTTCTCTCAGCTTTAAGTCGCTAAGTCGCGTGACTTGCACCACTCGGGTGCAACACGGCAACAGTTATTTGGCCGTACCAGTGGTAAGCCAAACTACGCGACAACAAGCCCCTCGTAAACCGCAAGGCCGGTGATGTGAGAGATAACTGATTGAAGAATGCTTCAGGTGCAAACTGTGCAAAACGACTCGCCAGATTGGCAGGTCACAGTTGCCGTGGTTGCTGTACTACAATTCCTGTTATGCATTGGTTAAACGGTAAGCAGTCTTGACGCGATGTCTTGGCATATACCCCTGACGCTCTGCCAGTGTGTTTTTTACCGAACTGCCTATTCTCAGTAAGCCAGCTATTTGCCAGGGGTTACCTGGCGGCTGACTGCGTTCTCCGGGCACTCTGGGCGGACCACTTTGGACCAGTCATAATTTTCACAGTGCCGAAAATCTCTCAAACCGGGCGTTTACAAAGCTTGCTATCGCATGCGCTTACACGGTATTTTTCCTCTACAACTCAAACAATTATAGCATTTGACCGTTTTTCAGGCAAACAACAACATGGTTAATCCAGATGAAATAGGCGGTCCTCAAGCTGGTCGTCCGACAATCTTGGAGGTTGACGAAAGGTCTGTAACCCGGCGATTAGACAACTATTTGCGCAGAATACTCAAGGGGGTCCCGAAGAGTCACATCTATAGAATCATCAGAGATGGCCAGGTGCGGGTCAATGGGGGGAGAGTTAAACCGGACTATCGACTCCGACTTATGGATAAGGTGCGAATTCCCCCAATTAGAACGGCGAATCGCGAATCTGTTGCGGTGCTGGATTTGTCAAAGGTCGAAATGATCCAAACACTCTATGAAGATCAATCGATATTGGTAGTGAACAAACCCTCTGGAACAGCAGTGCATGGGGGCACTGGACTGGCTGGTGGTGTTATCGAACTACTAAGAGCAGAGCGTTATGCCAACAGTTTTCTTGAGTTAGCCCATCGACTGGATAAAGATACATCGGGTTGTCTGATTCTTGGTAAAACACCGGATTGCCTTAGGTCTCTACATGCCAGCCTGCGCAGACAGGAGGAATCGGGATATTTTCACAAAACCTACCATATTATTGTGGTTGGCGAATGGCAAGCTGATGTTCACGAAGTAAATGCGCCTATAAAGAAGACTCGAGGTAACCTGGTTAATCGAGTCATCGTATCGTCGAGCGGGAGCCCTGCTCGGACCATTTTTCAGCCTCTTAGATGTACAAATGGATATACCTTGGTCGAGGTAAAACTAATGACAGGGCGAATGCACCAGATACGAGTCCATGCTGCATCAGCTGGGTTTCCTGTTGCGGCCGATCGCAAATATGGCAACGTTTCGGACAACAGAAAACTAGCGCGGATGGGGATAAAGAGACAACTGCTGCATGCGACTCGGATTGAACTTCAACATCCTGATACCGATGCTTTGCTAAGGATAGAAGCCCCGCTTCCAGATGACTTTGAACAACTCATGGCGGTAGGACCCAACATATAGAAATGGATTGTCGACTACCCTCAGGCCGACTTCTTTCCGGACGCTATCGTGTTACGAGCTAAGAAATCGCTAATGACACCGAAAGTCACAATCAATGCCAAACTGCTGTGTCGATCCGATTCTTTAACAGTGGGGGGCAGGGGGTTTCGCTTCGAGGTCACAGACCGGAGAAGAACTTACACGGCTTTTGTGGTTCGATCTACCGAAGGTGTGGCGAGTTTTGTCAATCAATGTGCACATATGACGTTGGAGCTGGACTGGAGTCTGGGCGAATTCTTCGACGCGGATGGTCAGTATCTTGTCTGCGCGACGCACGGCGCACTCTATGATCCCAAAACGGGCGCGTGCGCCGGTGGCGCCTGCAGAGGCAGGCCGTTGCAAGCNTTAAGCATTACCGAGTCTGATGGATGTATATATCTGGAGGACGAGACCTATCGTTTGATAGGAAGCTCGTTAGAGGTCAGTTCGGGGGCTCAAATACACTCTTCCTAGTTGGTGACTTGACCATCAATGGGTCTATGCCTTCTTTTTCGAGCATCGATACCAGCGCGATCATAGGCAGTCCCATCACTGCAGTAGGATCGCTGGAATGAATACTTTTCAATAATGTAATACCCAGTCCTTCGACACGGACGCTGCCGCAGCANTCGTAAGGCTTATCTGTATCGAGATAGAATTCGATTCCTGGGCGACTCAGNGATTTAAACTGGATCAATGTCGACACTGTCTGAGCCTGAGTCTGCCTAGTGAGNGTATTCAGCACTGCGACGCTGGTTAANAGTTCTGCCTTTCCTCCAGAAANAAGTTCAAGCTGNGAGATCGCATCTTCTCGGTCGATCGGTTTNCCAACAATCTGACCGGCGTATACGGCCACCTGATCAGACCCGATTATCAAAGCGCTTGCCTCATGTTGGCCCACAACCTGGGCTTTCTCACTCGCTAGCCGCTCAACAAGCGTAGTTGCGTCTTCATCGTGTTTTNGTGATTCATCAATATCAGGCGGCACANTCCGAAAAGGTATCAATAGCATGTCCAGAAGCGCGCGCCGATATCGGGAAGAAGACGCAAGAACGAGTTCCTGATGTTTTGAGTTTTTTGACACTTTAAGCAGCAAAGAATAAAATTCGGGCTTCGTTCACCTACCNATCAACCCAGAGTGACTTGATGCATATTCTGGGCTCTCCAATCGCTAAATTCTAGACCAAGAGATCACTTATGGCTGTTCAGAAAAACAGGAAAACCCCATCGAAAAGAAATATGCGGCGATCACATGACGCGCTGACCGGTTCGACCTTGTCAACTGACCCAGTTTCCGGGGAACTGCATCGGAGACATCACGTGACAGCGGACGGCTATTACCGAGGGCGAAAGATCGTCAGCGACCGGGGCGAAACTGAGTAGCATTTAAATCGCTACACTCGATCCGTGCGATTCGTGCGAAATTTAGGCAGAAATGCGGAATAGTTACTGAAGTGAATACTACTCTCGCCGTCGATGCGATGGGGGGCGATTACGGCATACCTGTTACNGTGCCAGCGGCCTGGTCGATGGTGCAAGCTAACCCAGATCTTTCGATCAAACTGGTGGGTGCCGTCGACTCAATTGAGAATGCATTGGGTNCCAAGAAGTCACATCCGAGACTGGAGATTGTTAAATCNACTGAAGTCGTTGAAATGGACGAGTCTGCCGTCTCCGCGCTTAAGAACAAAAAGAATTCTTCTCTACGACTATCGATTGATCTCGTAAAAGCTGGAAAGGCTGATGCGTGTGTCAGCGCAGGCAACACAGGTGCTCTCATGGCCACGGCTCGGTTCGTGCTAAAGACACTGCCTGGAATAGATCGGCCTGCTATTGTCAGTGCACTTCCACGGGCAAACGGCCACGTACATATACTGGATCTTGGTGCCAATGTAGAAAGTTTGCCAGAGCACCTTCTACAATTCGGCATGATGGGTGCAAGTTTAGTTCGGACACTTGAGAATAACCCTAACCCCACAGTGGGGCTTCTCAATATCGGAAGTGAGGAGGTCAAAGGAAACGTGACGGTCAAATCAGCATATAAGTTATTCCAGAATAGTCCGATCAACTTCATCGGTTATGTAGAAGGAGATGATATTTTCAGTGGTGAAGTCGATGTCATTGTATGTGATGGNTTTGCTGGCAATGTTGCACTAAAAACAAGNGAAGGTTTGGCGCAGATGCTAACAAAGGCGGTAAAGGAAGAATATATGCGATCATTGTGGTCACGATTTCTAGGGGTTTTGTCTGCTCCAGTACTCAAGGCAATTCGTACTCGAATAGATCATAGACGCTACGATGGTGCAGTATTAGTGGGGTTGAGTGGTGCGGTCGTTAAGAGCCACGGAGGNACTGATGAAATAGGGTTTGCCCACGCTATTAAGGTGGCCCAAACAGCGGTCAGAACCAACCTGGTCGCTCAAATACGTGACGATCTCGGCCAATTGAATGAACAACAGATTTCCGCGTAATCTGTACCGGCTTAAGAATCTCGGCAGAATAGGATTTATGTCATGAGTGTAAGTTCGGTTGGACATCGCCAAGAAAAAATTTATGGCTGAAATATGCCTAGTAACNGGCGGTAGCAGGGGTATAGGNAAAGCNATATGTGAGGCACTCGGTAGTGCGGGTTGTCTCGTCGTTGGGACAGCCACCACTTCAGAGGGNGCTCAAGCAATTACCGATTTTCTCAATAACCTNGAGATCCCTGGTAGAGGGTATCGACTAGATGTCAGAGATCAAGAATCAGTGGATCAACTATTGGGCGACATAGAGACTGAGTATGGCTCTGTAAGTGTGCTCGTAAACAACGCTGGTATAACAGGGGACAACCTGCTACTAAGAATGAANGAACAAGANTGGGATGNCATNNTAGATACGAATTTAAAATCGTTATATAGACTTTCAAAGGCGGTTTTACGCAAGATGACCAAAANACGTCATGGCCGGATAATTAATATTGGCTCCGTGGTTGGCAGTACCGGNAACGCGGGACAAACGAACTATGCAGCAGCCAAAGCCGGTATGATTGGATTTACGCGTGCGTTAGCTAGAGAAGTAGCCAGCCGAAATATCACCGTTAACATTGTCGCTCCCGGCTTTATCGATACAGACATGACGGCGAAATTACCGGAAAGCCAGCGTGAAAGCTTGATTGAGTCCGTGCCACTGGGGCGACTTGGCTTACCCAANGAGGTTGCTTNGCTGGTGGCGTTTCTGGCCTCTGATGCCGGCGCCTACATTACTGGACAGGTTCTGCATGTCAACGGTGGAATGTACATGGGTTAGATAATTCTAGGCGTGTATTCAGTTACTTGACGACACATATTAACCTATAATATCAATAATAATTTTGAGTCAGNAGTGGCCTAGTTTAAGGNCCATACCCTGTACTGGTCGTACACACCGTGATGGACTTCAATCGGGTAATATTGTTTAATGCGCGCCAATGGGNAACTGGGTTCCAGCGGAGCCTGGTCCGTGATATCGCCAAGANCTGTAGCTGCNACACCTAGGGAGGCTAGTAAATCAATGAGTACCATAGAAGATCGAGTAAAAAAAATCGTCGTAGAACAACTGGGTGTAGCTGAAGATCAGGTAACACCCGACGCTTCGTTTGTTGATGACCTGGGTGCGGACTCCCTGGATACAGTAGAGCTTGTAATGGCCTTAGAAGAGGAGTTTGATACCGAGATACCGGATGACGAGGCTGAAAAGATCACTACGGTCAAGCAGGCGATAGAATTTNTCCAGGCGAACGCTACCGGTTGATGCAAGACTTTCCGGCCTGAAATAGGAAGCCGCCTTAGCGAAATGCTAAGCGCGGCTTTTCTAATTACAGCATCCATTAAATGACCAGACACAGAGTCGCTGTCACCGGCCTAGGTTGTGTCACGCCCCTAGGTTGCAGTANGCCGGCAACCTGGACAGCTTTGACTGAAGGCAAGTCCGGTATTACCCCCATTAGTTTCTTTGATGCAACTGGTTATCCCTCTTCTATTGCTGGTGAAGCTCAAGGTTTTGATCCGCTCGANCGCCTTTCTAACAAAGAATCGCGGAAGATGGATCGCTTTGTGCAGTTGGGTATGGTCGCGGGTCTGGAGGCCTACGATGATGCGGGTCTGAATGGTGAGNTCGATAAAGAGCGCTTTGGCGTCTTGATTGGNGCCGGGATAGGTGGGCTGGAGACGATTGAAAGAACCACGAATACATTGTTAGAAAAAGGTCCCAAAAGGGTTTCACCATTCTATATNCCNAGCAGTATTATCAATATGGTCTCGGGAAATTTATCTATTATGTTGGATGCGCAAGGTCCAAATTTAGCCATTGCAACAGCCTGTACAACGGGAACTCACTGTATAGGGATGGCNNCTCGATTGATTCAATACGGCGAGGCAACTGTGATGGTTGCCGGNGGCACTGAATCGAGTATCACTCCAACNTCGATGGCCGGTTTTGGTGCAGCGAAGGCACTCAGCCGAAGAAATCACGATCCAGTCGGGGCGAGTCGCCCTTGGGATCTCGAACGAGATGGATTCGTCCTTGGGGAAGGCGCCGGCGCGATAGTTTTAGAAGAACTGGAACAGGCGAAGGCCNGGGGCGCGAGAATCTATGCCGAGTTGATAGGATTTGGCATGAGCGGAGATGCGCACCATATGACGCAGCCTTCAACTGGGGGGGAGGGNGCCTCTAGGTGCATGGCAAACGCCCTGAAGGATGGTTGCATTGATCCCAGTGAGATTGACTACATCAATGCTCACGGCACTTCTACTCCGCAGGGTGACCTGGGTGAGACTCTCGCAATAAAGAGGACCTTTGGACCAACCGCCTACAAACTGATGGTCAGCTCCAACAAATCTATGCTGGGACATCTGCTTGGTGCAGCGGGCGGTGTTGAAGCTCTGGCAACTGTTTTATCGCTTTATCATGGAGTGATCCCACCAACAATTAATCTAGAGACACCGGATCCGGCTTGTGATCTGGATTACGTTCCGGGGGCCGCTCGGGAAGCTGGCATCAATACCGCATTGAGCAACTCATTTGGGTTTGGTGGAACCAATGGCACTCTTGTGTTNAAGCGTTACATGGACTGAATCATGGCACTGACCTGGACGATCTGATTTTGGCNTGCCGCTAGAATCATGGTGCAGCATAAAGGACGTTCAGAAATCTCTCGNGGTGACACAACGTGTCAAAACACCTTCTTATCGGCATAGCTGGTGTTGTTTCCTTTCTGGTAATTTTCGTGANGTACCTTCAGCGTACGGCGCTCGAGCCACGGGTTTTACACAGCAATGTACTTCTCCTTGAGAGCGGCAGTAGTTTGCGCGACTTCGCTGGAATGATCGCACTGATTAGTGATCTTGAATCTCCTGTGCCTGTCATGGCGTGGNTAATGATAACGGGGCGATCGTCGAGTCTGAAAGCCGGGGAATATAGNGTCAGCACTGGGGACAGTNTCGAAGAAATTGTTACTCAGGTAGTCGCAGGCAAAGTAGTCGAACATTCAATCACCTTNCCGGAAGGCTTCGAGTTTCGCGACATAATAGACCGGCTGAATTCAGCCAAACCTCTTTTCAGAGAAGAAGGTGACCTCTCATCAAAACTGATCAAACAGGCGATCAGTACCGACCATGAACTGCTCGAGGGATTATTCTTCCCAGATACCTATCATTACATTCGGTCCGACACGCCCATCAGTATATTGCGGCGTGCAAACAAAGTTCTGAAGGTGAAACTTCAGGANGCCTGGTCCGGTAAAGATAATGACCTTTTGCTTAAGAGCCCCTATGAACTGCTGATTCTTGCATCGATTATTGAAAAAGAGGCAGTTGTCGCGCATGAGAAACCAAGAATAAGNGGGGTATTTGTTAATCGACTGCAGAAAAACATGCGTTTGCAGACCGACCCAAGTGTAATTTATGGCCTAGGCGATNAATTTACTGGAGGCCTGACGAAAGAACATCTGGCCAAAGACACCCCTTACAATACNTATAGAAGGGATGGGCTCCCACCATCTCCAATCAGTTGCCCNGGTTGGGACTCACTCTTTGCAGCCGCGCATCCTGAGGAACATGGTCTCTTCTATTTCGTGGCCAAGGGTGATGGCACGCACCACTTTTCAAAAACATTTGAGGAACATCGACAAGCCGTAAAAACCTACCAACGACNGAATGAACCGANAAAACCGTAACAAGGCAGGCCACTTTATTACTTTAGAAGGTGGAGATGGCTCTGGCAAAACGACTCAGATTGAGCTGTTATCTGACTTTCTGGGTACAAGAGGCATTGATGTCCACATAACTCGAGAACCCGGTGGCACGCGACTTGGGGAGGCATTGAGAAAAATNATNCTTCACAACGCNGACCCAATCGATGACAAGGTTGAACTGTTGCTCATGTTTGCNGCNCGTTCGCAGCACGTTACTAATGTTATCAAACCGCGTTTATCAAANGGACAGTGGGTATTGTCGGACAGATTTACAGATGCGACGTATGCCTACCAGGGTGGTGGTCGCCAGATGGGGATAAAGGATATAGNAGTCTTACAGAACTTTGTTCAAGGTGATTTCAGACCGGATAAAACAATTCTATTAGACCTGCCGGTAGAGCAGGGAATACNTCGGTTAACACGTCGCGGCAAGACCCGTGATCGGATAGAACAGCAAGATCTTGCATTTAAGCAGCGAGTCCGCGAAGCTTATCTGGAAAGATATCGCCAGTGTGGTTCACGCATANCTCTGGTTGACGCAGCGGCTCCANTACNCGAGGTACATAAAGCCATCACAATTGAAATTGAAGATATGTTGAGCTCTTTAGGGTATGGGAATGGCGATTAGCCCGTGGCATCAGACCCTATGGCATTCGTTGCAGGAAAGGCGCCAAGTTATACCATCTTCAACGTTGCTTGTCGGCAGGCCGGGNACCGATTTACCGAATCTTGGCATGGAACTCGCTGGGATGTTGCTATGTGATGTAGGAAACAGTGACAAGCCTTGTACATCATGCAGATCCTGTCATATGTTCGCACGNGGTGTTCACCCGGATCTGCATGTTATTTCTACTGAAGAAGCCGAGGNAATCTGTGACCTTAGGTTTAGGAATCAGTCGATGAGATACGCCGACACAGATTCCACAAAAAGAGAACGAAGAACAACTGTCAGAAGCATCATCACAGTTGATCAAATACGGGCAGTCACTGAGTCTTTGAATAAATCCGCTGGATTAGGGTCGAGCAAAGTCTGCCTGATTTATCCAGCCGATGCGCTTAATTTGAACGCGGCGAATGCACTTCTAAAATCACTAGAGGAACCGACTGGTGGATCCTATTTTCTATTGCTGTCTTCGTTCCCAGGCAATTTACCACCGACAATTCGTAGTCGGTGCAGTCGTCTCGACCTTAACAACCCTACCATCGATGAATCCATTGAGTGGCTGACGACCGAGCATAAGGTGGATTTGAAAGTTGCACAGCAACTGATTACGCACGGGTTAGGGCCTTATGAGGTGCTCCAAATGAATACCAAAGAAGATTTAGAAGCCTACCACGCGTTGATCGATGGGCTGGCTGGTTTGATCTCCGGGAATGTAAACGCGGGTGCTTTTGCACGCCAAAATGGAATCTATGACAGGGTGCTGACCCTAAAGGTGATTCAATCGGAGATATATCGAGGATTGAGAGAGTCGGTCCATCCTAGGCATCATGCTGATGTGCCGGTTTTAATTTCGCCGGATCTCGCCCTTGAGTTTCGAGAGGTTTTATTTTCCGTCTATTTCGCAATCGGCAAGTTTCTCAGTTGGCCAAAGAAGTCAGTCGATGAACAGTTATTTCTGGAACACATCGCACTCAAACTGTCTTTTGCACACAATCACGGACACAACACTTGATACTGGTCGATTCTCATTGCCATATTGATTTTCCTGAATTACATGAAAATCTCGGTGCTGTACTAGAACGAGCTAAAGCCGCCGGCGTAGGCTACCTGCTTTGTGTATCGGTAAATCTGGAAGACCTGAAGAATATTATAGAAATATCCCATAACTATGCCCATGTATTTGCATCCGCAGGCGTTCATCCGAACCATGATCCAGGCATTGTAGACTCGCCTACATATTTGTCGCTTCGAGAAGCGGCGGCAGATCCTGTCGTCGTTGCTGTTGGAGAAACTGGGTTAGATTACTACCGTTCAGAGGGCGATCTAGAGTGGCAATTGGATCGGTTCCGCAAACACATCGCGGTTTCAAGAGAGGTGGGAAAACCACTTATCGTGCACACCAGACAGGCAAACGACGACACAATTTCCATAATGCGCGAAGAAGGTGCTTCTGACGCTGGTGGGGTCATGCATTGCTTTTCGGAAGATTGGCCGACCGCGAAAGCGGCTCTAGACATGGGTTTTTATGTGTCTATATCTGGAATTGTGACCTTCAAAAATGCTGACACCGTCAGGGAAGTCGCGAGAAACGTCCCGAGTGATCGGCTTCTCGTCGAGACAGACGCGCCATATCTTGCTCCAGTTCCTGAGCGTGGTCACAGGAACGAGCCTGCGTTTGTCGCGCATACGGCCAGATACCTTGCAGAACTACGGGGTGTTAACTTCGACACACTGGCACAGCAAACCACGGATAATTTTTTCAGGCTGTTTCCTCTGGCGATTAGGAATAGCTGAAAANGGCTGAAACCGAACGATANCTGCCAAGTAAAAACGGACGTTGTGTATTGTTAGTTCGCATAACATAGATTATGTTAAATCGTATAGATGCATGAATTTACCACTTCAGCCAATTGACGCTNGATGCTCGCTCAGTAGACAATGCTCCCCTACCCAAGATTTACCCAATTGATACCGCAAAGGACATGACNATGAGTCAAAACGAACTACCTGATTCCGCAAAACCCGACACNGCTAACGCAAAGTCATCCACCGCTGCCCCTAAGGCGCCGAGTGCTTCTAACAAAAAACCGGCATCCATAGGCTCATCTATCATTATCCATGGTGATGTTGCGGGTGAAGAAGACTTAATTGTCGATGGCACGATCGAAGGCACAGTTAATTTTAAGGACAATTCACTCGTAGTTAGTAAAAATGGACGTGTGACTGCGAACATCAATGCTCGCGTAATCCGCGTTGATGGCGAGGTAAAAGGAGAACTTCGCGGTGCGGAACAAGTTGTCGTAAGCCCCAGTGGCCAGGTCACCGGTGACATTCGNGCGCCGAGAGTTGTTCTCGAAGATGGCTGCCAATTCAAAGGNTCTGTCGATATGTCGGTCGACAAAATGNCTATAGGCGGCGATCGCTCGTCGGCCCCTCGCCTACGACCCAGTGCTACCCGCCCGGTGCGNCCTGGACGTGAGAAGCAAGATACACCGTTGCCCTTGCGGAATACTTAGCCCAACGAAAACCGCGGTTATAACCGCGGTTTTTCAGCCTTGAATCCTCTTATTTGGCTTTTCTCTGGCATAGACAACGTCGATACCATTGACCATATCGCCTTTCAGGTAGACCTTTGAGGCGTGAAGTGATTCCTTTGAACTTAAAGAACGATTATCCGTTCTTGAAGTGGTCGGTTTATAGGTCATNATCGGTCCCGTAATCATTTCCGGGTGCTCAAATACCATTTCGTCCGTTAGTGGCACAAACACTATCTTCGACATTTTTCGCTCGACTGCGCTGATGGCCAGCCAAAACTGTAATAATTTGATCTGGTTTCGAAGCGTCGGATTGATGGTAATCACAGGGTAATCACGGTTTTATTGTTATTTGCGGCCCATTTGNGTAAGTTCACTACTGAAGCGGTAGGTGCGTTATCTTAGGAGTTTGACGTTTTAACAAACCAAATGAGAGCTACGCCATGAAAATAGTAGCNGTCGTCGAAGACGACTTTGATCAGCGCGAAAATTATGTAGACGTTCTCGCAGCGCAAGGCTTCGAGATCCAAGCATATGGCAGTAAATCGGAAGCGCAAGCTGGATTTCAAAAATCACTTCCAGATCTCGCTATCCTAGACATCATGTTGGGTGAGGATATGGACGGTGGTTTTGAGTTGTGTATGGAACTCAGGAANATGAGTTCTAACCTCCCCGTTATATTTCTGACCGCTCGAGACAGTGATGCCGATCGCATCTCTTCCCAGCGGATGACAGCCTGGGATTACATTACCAAGCCGGTCAGCCTNGAATTTCTGGTAGCCAGAGTTCACGCTCTACTTCGAATTGCCGAACANCTCCAACATCCGATAGATTCCGAGTCATCAATAAAGTTAGACCAGTTGGAAATAGATGAAAAAAGTATGTCGGTTTTGTGGCGGGATGAAATAGTCAATCTGACTTTGACGGAGTTCTGGTTGGTCGAGTCGCTGGCTCGGCGACCTGGACACGTCAAAACATATGAAGCTCTGAACGATGTCACACGCCAAGGACTAGTGGAAAGAAATACGATCAACGGTTATATCCGCCGCATCAGAAACAAGTTCAGGCTCATCGATCCTGCTTTTGACCGAATTCAAACAGTGCATGGCACCGGCTATAAATGGTCCCACGACTAGACTGCTGTGACAACGNCACAGACAAACGATAAGTTCNTCACCCACCAACAACCCAGAAAGGGTGAGTCAAAGCATCGCCGAATCCGAACCGGTTTCAAGATCAGGACCAAGTTGTTGCTGTTGGTGCTTTCACTGCTGGCTATTCCGTGGATGGGCTACAAATCGGTCCGTGAGATGGANAACTTCCTGCTGGAGGGACAGCAACAGGCNCTTGAGTTGACTTCTGAAGGNATCGCAAGTCTGCTATCGAACCGAGAGGCCCTGTTCGATCCGGATGTTGGTGTAGCGGAAGTACTTGGNCAGTCATTCGAGGTATTGCCAACCAAACTGACTAACTCTCTTTCGATCGATGCTAACGTGGCCGACTGGGAATCATCATTTCAAGACATCCGTGAATACACAGGAACCGGGTTTTTCGAGTGCACACCAGATTACAAGCCGCACTCGCTCTCAGTTCGTCATGCTCTGGGGACTCATGAGTNGTTCGTTTATGCGCTGTTTCAAGTAACCGACGACAACGTCGTATTCAGAGACCCCGAGTTGGTCAGTCTGGCTAACAGCGATCAGCTGCGAGTCACTATTCAGACATTCGGTATCGAACTCAGGCGTTACCTTCTAGTCGCTAGAGAGGAAGGACGGATGAGTGTTTATTCGATGAAAACTGGCTGGCGCGAGCCGGAAACCGGAGAAGCGCTCAAAAAAATAACGGCAGTGTTTGAGCCTGGTGACGGTGGTTACTCCATTAAAGTAAGAATTCCCAAAGATATTATGGGGCAAAGGNCAAGGATCAAATTCGAGATTGTTGATGTAGACGACCTGGTTGCACGTGAGATAACGGGGCGTATCTCTACGGATCCCGACCCTTTCGTTCACAATCTTGGCCGTGTACGACTGATGACCCCCGCACTGGCCAAGCTGGTNGAACCCATCTACCTCTCTGAGGCAAACATTCGGATATGGGACAAGGATTTTCGGTTACGTGCAGAACTGGGGAGTCTCTATCCTGGACGACTGACAGTACAACGGGCGCGAATCTCTGATAAAGCTTGGTTGAATCGAATTGAATCCATACCCTTGGCTTTATACGACTGGGTGCTACGCCAACCCCTAGGCGGACTTAAAGACATGCCAGTAGATTCATCTAAGGAAGACCTACGCATCCTCTCGAATGTTATCAACAACGGTTCTCAGGTCAGTGAACGTCGGAGACATGGTGAAGCTAAGCTGATTGTCAGTGCCCTGCCTATTTGGGCAAAAGGAGAAATCCAAGGCGCTATTCTGATGAAACAAAGTGGAAACCGACTGCTATCGCTTCAATATGAAACCCTTCGGCGGTTTATGCTCCTTTTCCTGGGGGTATTTNTATTTTTGTCAATCATAATTCTTGTGTTCGCCAGTAGGCTAACTTACCGTGTCGGGCGGTTGCAGCGAGAAACCGAACAGGCAACCACAGATGAAGGNCGTCTNCTTCGAGATAACATCAGGTCCGGCACGCGCGCTGCCGATGAACTTGGCAGTCTGACANGAAGTATTTCTGCCATGTTGCAGAATCTTGGTCAGTACACGAGGTATCTTGAAAAACTGCCCGACACACTGGCCCACGAGATGCACAACCCCTTGAACGTGGTGAATTCATCACTCGAAAACCTTCAGTATTCCAACCAGGACCTNCGTGATAACAAGTATTTTCTTCGCGCACAAAATGGTGTACAACGACTCCGTTCGATACTGACCAGTTTGACAGAAGCTGCAAGCCTAAAAGAAGCCCTGGAACAAGAATCCGACCAGTTCGAAAGATACGACCTCAGGCAGCTCGTTACTTCTTGTGTAGAGGGTTATCAGCAGGTCTATATTGATCGAACAATTAGGATCGACGCATTGCCCGGTACATTCTATACCGACGGAGTNCCCGATCGAATGGCCCAGCTTTTAGACAAGCTAGTTGATAACGCAATACGCTTCAGTACTGTTGGCGATATCGTTGTTCAGATTAGCCTCGCGCATGAACTGATTTCTCTATCTGTTCTTAATCGGGGACCCACCCTTCCCCAGGATATCGAACATAGACTATTCGACCCAATGGTTTCCAGTGCTAAGGACGCCCGTGAGGCNCACCTGGGACTTGGACTATACGTCGTACGCCTCATTGCCGAATTTCACGGCGGAACGGTTAAAGCGGAGAATCGNCGGGACCACTCTGGCGTTGTGGTAACGGTAACACTGGCTCGCGCCCACTCCGTTTAGGAGCNAGGCTTAGTTANACCGTCTGCTTTGATGTATGTAGCGAGGCGACGATGTCGGCGATTTCNGGCTTTCCAAGGCAAACCTCTTCATGTGTCAAGCCTGTGAGCTCGTGCGGGAACACAAGCCACTGCGCGGTTTCATGAATATAGTAGTTGGGTGCCCGCTCCGTTTTGTTCTTCGAGGGCTTATACCACGGTGTCGCAATACGGATGTCACCAGGCATATTTAGACGCGCCCGCTTTAAAAGCTCACCGATCACAGCTTCTACGCTCATTCCTGTATCGAACACATCATCCACAATGAGAAGAGAATCTTGTTTATTCACTTTACGTATTAGATAACCCAGTCCGTGCACCTGTACATTCAGTGTTGTCTGGTCTATGCCTGTGTAGTGAGATGTTCGAATTGCAATGTGATCCGTCTCAACACCAGCGTAGTCGAGAAATTCCTGCACCGCAATGCCTACCGGCGTACCGCCACGCCATATACCCACGATATAGTCCGGGCGAAATCCACTTTGAAGAATATTGCTTGCAAGTAAAAACGAATCCCGGAGCAGTTCTGCGGCTGTAATAAAAATTTTTTCGTTCTTCATGGTCATTTTGATGGATCCCGTTTGGCTGTCAAACAATTAATCTCTATCTCTGTTAGGGACCTCTGGATCACCTTTATCCAGTTCAAGTTGGTCTGTGCCCGGTGTCTTCTTGCTGCTGGTTTCGATGATTAACACTGGCTTAAGCGTTTGGGGCTGATCGCTTACAGTCGGGGTGTCAGTCGTTTGAGGTGGAATATATCCTGGGTAGTCAATGCCACTGGCACTTCTTTCGAGTCCTAAATAGTAGATAACTTGTGTCGGTAAATCATTTCCTGGGTAGAATTTATAATATTGGTCTAGGCCAGAGCGTATGATTCCGTAACCGAGACGAATGCGACAGCGACGACAAGTTGTACCCACAAAGTTAACTTTCTTAACATTGTTGACCCACACCTCAAAAAATCCACTATCCGACCCCCACTTTGCATGCACACTCAATTCATGCCATTGAGACAATAGTTCGTCCTCATCGATTAGTGGGTAGTAGGTGTGTTCATCCGAGACGTAACTGCCCAACCAGAAAACACCGGTACTCCCGATTTCGAAAGACCAGACTATTTTGTCGCCCCTCTCGACAAATCGAATATGATGTGTTTTTGCCGGATAGATATTTCTATAACTCTCAGGAAAATACATTTTCCAGCGATACCAAACTTCTCCGTTGAGTAGGTCAGCAGGTCGATCAAGTTCGATTAATTCAATGCGCTCCTGGTTAGATTTACAGTCATCCTCATGCTCGTTTTTGTCGCAATCCCCCATACGGAGTTCAAACCTTTCTACCAATCCACCTGATCCGTATTCACTAGGATCTTCGACCTGAGTATAGCCCCACGCCGTACTGTTCAGATTCCGAACCCAATTAAACGGGAGATCACTGCTCGCGTGAATTGGTAACGCGACCAGTCCAGCCAGAACCAATATCACAGTTACCACCACCGTCACTAACTTGGATCTCACACACATACCGTATGCTACTCATGGCAATATCCGCCTGACGACGATTTATCGTGCCAGGGGCTTTGCGTTGACCGGCACTCAACTATATCCGGAATCAGAGCGTGGGAGAAATACTGGATGTATGAGTGAATGTGTCACAATAGATCTGTTTGGCNGAACCCGGGATGGATTATGGTCGGTTCATTAATCGCAGCTTTTTATTTAGAAAATTACGTTAACATAAATNTATAACTCATTGAAATNTATGTCTAATCGTTTAAATGGTAAGGTCGCAATCATTACCGGTGCGGCATCGGGTATNGGGAAATCTACGGTTGAACGTTTTTTGTCAGAAGGCGCTCGAGTATTGGCAGTAGACCGTGAAGAATTTACTTTGCCGGAATTCTCCCACGCTCCGAATGATTTGAGAATCGATCAAGGGGATGTGCGCGATAGAAACGACTGCATCCGGTGGGTGGAGGCTGCCGTAGACTTATTTGACTGTCTTGACATCGTGGTCAATTCAGCAGGTATAAGTGCTAGAACAGTAGGCGAGGATGTCGACTTTGAACAGAAATGGGACGAAGTGCTGAGTGTGAATCTAAAAGGCACGATGCTGATGTGCCATGCCGCGGTACCTGCCCTGCTCCAATCTGGCGGAGGAGCAATTGTTAATCTGGCCTCAATAATGTCATTTGTAAGCTACGATCCAGCGCTGGCTATGTCGGATGGATTTTCACCCTACCCTCCCAGTAAAGGCGGTGTGTTACAACTAACACGGGACCTCGCATTACAAGTAGCCAGTAAAGCAATTCGAGTTAACGCTGTATGCCCGGGCTTCGTCTATACTAATTTGACAAAAACGGTTACAGATTCTCCAAACATGCATGCTGCTTTGGTGGCTAAACATCCCATAGGTCGTTTAGGGGAACCCGCAGAGATAGCCAGTGTGATCACATTTTTAGCATCCGAAGAGGCTTCCTTTGTTACTGGTGCAGCCTGGACAGTTGATGGTGGCTACACAGCTGCCTGAGCGCCGGGCACCCAGCAACTATGAACACCAAACGCTGGACTACACGTAGACGAATCATTTCCTACCGGAAACGTAGACAAATCAACTTTGATCGCTACAACAAGCAGATACCGTTGCCCTTTCAGGATCCAATGCAGACGGAGAGGTCGATCTCACGGGAAAGGTTCGACGAATACGACTGATCAATAATTGGTAATGGTCTGTGTCACACTGCTTTTTTATATCATTAGAGAACAGGCGTATCAGCCACTGAACATCAGCGATACGTAGTAGTACATAGATACCGCGATAACAATCACCCAGGCCAGCGCTGTTAGATTTAGCTTGATATAGCGTTTGAGTTTTTCGATGGTCTTATTCATGCATTGGCGTGTTAAGTTTTGTTTTTGACTTCAACTCAATAAAATTGGATAAATCAATTCGAACTTAAAATCAATTACCGAGTGAGAGTCCCAGAATTTGACGGGCTTCATTGACCGTAGCAACTTGTCCGCCAAGAGTTTGGATGAGTTGAACAGCTTTCTCCACCAAAGCACCATTGCCGGGTGTTTTAACCCCCTTTGAAAGATAAACCGTATCTTCCATGCCGACTCGACAGTGGCCGCCTAAAAGAAATGCCTGTGCGAGCATTGGATAGGCGTGTCGACTTGCCCCGAAGGCTGCCCATTCGGAGCCCTCTGGAAGCATTGACCGGGCGTAAGCAAGCGATTGAGGAGTCGCATCCATACCATAACTTACACCCATGACCAGTTGGAAAAGCATGGGTGGCTTGAGGCTGCCATCGTGTATTAAGTCTCGGGCAAGACGAATGTCGCCTGTATCAAAGACTTCTAATTCAGGCTTGACTCCAGAGGCATAGATTCTTTCTGCCATCGCTTTTACAGCTGGCGGGTGATTGATCACTGCACCACCGCCAAACCACATGGTGTTGAGGTCCAAGCTGCAGATTTCTGGTTTAAGTTCAACGACGTGTTCTGTTCTAACAATCGGCGAAACCAGTGTGGTGGTGGGGGCTGCCTGCGCCGGATCTTCATCCGAAGGTACATAACGACCCCCAGGGCCGGTTGTAAGATTGATAATTAGGTCAGTACTGCTTGCACGGATCCGTTTTACAACCTCCCGGTAGTATTCGATATTCATACTGGGAGTACCCGTTTCAGGCTCACGAACGTGTATGTGACAGATCGCAGCACCACTGTGTGCTGCAGCAAAGCATTCATTGGCTATTTCTTCTGGACTGATAGGTAGGTTGTGGTTGTGTTCTCGTGTCGTAAAGCTACCTGTTACAGCGCAACTCAAGATGGTTGGTTTCATAGCGATTATCCGTTGTGTTGTTCCGATTCCGACCTCTACCTCTGGTTCGGATAGCATAACCAATAATACTGATTTAATCCGATAACAATAACCCAGAATTAGCTTCTACTGATCCCTGGCACTTGCCTTTGCCGTGCAGTGTAAATACCCTGAGCCAGGGTAGGTTTGTTTTTGAACATAGAAAATATCGCAAAAAAGATTAAATGAGTCAGACCACTTGCATCCGTGGTGTCGATTGGCTTGTTGGCTGGGATGGTCGTCAACATGTTTATCTGCGTAACAGTGATCTTGTATTCAAGGGCCCGGATATCATTTTTATAGGTGATCGCTATGCCGATCACGTCGACATTGAACTTTCTGGCAAAGATCGCATGATTATCCCGGGTTTAGTTGATATCCACGCTCACCCTA
>PCBE01000017.1 GCA_002731295.1 Acidiferrobacteraceae bacterium | reverse complement strand
TTTGCTGATGCTGGTGCCGATATTATCTTTGTTGAGTCGCCGGAGTCGGTTGAGGAGATGGCTGAAATCGGGCGCCGGATCGAGAAACCGCTGCTGGCAAATATCGTGGTTGGCGGCAGTACACCGCTACTTTCTAAAGACGAGCTTTCCGATATGGGCTACCAACTGGCGATCTTTCCCGGCAGTGCGTTTTTGGCCATGGGTGCAGCGGTGGAATCGGTCTATACGCACATAAAATCCACCGGGTCTACTGCCGATCTGGAAACACCACTTTATGATTTTCAGGCCTTTAATCAACTCATGGGGTTTGACAAGGTCTGGAAATTTGAGGAGACCTGGCATAGCCAGGACTGAAAGCGACGATAGATTGACTGTCCAAATAGACCATTAAGGTTATCGGGTGTACTCGGAGTTCACCGTGTATTATCCGATAATGCTATGATCAACCGAATTCCCAATCAGATTTCCCATCAAGAATAAAGGGGTTTTCTCTAGGGGTCAGACACAAATTAGGAGGAGAGTAAGTTCACGTGGCGTGCTGTTGAACACGAGGGCTTGACCTNGAATGACGAANTTACTTGAAGTNAAAAANCTNACNACNCANTTNTTTACCACGNCTGGNATTGTTCAGGCTGTGGACAANGTGTCNTTCGANATCGACGAAGGGGAAACCGTTGCTGTAGTGGGNGAGTCAGGNTGCGGAAAGTCAGTCAGTGCACTGTCNATTNTGCGTTTGATCCCNTGGCCGCCCGGAAAAATTNTTGNNGGCAGTATTCACTTTNCNGGACGGGANCTACTGGCGCTCAGCGATGANGAGATTCGCACGATACGGGGNCGNGAGATCAGCATGGTGTTTCAGGAGCCGATGACNTCNCTGAACCCGGTACTGTCGATTGGNCTCCAGCTGACCGAGACGATGGAGCATCACCTGGGGATCNCAAATANNGAGGCNCATCANANAGCNNTTGAACTGCTAGGCNTGGTCGGCATCTCNGAGCCCGAAAGGNGACTCANNCANTNCCCACATCACTTGAGTGGCGGNATGCGACAGCGGGTGATGATCGCTCTGGCGCTGAGNTGTGANCCCAAGCTAATCATTGCCGATGAGCCCACCACCGCGCTTGATGTCACTATTCAGGCTCAAATTCTAGAGTTGATGAAAAACCTGACCAAGCAGATGGGTGTCGCGTTAATTGTCATCACTCACAATCTGGGTGTTGTCGCCCGTTATGCTGATCGAGTGAATGTCATGTATGCCGGAAAACTGGTTGAAATGGGTCAAGCTCGCGAGATCTATCATGACCCTCACCACCCTTATACCCTCGGCCTGTTGGCCTCTGTTCCTCGTATGGACCAGCCTCGGGGCACTCGGTTGATTCCGATTGATGGGCAGCCACCTGATCTTACCCTTCTGGATTCAGGATGCGCCTTCCGACCCCGGTGTCGGTTTGCAGTTGACCAGTGCGCCACTGAAATCCCATCACTGCAGACCGTTGACCATGAACATGCTGCGGCATGTTGGCGGGTCTCTGAGATTTCCGAGCTCAAGGTNGCCTCATGAGTGACACTCAGCAGGCCGTTTCAGCCTCGCCAGTCGATAGAGGTGTGGTCGGAGATGCATTTGTGCAGATACGCAACCTCAAGATGCATTTTCCAGTGACCGAGGGGACTATCGTTCAGAAGACTGTGGCTCATGTTAAAGCAGTCGACGGCATTTCTTTTGATATCAAACGAGGTGAGACACTGGGTCTGGTCGGAGAGTCTGGCTGCGGAAAGACAACTGTCGGCCGATGTATTCTTCAGCTTGAACGACCTACTGCNGGTGAGATCATGTTCGATGGTCGGGACCTNACACAACTCACACAGAAAGAACTGATCCCCGTGCGGGAGAAGGTTCAAGTTATTTTCCAGGANCCCTACAGCTCGCTGAACCCACGCATGAAAATTGGCGCAATGCTGGAAGAACCCATGCGGGTCCACGGAATCATCACCAATGCTAGGGAACGAAAGGAGCGAGTCAGGGAACTTCTGTCCGTCTGCGGGCTTGATCCCAAGTTCGCCGATCGTTATCCGCACGAGATGAGCGGGGGGCAGCGCCAGCGTGTCGGAATTGCTCGTGCGCTGGCGTTGGATCCTGCGTTTATCATTTGTGATGAGGCNGTNTCAGCGTTGGATGTCTCGATCCAGGCACAGGTGATTAATCTTCTTGAAGACCTTCGGGAACAATTCAACTTAACCTATCTGTTTATAGCGCATGATCTCAGTGTGGTTCGCCACATCTCAAATAGGGTGGCGGTCATGTATTTGGGCAATCTGGTTGAGCTTGCCGATGGTGACGAGCTGTTCGATAACCCGACACATCCCTATACCCGGGCGCTGCTGGATGCGGTGCCCATTCCGGACCCGGTGGTTGAGGGGGATCGCGAACACAGAATCATCAAAGGCGAGGTTCCAAGTCCAATGAACCCCCCGAGCGGTTGTGTGTTCCATCCTCGGTGTCCAATGGCTGTGGATACTTGCCGTTCGTCGGTGCCACAATTTCGGGAAATAGCATCGGGTCACTACGTGGCCTGTACCGAGGTATGATTTGGTTGTGCAAATTGCCTATACTGGGAGAGTGGCAAACCGATTTCTGATCATTGATTGATCGGAAGCAGTCTGACTGGTGAGGGGCGCGGGTCGCGTCACGAACTCATTCAGGCTAAGTTAACCGATGTTCAGACAAGGAATGGAGGATAAAGATGACATCGAAAACCTTTAAATATGTGGTCGCGGCGACAACTGGGGTGGTGTTCGCCCTGGGGGCAACGTTCACGACACTTGCGAGTCCGAAATCAGGTGGAATCCTGAATTTTGTNGTCGGCAGCAAGATCCCGTCGTACGACGGACACCGAGAGACGACATTTGGAATGATCCACCCGATTCGGCCGTTCTACAGCTTGCTGATTCGAGTGAATCCGGACAATCCNGCCGATCCGGCTGANTTCAAGTGTGANCTGTGNGNGGGCGATGTNCCNGCNGGTGAGAATGGTGGGACCANGTACNCCTTCAAAATTCTAAAAGGAGTCAAGTTTCACGACGGCACACCGCTGACGTCTGCTGATATCAAGGCGACCTTTGATAAGATTATTTTCCCACCTGAAGGTGTACCTAGCTCGCGNAANGCGTTTTTCAAGATGGTTGGTTCAGTTGAAGCACCGGATGATCACACGATCGTGTTTAACCTGGATTTCCCCTCGGGTTCATTCATCCCAGCCCTAGCGACCCCATTTAACTTTGTCTACAGCAAGAAGGATTTGGATACGCACGGTTNCGAGTGGCATAAGAAGAATGTCAACGGTACAGGTCCATTTAAATTCGTTGAGCACATTCCCGGTCAACATGTCGCTGGAGAAAAATATGCGGGATACCATTTCGAAGGTCAACCATATCTTGACGGGTTTAAAGCAATCTCTGCGCCGAAAATGGCAGTTCGNCTGAACGCTATACGAGCCGACCAGGCATCTATAGAGTTTCGCGGCTTTCCCCCGAAGGCTCGTGACGACCTGGTGAATGCACTGGGTGACAAGATCACGGTTCAGGAAAGTGACTGGAACTGTGTGTTGATGGCAACAGCAAACTCAAAGAATAAGCCCTTTGATGATGTCCGAGTTCGTCAGGCACTGACCCTGGCTGTTGATCGATACAGTGCGTCGAAATACCTTTCGAACATTGCGATCGTTAAGACCGTAGGCGGCATTGTCTTCCCAGGTCATCCATTGGCCATTAATCAGGCTGAGATGGAACAGTTGATCGGATATTCCAAAGACATCGAGGCAAGTCGTGCGACGGCTAGGCAGTTACTCAAAGATGCTGGCGTACCAGAAGGCTTTAAGTTCACATTCAACAATCGTGGCGTGGATCAGCCTTACAAAGTTGTCGGTACCTGGCTGGTTGACCAGTGGCGCAAAGTCGGATTGGACCCACAGCAGACTGTGAAGCCTTCCCCGCAGTTCTATGCAACGTTGCGGAAAAAGTATGACTTTGACGTCTCAATCGACTTTAACTGTCAGTCAGTGATCAACCCAATCGCAGACGTGAGTAAATTTCTATGTAGTGCGGGTAATAACTACTCACAGTGCGACAACCCAGAGATAGAGGATCTATATGACCGCTTGATGAAGGCAGCAACTCTTGATGATCAAAAAGCTGCTATGCGCGCGTATGAGAAGGCGGCAGTGGATTTTGCCGGCAGCAGTATTACTCTCTGGTGGTATAAGATTAATCCCCATCGCTCGTATGTTAAGGGTTGGAATATTGCACCCAGTCATTATCTAAACCAACATCTAGACAATGTCTGGTTGGACCAGTAGATCGAGTAGGAAGAGCGATAATTTTATAATCTACTGATGATTAGAGACCCGTCAGCTGCCAATTGGGTGGCTGGCGGGTTTGTTTTCTTAAGGCTATAGCACCGTGCATCGATACATTACCAAACGAATGCTGTTGATGATCCCGACGTTGTTTGGGGCAGCTCTGCTGGTATTCTTTCTGCTTCGAGCAATACCGGGCGATGTGTGTGAGGTGCGCTTAGCTGGAACTGGTCTGTATGTGGATGAGGCTGAGATTGAGCTATGTAGAGAAAAACTCGGGTTGACCAAACCGCTGCTGGTGCAGTTCTATACTTTTGTCAGTGGTTACGTTACCTGGGATTTGGGTGAGTCAATGTGGACCGGGAAAGATGTAACCTACGAGATCGCTATTCGATTTAAATTGTCCGTTCAGCTCGCCATAATGGCCACGCTGGTCGCTGTGATTCTGGCGATTCCATTGGGTGCGATTTCTGCTATTAAACAAGATACCTGGGTGGACTATACCGTCAGGACATTCAGTATTGCGGGCATTGCGATGCCCTCTTTCTGGCTCGGGATCATTATTATTCTGGGTCTTTTGATTGGGAGCCAGAAGTTTTTTGGTGATCCTTGGATGCCGCCTATCTATTATGTCTCTCCATTTGAGGATTTCTGGGGCAACATGTCCCAGCTTATTTGGCCTGCCGTTGCGACGGGTTACCGCTATTCTGCAGTGGTCGCAAGGATGACACGCTCGGCACTACTGGAGGTACTACGCGAGGATTACATTCGCACAGCTAGAGCGAAGGGTATGATTGAAAAAATCATTATCAATCGACACGCCCTGAAGAACTCGATGCTCCCGGTACTGACTATCATTGGAATCGAATTTGCCTTCCTGATCGGCGGCTTGGTCGTTACCGAACAGGTATTTAATCTGAATGGATTGGGTCGACTTTTCGTCGAATCGGTCGGCGCCCAGGATTTCAACTTGACCCAGCAGCTGGTGATGCTGGTTGTGGTGGCTGCGGTATTGACAAATTTGATTGTCGACCTGGTGTATGCGTGGTTGGACCCAAGAATCCGCTATGGCTGACCCCGCTATGACTAGTGTAGATACAGCGGTATTGGGTGCAGTTGAGGATCTTCCTCGGAAACTCTGGTTTGTGAGATTCGGCGAACTTTGTCGTAAGCAACCTTTGGGTGCAGCTGGCGGTCTCATTGTATTGGTGATGTTACTGGCGACGGTGTTCGCGAATGTACTGTCACCCTATGATCCAGAAGCGGCATCATTTGAACATATGTTGTTGCCGCCTAGTACTGATTTTTGGTTTGGTACCGATGCTTTTGGTCGGGATATACTGACTCGAATTATCTATGGTGCCCGAACTGCTTTGTTTGTTGGATTTACTGCAGCATTTGTGGGGGCTACGGCCGGATTGGTTTTAGGCGTTGCCAGCGCTTATTTTGGCGGACTATTTGATCTTATCTTTCAGCGCGTGGTCGACGTGGTGATGGCGTTTCCTCTGATTGTTCTCGCGTTGGCTGTGGTTGCAACGCTCGGTGCTGGTACCGGTAACGTGATCATCGCGATTACGATCCCGTTTATTCCACAGTGCGCGAGGGTCGTACGATCAAGCGCGCTTGCGATTCGGGAGATACCCTATGTCGACGCTGCTCGCGCTTTGGGTTTTGGGCACGCCCGGATAATATTGCGACACATGGTACCGAATGTGATGGCGCCATATTTGATTATGTTGACCACTTTTGTCGGGCATGCGATCCTGCTTGAGGCATCATTATCGTATCTTGGGCTCGGTGTTCAGGAGCCCACACCAGCTTGGGGCTTGATGCTTCAGGGTGGTGCCGAGGAATTTGCCGAAAGTGCGCCCTGGGTGCCGATCTTCCCAGGTCTGGCTATAACGTTGGCTGTGTTTGGCTTTAACCTGTTTGGTGACGCGCTCCGAGATATTCTCGATCCCCGACTGCGCTCTCGTTAGGAGACCTTACTGCTTGCNGTTAGGCGACCNTGTTTTCTGATAAACGTGCCATCGATAGTGTCCTTAGGATGTTTTNAATTGAGTCGTCAGGACGCCATCAAACTGGCNGTGTTGGATGACTATCAAAGCGTTGCGCTTGAAGCAGNCGACTGGTCACTGGTAGAACCAGCTGTGGNAATTTCCGTTTTTGATGCACACCTTGGAGACGCTGATGCCGTNGTACGAGCCCTCGATGGGTTTGACGTTATCGTCGCTATGCGGGAGAGAACGGCATTTCCACAAAATGTTCTGGGTCGGTTACCGAGGCTGCGCCTGCTGGTGACCACAGGGATGCGAAATCTGGCGATAGATCTGGTTGCTGCCCGCAAACAGGGTATNGATGTATGTGGTACACCGATGCTAGGGTATCCAGCCGCAGAACATACATGGGCGTTGATTCTCGCNCTGGTTAAACAGATTCCAGCAGAAAACCTGTCGATGCATCGTGGCGGTTGGCAGGTTGGTCTGTCTACGGGATTGCGGAACAATACACTCGGAATTCTGGGTCTGGGNAAGTTGGGTCTGCAGGTGGCCAGAGTTGGNCTNGCGTTCGGAATGAAAGTCCAGGCGTGGAGTGCCAATCTCACCCCGGAACGTTGTGCGGAGTCTGGTGTGGTTTATGCCAGTAGAGAAGAATTATTTTCTACATCCGACATCGTCACTGTCCATCTGGTACTGTCAGATCGGACTCGGGGGCTTGTGGGCCCGACCGAATTCCAGATGATGAAGTCAACTGGCTACCTTGTGAATACATCCAGGGGGTCGATAGTTCAGGAATCGGCTTTAATTACAGCCCTTCAGGGTGGTTCAATCGCCGGCGCAGGGCTCGATGTTTTCGATATCGAGCCCTTACCTCAGAACCATCCGCTAAGAGGTTTGGACAACGCTGTGTTGACCGGACATACGGGCTATGGCATGAGGGAGAACTATGTTACTGGTTATCGCGGTGCGGTAGAGAACGTCAGGGCGTGGCTCAATGGTGAGTCGCTTAGATTGTTGAATTGACCTAGGTGTTTGTCGGCTTCAATAGAGAAAGAATGAAAAATCTCGATCAGTTGAAAGCGGTGACGTTCGATGTATTTGGAACAGTTGTCGACTGGCGAAATAGCATTGCTCGCGAAATGAATCTGATAGGAGATAAAAAAGAGTTTTCGATCGATGGTGCCGAGTTTGCTAGTGCTTGGCGAAGTCTCTACCAGCCGTCTATGTCGAAGGTGCGTTCTGGGGAGATGCCTTTTGAACGACTTGATGTGCTACACCGTAGAAATTTAGATACGGTGCTAGAACAGTACGGAATTAATCAATTGTCGGAACTGGAGAAAGTGCACTTGAATCAGGCTTGGCACCGTCTTGAACCGTGGCCCGACGTTGTAGAGGGTCTTGTACGTCTTAAAGAACGGTACATCATTGGCACACTGTCAAACGGCAACGTATCGCTTATTGTCAACATGGCCAAGTATTCCGGTTTGCCCTGGGATGTGGTCCTAGGTGCAGAAATTGCGGGTCATTACAAACCGTGCCCAGAGGCCTATCACGGATCTGCGAAAATTCTAGACCTTGCACCACACCAGTGCATGCTGGTCGCAGCGCACAATGCTGATCTACTGGCAGCCAGCGAATGTGGATTTAGAACCGCTTTTGTCGCCCGCCCGACCGAATATGGCCCGGATCAAACGACTGACTTGTCAGCGGATCACGAGTTTGATGTGGTCGCAAGTGATTTTGTGGACCTCGCTTGGCGATTACAGGCATAGGAAGTCGTCGGGTTAGTAATCCGAAGCAGGCATCATTCATCGAGGGTCTTTTCTTCTGAGGCCTGAGCACTTGATTTCTCGACGACTGGCCAGCGAGCGATAAACTCGTCAATTGCATCGCACGCCGGCTGTGCGAGATTTCCCAGTTCCTGGGCTCTTAAAAAGATAATCGCCAAAGTTGTACCACTGAGCGCAGCCTGGTCATTGCGCTTTCTTGCATCGTGGTGGGCTTCTTTGAGCCAGCGGGGTGTTTTATCCCCTTTGGTGGTCTTGATATCTGGTTTATTCAAAGCATGTTGAATCGAACTGCTGGCGATTTCCGAGATTTTTGATAAGTGACTGTCGGCATACGCCGTCTCGTCCGATCGAATGATCGATTGACTATCCCGTATGAGTTGGAGTGCTACGGAGTTTTTACCAAACAGTCCAAACATAAGACACGCTCATCCAGTGTTATATCGCAGTGTTGTGAACGGATGATTTAATCGACGTAAATAGAATCGATAATCGTCAGGTCAGCCCGATCATCACATTGTTCTTGTAGGCGGGCCTATCGGCCAGTCGTTGATACCAGCGGTGAAGTGACGGCAGTTCCATGCGTTCGATATCAAGCGTAAACCAGCGATAGACCATGATGCCGACAGGAATGTCGGCCATAGACAGGCTCTCACCCCCCACAAAAGCAGAGTCCGACAGGTGATGGTCCAGTATGGTCATCACTTGCTCAAACCGATCCCGGCCGTTATTGATGGCATCCAGATCCCGGTCTTCCGGTGCAGTTCTGATTAGGCCCCAGAAAACTGGAAAATGGGCGGGAGCAACTACAGTTTGTTGCCAGTCCATCCATTGTTCGGCCCGTGCAAGGTCCGTCAAAGAATCTGGCAGCAGTGAATTTGGCGCATACTTGCGGGCTAGGTAGCGGACGATAACATTGGATTCCCACAGGACCGTGTCACCATCGATGAGTGTAGGTACTAGCCCATTTGGGTTCATGACCAGATAATCCGCTTCTCGGTTGCCACCAAATGGACCGCCGATGTCGTCTCGTGTGTATTCCAGGTCGAGCTCGCCAAGGGCCCAAAGAACTTTCTGGACATTGGATGAATTATTACGTCCCAGGATCTTCAGCATGGTGGTTTTCCTTTGTTGCCATTCGACTAATTCTCTTGAAAATGCAAGTCTAGGGACCAGTTACTGCAGGGCCCAGTCCAGAAGACCGGATCGTATTATAGCGGTGACCGAGTCAATACACGTTCGACACGCGTCACTGCCGATTCGCCGGCAGCCAGTAGACGATCAGGTTTGCCAGTAGGATCGTTCCGGCCAGGCAATAGAAAACCATGTGCAAACCGTAGTGGTCTGCGATCAGTCCACCTACGGGCATCATAATCATCGTCAACAGAGCCTGCGTACCAAACAGGATACTGGTCGCGCTGCCTGCAATTTCACGTGGCACGAGATCCATCATCCAGCTGTGGATTACAGGCCGAACCGCAAACAGCGCAAATCCCAGTAGAGACACAGCCACGACCAGCACAATGTCATTTTGAGCGAACGTCATTGCAGCGATGACAATCGTAGTCGTAGTGAGACCGGCAAGAACGACCGGTCGCCTACCAATTCGATCCGACCATGCGCCAGCAACGGGTGCTGCTACGAGACCACCTATCTGTAATGCGGTCATGGTGATCCCCATCCAGAGCGGACCGGACCCCAATTCGTTGATCAGGTAAAGTGGCAGGAAGACGTACAGTCCGTTCTGGGCGATGTTCCGCATAGCTGACATGAGACAGAGTCCAAGAATCGTCCGGTCGCGGGCAATGCCACCGACCTGTGCCAGATAGTGCCGAAAATCAAGTCGGTTCGTTGGGCCTGTTCGATCAGGCTGGTCGGACTTGAAAAGACACAGGGCAAAAATCAGGGTGACCAGAAATACTGGCGCCGCTCCAATTACCGCTGTGCCCTGCCAGGTCAGGATGAGCAGCAGTGCGCCGACGGCTAAGGGTGCGATGGTGTCTCCAAGGTTTGCACACAATGCGTGGACCGACAGTGCATAGCCACGATTGCCGGGATAACGATCCGATAGGAATGCGATCGCCGGGGGATGCCACAAATTATTTGATGCACCCAGCAAAATGACCAGGACTGTCAGGACCAGAAACTCGCGGACAAGTCCAAACGCCAAAAGTGCGGCACCACCCACAATCAAGGATACGACCTGGAACACGATCCGGCGGCCGGTGATGTCCACCATCAGCCCGCTGCCAAAATTTGCGACCAGTGAACTTAAGTGGAATATCGAAACCAGAAGACCGGCATCCGTATACGACAGGCCAATATCCTTGGCAATAAACGGCAGCAGCAGGTAGAAAAAGGCCGCCATCCAATGGGTAGCGCCATGTCCCAGTCCGACCAGGAACGCCGGGCCCTGTTTTGCCCAGGGCACACCAGTGAGTCGTCCTACAGATTCCAACACTATTTTGTGTCTCCTAAATTGATCAAGGTACCTTAACCTCTGATCTGCTAGCTTGTACAGGATTGCGCTATGACCAAAATGGGTTCAAAGTGATGCAAATTTTCGGGCACAATATTTACCGGATTGATCAACTGTTACCCAGACACTCTGTGAAAAACGGATCGGTCCGGGCGANACNAATATGACTGACAAAAACCAACAACTCCCACTTTCNCGGTTTACTGTGCTCGATTTGACTCGTGTCAGGTCCGGACCCACCGCAGTANGNCAGCTTGCTGACTGGGGCGCGAATGTCATCAAGATCGAATCGCCAGCGCACATGAATACCGACGGCGGTATGGGCGGCGCACGTCATGGGCCGGATTTCCAGAATATTCACCGAAATAAGCGTGGTGTGACTTTAAATTTGAAGCATGCCGAGGGTTCGGACGTGCTGATGCGTATGGTTAATCAGGCCGATGTCGTGGTAGAGAATTTTCGGCCGGATGTCAAACGCCGGCTGGGAATTGATTATGAATCGTTGGCCAAACAAAATCCGCGTATTATTTTGGCCAGCATATCTGGGTTCGGGCAATCCGGCCCTTATGCAAATAGACCGGGATTTGATCAAGTGGCTCAAGGCATGGGCGGACTGATGTCAATCACTGGGCTTCCCGGTCAGGGGCCCGTACGAGTGGGCGTGCCCATTGCTGATCTGACAGCAGGCATGTACACCGCGATCGGTATACTCATTGCGCTTCTTCAGCGCGAAGAAACTGGTAAGGGTCAGTGGGTCCACACATCTTTGCTGGAGGCGCAGATCGCGATGCTTGATTTTCAGGCTGCACGCTGGCTGATCGGTGGCGAGGTGCCGCCACAGGCGGGCAATAATCATCCTACCAGCACGCCGACAGGTGTTTTTGCAACAGCCGATGGGTATATCAATATTGCGAGTGCTGGTGAAACCATGTGGGAGCGTTTGTGTGGTGTATTACAAGCCGATGAACTGTTTAATAACCCTGATTACGCTACCGAGCGGTCCAGACATAAACACAGAGATGCTTTGAATGAAGACCTCGCCGATTATCTACAGCATCGAACCAGTCAGGACTGGATTGATGCTCTGAACGATGCGGGTGTGCCCAGTGGTCCAATCTACGCCATCGATGAAATGTTTGCGGATCCACAGGTCGACCATGTTGGGATGGCCAAGTCAGTCCAGCATCCTGAACTTGGAGAGGTTCAGGTTTTGAAGAATGCAGTCAATCTCAGCGGTACACCGGATATCGATTATCGCCCAACCCCGGAACGCGGGGAACATACAGACAGTGTGCTGGCGGAATTCGGTTACGGTGCAGAGGAGATAGAACGGTTAAGGGTTGCAGGTGTTATTTGATTGCAGAGCCTAGCCAACACGCTTTCTGATTAAATAACGTTGGGTCCCCTCGAAGACAAGAACATCATTCTGGTTGTGGATTGTGGCATGCATTGTAATGACACCGGTTGTATTTTGATCTTTGAGCTCAACGATTTCCAGCATGGGGTAGAGAGTGTTGCCCCGATAGACCGGATGGAGAAACCTGCCGCTCACCTCGATCATCCCCAACAGGGAATCAGCCACCTCGCTGGGAAATGTACCGGCACCGGCGGCCGTCTGGATCATTACCTGCATTCCATGGGCCAGTAGGTCGTCATGGCCTCTCTGACGGCAAAATTCCACGTCGTAGTGGATCGGATCATTATCACCCGAGGCTGACTGAAACATCGCGAACAGCCCGCTAGTTTGAGTGCGCGACGGAATGATGTATTGCTCACCAAGCTTGAAGTCTTCAAAGAATCGAGAGGCGGGCAGTGGCCGTTTTCCANCGGGTAGCGGTTGCTTCATGTGNNCTCTCTATCGGAATCGCATTGTTNCCTAACTATATAGCGTGTGGCNTGGGCGNGNAACTTCGGGTTCANTTNNATATTATTTNATTTGTGAAATGATCGTGTATGAGGTGCTCGCTGGTCAGTTGGANCGGGCAATGATCACAATGGCNGGTACGATCAGCACGATGGCNATCACAATTCTCGGGGTGAAGCGCTCTTTGCGAAAAATAAAATAACCGAGTAGAAAGCTAATGACAGGTGATACAGACACAACGGGGACTACTGTGATGACTTGACCCATTTTAAGAGCGGTGTTCAGAGACCATAACGATATACCATTGATGATTCCTCCAATTAGGAACCAGGTTACACCGGGTGACCACCGGATGGCGGGAATGATCCTTGCATTCTGGATCGATGCTGCGATCAGACCCATCAGAAGCGAGACACTGTAGCCGACAAGTCCGGCGAACAGAGGTTCCGGTACGACGTCCAAGCCTAGCTTGGTCACTGCGTGTGCAAGTGCGCGCAGAATGGCTGCTCCTAGCGGCANTGACAAAGCCCACACTGGCCACATCGACTTTGTGCTGCCACGATAGGTCAGAATTACAACGCCGGTCACGATGGCTAATGTTCCTCCGATCAGGGACGCCGTCATGGTTTCTCCGAGCAGTACGATCGCAAATAATGCGCTNAACAGTGGTGCTGTAGAGGCAAGGGTGGTAGACAATGTCGGACCCAGAAATCGAATCCCGGCCATTGCAAAATTTGCAGAGAGAAAAGGGCGAAACAGTCCGATAGCAGCGAATAGCGCAGCCCCTGTTGTGAACCAGTACCACGACTCAAGGAACCACGGNGACAGCATCCAGTAGAGAGCAGCNGACGAACAAATAGAGATTAATGTNCCTCGCCGACTNTCAATGTGCCTGAGACCGAGATTATGGAGTTGTACGGCAACGGCAAACAGAAAGGCCGAACACAGGGCGAGGGCGACTGGCGGTGTCAAACTATATTATAGGTAAATGACAGTTGCGGCGGTTAGC
Organism: Acidiferrobacteraceae bacterium; assembly: GCA_002731295.1. GTDB lineage: Bacteria > Pseudomonadota > Gammaproteobacteria > Arenicellales > UBA868 > REDSEA-S09-B13. The sequence continues at coordinate 1,616 of PCBE01000017.1, read as the reverse complement.
CGTCGTAACTCTGTCTGCCAGTATCACGATGCCAAGTTCTGTACAAGTGNCGTTTCTGANCAGAAACTGTGTCATCTATAAAGCCACTGCGGTAGTGTGCGATGCTGATGTTGTTCAGATAGTGAAGGTCGCCGGGGCTCAGTTGCATCTCCACCCATATAGCGGGGTCGGCAAGAAGGTCTTCGACGACAGTCAGCGCTTTTTCTAAGGCAGAATTAATTTCTTGACCCGCAACGCTGTGGCCTTTCCTGATCAGCGATATATTTGCACGACATAGAAGCCTTTTTCCATCCCACTGAAAGAATGGTGCCAGAGTAGTCTTGGCCGCCTGCGGGTGATGTTCGGCTTGCCGATCATAAATTATCGGGCGGTAGAGAACTTCCAGTATTTCCGGGTAGTCGCTGAGCAGGCGGTTGTGGAGGGAGTACAGGCTGCAGAACCGACTAACACCACCGCTGCGTGCAGTTTGCCAACACAATAGACCGACATAATGGGGCACTGTCGTGCCAAAAGCATTGTCTATATGGAAATTCAACTCAACCCGGGTGTGTGAGCCACGTATGCCATAACCGAATTCCTCTCCGCTGTCTGTGACATCATAGATCATCGTACCGTCGAATTTCTGGGCAACAGGGCGGCCAATCAACTGACCGAGGATCCAAAAGACACTGACCATGTCGTTGACGTCATGTTTCTTGACACTGAGCCCTTTGATGACAACAAAACCACAGCCCTCATCGAGAATAAACTTTGCCTGCTGAATGATGTTTTGGAGGGTCGACAGGGGGAAATTCTCCGGGGCCTGCAGCAGTGTGGGCAAAGGATCCCGCTGTAGTGCTTCAACGAGATTATTGAGTTCTTTATTCACATCATTGGATACAGTTAGACACCAATCCTTAGCTTGTATGTCTTCCCCGATCCAGGCGCGGTGATCTGAAATGATGGTATCGAGCATGGATAGATTAATGTTCCGGTCTATTTCTGGCCAGTGCCTTCCGGCTGTACCGCCTTACTGTGGGTCATTGATTGGTACAGAAGTTGAACGAAGTGAACCGCGTCACGGCCTGTACCGTTGTGAATCTGCTGCCGGCAGCTGGTGCCACCGCCAACCACTGCAGCGTCGGGACCCAGTGTCCGTAATGCGGGTAGCAGGGAAAGTTCTGCCATAGCCATGGAAACCTCGTGAGTTTTTGCCCATTGCCCAAAGTCACCCGCCATGCCGCAGCAGCTGCTGTTAATGGAGTTGACCGTCAGCTCAGGTATCCAATTCAGGACGGTTTCAACGTCTTTGGCAGTTGCAAATGCTTTCTGGTGGCAATGGCAGTGTAATGCTGCCTGTTTGTATGGTATGGGCCCCAGATTCAAAGAAAGCGCCGCCGATTGTTTAACCAGATATTCTTCGAGCAGAAAGGTCATGTCTGTAAGCCCCTTCATTTCTGATGCCGATAAAAGTACGTCGTATTCATCTCGCAGGGTCAGGATGCAGGCGGGTTCCAGTCCGACCAGCGGTATCCCTTGATCGATAAATGGTTTCAACGCCATTAAGAGCCGTCGGGCTTCATGCCTGGCTTCATCTATCAGGCCAGCTGCTAAGAATGTTCGTCCACAGCACAGAG
>PCBE01000016.1 GCA_002731295.1 Acidiferrobacteraceae bacterium | reverse complement strand
TAAAGAAGATTTTAGTAGGGTGCGACCACGTTCCGGGGCACCATTTTCTCGCCACCAGGTGTTGTTGGCAAAAACTGCACTGGAGTCAATACTCACTGACATCGGTTTCGCATTTTGTAATGTGAATGCAATGCCAGAATTAGACATCGAGCGTAAACTTGTTGACTTCACATTTGTTGTTGATCCTGGTCCTAAAGTTTACGTTAGGCAGGTCAATGTTCGCGGAAATCAGTCCACGCGGGATGAGGTTATCCGTCGGGAAATGCGACAGGTCGAAGGGGCTGTTTACTCTGCGAAAGATATTCGACGATCCCGTGAGCGAATTCAGCGACTGGGGTACTTTGATGAGGTCAAGATAGAAACACCGGCCGTGCCCGGGACTCTTGACCAGGTTGATATTAACGTTACAGTCAAAGAGCGAGCAACCGGTAGTTTCATGTTTGGAGTCGGATATGCGGGTGCGGACGGAGTCTTACTACAGGCGGAAGTCAATCGGGAAAATCTTTTCGGCTCTGGCCGAGAGCTGAAATTCAAGATCAACCAATCTTCGGTTGAGCAGGTATACGAAGTCGCCTACACCAATCCTTACTTCACAAAAGAAGGTGTCAGTCTGGGCTATTTTGTCGAGTACGAAAATATTGACACCGCTGAGACGACCAGTGCTGACTATAAATCTAACAGTAGTGTATTCGGCGTGCGTACAAAAATACCTGTAACGGAGTTCAACTCTTTAAACTTAAGTCTTGGCTTCGAGCAACTGGACCTAGAGGGCACCACAACCACACCGACTGAATACAGTTCATTTATCGCTGACCACGCCAGCAGTGACAATCTAATGATTTCGGGCGGGGTCACAAAGGATACCAGAGACAGTGTATTTTTTCCCCAGAAAGGGTATCTTCGGCGGGCTCAGTTCGCCCTTACAGCCCCTGGTAGTGATCTAGAATATTATAAGGTGACCCTCCGCGGGCGTTGGTATAGGCCTTTAGGAGATAATCTGACCTTGAATATTCGCGGTGTGGCGGGCTATGGAGATGGGTATGGTGATCTCGAGAAGCTGCCGTTTTTCAGAAATTATTACGCCGGAGGATCCGGGACGGTTCGAGGCTATAGCCCACGATCCCTCGGTCCTAGGACAAGCGATAGTTCGGCTGACCCTTTGGGAGGGAATAAAAGGATAAACGCTACAACAGAATTGTATTTTCCGGTGCCAGGGCTAGACAATTCCAAGAATAAGCGCCTTGGTGTTTTTGTTGATGGGGGCCAGGTTTACAGTTCTAATCAGAGTGTTGACCTTGCACAACTACGTTACTCAGCCGGTATCACCTTTCATTGGTTTACCGCAGTCGGACCTATGTCACTATCGTATGCAATGCCGTTTAATGACGAGCCGACTGACAACATTAAAAAGCTTCAGTTCACCCTAGGCACCATGTTCCATTAACGAGGACTAAGTTGATTCTAAGAACGATCAAAATTGTCACGCTGTGTTTGTTGTTCGCTAGTTCTGGCGTGCTGCTTTTACAAAGCAGTCATGCCGACGAGCAACAACTCAAGATAGGGTTTGTTAATCCTGTTAAATTGCTCGAGCTATCACCACAGGGAGAAAAAGCTCTGCGGCTGTTAGAAGAGGAGTTCCGGCCGAGAGATCAAGAATTGATCGACCTTCGAGAAAAGGCTTTAGCACTGGAAGTTGATCTGGACAAAAATCGTCTAGTCCTTCAGGCTTCTGAAATCAAGAAAAAGCAAAGAGCTATCGACAGTATTAGACGGAAAATAAAAAGAGACCAGCAAGAGGCTCGTGAAGACTACAACATTCGTAGAAACGAGGTACTCGCCAAGCTGCAACGACTTGTTCGCGAAATGATTGTCACGATTGCGAACGAAGAGGGGTTCGATCTGATAGTTGAACAGGCTGTTTATGTCAATAATAGAATAGACCTGACAGAACGGGTTTTACAGAGACTCAAAGAAGAGTGACCCACACAATGTTAATCCACTTGAAATAAAACAGATGTCGTTTTATCTGTTAGTGACTATTCTATTAACGGGTCGGTAAGTACATTTGACTGTACTAGATATTAACCGCATTCGGGAGATACTTCCCCACCGTTATCCGTTCCTGCTTATAGACAGGGTTACCCAGGTAGTCGACGGAAAAAGTTTGACAGCGTTGAAAAACGTTACGGCAAACGAGCCGATGTTCACTGGACATTTTGAGCATCAGCCAATATTCCCAGGTGTTTTGATGATCGAATGTATCGCTCAGGCATCTGCATTATTGGCAAGTCTCATTCTAGATGCTACGGCAAACCGAAAGCGTCTTTATCTTTTTGCAGGAGTCGATCGAGCCAGGTTTAAGAGGATTGTTGAACCTGGTGATCAGATGTGCATAGAAGTTGAGCTAAAGAATCATAGACAACAGGTGTGGCGTTGCGCTGGAACAATTGCGGTTGATGGTGTTTTGGCATGTAGCGCTGACATTCTTTTTACCCACAAGGACCTGCCGTGATTGATCAACGCGCATCGATAGCGCAGGGAGCAAGCATTGGTAAAAACGTTTCGATCGGTGCTTTTTCTATTATCGAGCAGGAAGTTGAGATTGGTGACGATACGTGGATTGGCTCACATGTTGTGGTTCGAAATGGAACAACAATCGGCGCCTGTAACAAGATCTATCAATTTTCATCGATAGGGGAAGACCCACAGTTCGCAGCCTACAACGGAGAGAAAACCTCATTGATCGTAGGCGATGGGAATGTTATCCGGGAGTATGTGACGTTAAACCGTGGTTCACCAGCAGGAACTGGNGTAACGCANATCGGCGATAACAANTTTTTGATGGCCTACGTGCATATTGCGCATGATAGCCGATTAGGGAACGGCATTACGTTCGCTAATGGNGCAAGTCTTGCTGGGCATGTTGAAATAGGAGACTGTGCGATNCTGGGNGGTTTCACACTTGTNCACCAGTTTTGTCGGGTTGGCGCTCACGCCATTACGGGTATAGGNACTGTTTGTCTTAAGGATATACCCCCATTCCTGATGGTGTCTGGAAATCCAGCAAAGCCGTACGGCATAAACAGTAAGGGACTGCGTCGACGTGGTTTCGNTGAGGATGTTGTTTCGGCGATTAAATCNGGTTACCGCTGTCTTTATCGATCAAACAATGATTTGCAGACTGCTATCGAGGAGCTTCAGTCTCTAGGNATAGCCCANAAAGAAGTAGAACAACTAGCNTCATTCGTCATGNCCTCAGATCGCGGTATTGTTCGTTAGAATGAACTAGAGGGGGCGGTAACAATGCATGTCGCTGTGGTGGCCGGCGAAACTTCCGGAGATCAACTTGGTAGCGGTGTACTGGCTTCTCTTCGTGGCTTAGTGGGAGATCTGAGGGTCACCGGAGTGGGTGGGAGCGCNATGGCGGCACAAGGGCTTGAGTCGCTGCATGCCATGGAAGATATTTCNTTGATGGGACTCGATGGAGTCACCGAAAAGATTTTTAGGGCTATTCGAATTCGTAATTCACTTTTCAAAACNTTTTTAGACGATCCGCCTGACGTATTCCTAGGTATTGATATACCTGATTTCAATATATCGCTAGAACAAAGATTGAAAGCNCACCGAATACCNACTGCGCATCTGGTAAGTCCTACGGTGTGGGCATGGCGCTCGTACAGGATTCGAAAGATTAGAAAAGCCGTTGACCGAATGATGGTGTTGTTTCCATTCGAGGAAACNTTTTATAGATCACANGGTGTATCGGNAAAGTTTGTTGGCCATCCTGCCGCAGATGAAATCGACCAGATCACTAGAAAGCAAGCGCGGGAAAAACTCGCTGGAGAAGGCATACAAGTTGACCGAACAACTATCGCTCTCCTGCCGGGAAGCAGGCGATCGGAAATAGATAAACTGGGTAGGCTGTTCCTTGACACTGCAGAACGCATTACACAAGCAAACTCCCAAATACAATTTATTCTGCCAGTTGCAAGTACAGCTGTTGTTGAACAACTTCGAGATCTTGTAGACAAGTACAAAGGAGGCTCGAATGTTTGTTTAACTGAGCAGAATGCAAGACTTGCTATTGCAGCAGCCGATGTCGGTCTTATCGCGTCTGGTACCGCCGCGCTTGAAGCAGCCCTCCTGGTTAGGCCGATAGTCGTGGCATATAAGGTCTCTCGGTTGTCATATCTGTTGGCAAGGTTGTTTGCNAAGGTCCGNCATGTTTCGATGCCCAATCATCTTACTGAGGAGCCTATGGTAAAGGAATTTCTTCAGGGCAATGCCAACGTAGACAATCTNTATGGTGAGATTCAACATCTATTAACTGACTGCCTCTATCGAGGACAAATTGAACACGCTTTTCAGGGCCTTGCAGGAATGCTCCGCAACAATGCGAATGATACGATCGCGAAAGAGCTGGTTTNTATGACAGACTAGACGTGTGAGCGCTACGGATCTAAGGGGGGGTGTTGATGAAGTGGGTAGAGGCCCTTTAGCTGGTCCAGTTGTTGCNGCAGCGGTTATATTCGAACGNGGTGTGCGCCTGGAGGGGGTACGGGACTCAAAGAGGGTTCCCATTCGCCAAAGGCAGGAGTTATCTGATCTGATTCGCCGCATGGCGGTCTCCTGGGCGATAGGCGCTGCGACCGTTGCCGAAGTGGATCAATATAATGTACATCAGGCGACATTGCTGGCCATGCGACGGGCGGTTTATGGGTTGAATGTNACTCCAACGTATTTGTATGTGGATGGCACTGTGTACCCAGACGTCCGTTGTCCGGGTAAAGCTGTGGTGCGAGCGGATCAAAGTATTCACGTGGTGGCAGCGGCATCAATACTGGCAAAGGTGGCAAGAGACCGTGTCATGGTAGCTATGAGTAAAGAATATCCCGGNTATGGCTTTGAGAGGCATAAGGGGTATCCAACGTCCTCGCACCTGGATACGCTAGGTCGGTTGGGTCCCTGTGCGATCCACCGGACAAGTTACCGACCGGTAAGAATACTATTGGAAGGACGGGATTGACCGCAATTACTTGCTAGAGCAATGACTAAGACAGCTTTTCTTCACTTAGATGTACACACCGAGTATTCGCTTGGTGAAAGTATCGTCCGGGTGAAGGAGTTGGCTNAAACGGCGAAATCAATGTTGATGCCTGCAGTCGCGATGACAGACCGGTCAAATCTATACGGCGGTATCAAATTTATTCGTGCATGTACTGATTATGGTGTCAAGCCGTTGCTTGGGGTCGATGTTGAAGTTATGGAAGAAAATAGCATGCCACAGGGGCGTCTTATTCTACTTTGCCGGAATAATGCCGGGTATCGACATGTTTGTGAATTGCTAACGAATGCTTATACGCTTGATGCAGATTCTGCAACGGTCGCGGTCGGGTTTGACGAATTAAGTAAAGGCTGCGGCGATCTTATAGCAATCTCGCCAAGTATAGACGGTACCATTGGCAAGTTGATATGTTTAGGAAAGTCAGATCAGGCAGAAGCGATTGCCGATAAATTTTCTTACATTTTTCCCAATGCTTTCTATCTGGAAATAACTAGGACGAACCGACGAGGTGAAGGAGAGTATGAATCGAAAGTTCTGCAACTAGCATCCGAGCGAAAAATACCACTCGTCGCGGGCAATGCTGTGCGATTCTTGAATCGCGATGATTTTACCGGACATGATATTCGTGTATGTATTGATGAAGGTAATGTATTGCAAGATCCCCGACGGGTAAGGCGCTATACCGACCAGCAGTACTTTAAAACCCAGTTGGAAATGGCCGCCTTGTTTNATGATGTTCCATCTGCTCTTGAAAATACATTGGAAATTGCGAAGAGATGTAATGTCTTTCTCGAAATGGGCAAAATCTATATGCCGATGTACCCGTCTGTGACCCATAAGTCAGAAGACGAAATGTTAAAGGAAGCTGCCGAAACCGGCCTAAAACGCAGATTCGAGCAACCCGAAATCAAAGATNCGGATTACAGCCACTACACGAAGCGGTTGCATGCAGAGCTAGAAACAATCATGCAGATGGGGTTTTCTGGGTATTTTTTGATTGTTGCAGATTTTGTTAAATGGGCAAAAGAAAATGAGATTCCTGTTGGCCCAGGTCGAGGCTCTGGAGCTGGATCTTTAGCTGCTTACTCATTGGGGATAACAGCTCTCGATCCGATTCGCTATGGGCTTTTGTTTGAACGCTTTCTAAATCCGGAACGGGTTTCCTTGCCAGATTTCGATATTGATTTTTGTATGTACGGGCGTGACAGGGTTATAGAGTATGTAAGTCAGAAATATGGTAGTGACCGTGTTGCTCAGATCATCACCTATAACACCCTGGCCGCCAGGGCGGTCGTTCGAGACGTCGGCCGTGTGATGAGTCAGCCATATGGGTTTTGCGATACCCTGGCGAAGATGATTCCTTTTGAGGTCGGAATGACACTCGACAGGGCTCTGGGCCAGGATGAAGGTCTAAAGGAGAGATACACTGAGNATCCTGACGTCACCCAGTTGATTGACAACGCAAAGNTGCTCGAAGGGATCCCGCGCAATGCTGGAAAGCATGCGGGCGGCCTGGTTATTGCACCTGGCCCAATTACTCATTTCACGCCTTTGTATCAGGAACCGGGAATGAGTCAGCCTGTAACGCAATTCGATAAGGACGATCTGGAGGCAATAGGGCTCGTAAAATTTGACTTTCTGGGGCTAAGAACCCTGACAGTCATTGACTGGGCAGTAAAAAATATTAATCGTAAGCAATCAGCAGCAGGTCTTGAGCTAATCGATATCGAGCAACTTGCTCTCGATGATTCAAAAGTATATTCNCTTGTCTGTACAGGCTATACAACTGGACTGTTTCAACTTGAATCCAGAGGCATGCAGGAGCTGATCCAAAGATTAAGACCAGATCACTTTGACGAGCTAATCGCCTTGGTGGCCTTATTTAGACCGGGGCCGCTTCAGTCCGGAATGGTCGACGACTTTATCAGCAGAAAACATGGCCATGAAGAAGTTCGTTATCCCCATCCAACTCTCATCGAGATCCTAAAACCAACATACGGCGTGATTCTCTACCAAGAGCAGGTAATGGAAATCGCTCGTGTTTTATCTGGTTACACACTTGGATCGGCCGACTTGCTTCGACGGGCGATGGGAAAGAAAAAGCCCGAAGAGATGCGTGAACAACGCCAGTCGTTTGTTGAAGGCGCTGCTGAGAGACAGGTTGATCGTGAGAACGCAGCGTACATTTTCGATTTAATTGAAAAATTTGCAGGTTACGGATTCAATAAGTCTCATTCAGCTGCTTACGCACTTCTGAGCTATCAGACGGCATGGCTCAAGACACATTACCCATCGGAATTTATGGCGGCTAGTATGTCCGCAGATATGGAGCATACGGACAAACTTGTAGTACTTGTTAGTGAAGCCAAGCGGATGAAGATACGGTTACGTGCCCCGGACATAAATCAGTCCGTTCATGAGTTCGAGGTTGAAGAGGATGGATCTATTCGTTATGGACTTGGTGCCATAAAGGGTATTGGCGAACGTGCAATTGACTCTTTGTTGTATGAGCGGATCGCCCATGGTGAATTCAATGATTTGCACTCGTTGTGCCGCAGAGTGGACCAACACCGCGTTAACAAAAAGGTGTTCGAAGGGTTGATTATGTCTGGCTCTTTAGATTGTTTGGGTTCGACCAGAGCTACCCATTGGGCGAAGTTGCCCCAGACCATCGAACTGGTTGACCAAATGGCTGACGATCAATCTTCCGGACAAAATGATATGTTCGGCCTAGAGTCCAGTGCAGTGAATGGTGATCTCGCCATATCAGTGCCAGATTGGTCGTCAAGGAAAGCTCTCGAGAATGAAAGGCAAGCGTTGGGGTTGTATCTAAGCGGGCACCCCATCGATCATGTGCATGATCAACTCGATGCCCTGATAACTGGAAAGATCTCTGAGACTCATCCAACTCCCGAGAGAAGAATATTCCTAGCAGGACTGGGTTCTGCTCTACGCATTTTCAGTAATAAAAGAGGTGAAACTGCGGCGTTCTTTAGTTTGCATGATGGGTCTGCCTACGCGGATATCGCCGTATCGAGTGATCTTTTCCAACATGTTAGAAACATTATTGATACTTCAGAGATCCTGCTGGTTGAAGGCTTGTGCTCGGTCGATGATCGTAACGGGCAATTGCGGTTAAAAGCTGAACAGATCAGAACTCTACGACAGATTCGAGAAGCAGCCCTTATCAGGTTGGCCGTGCTGCTAGACATAAAGGGTAATATCGAGAATCAGATAGTTGAATTGCAGGCCGTGCTAGATATTTTTCGACCGGGTTCAACCAACGTCTCCGTCGAGTACAGTAACGCAAATGGGGATAAGGCCGTTATAAATTTGGGTTCTGACTGGACGGTTCAAGTGGATGAAGAGTTGATAGAACAACTGATTGCGATATTTGGGGCAGGATCGCTGCGTTACACGTACGATAAAAACAGATTCAGAGATCGGTTGGATTTGATGTCATCCCAGGCCGCTTGAAACAAGGTTTTAGTGTGGAAATTCAGATAAAATAAACTGGTCTAGAGTGAGGCTTAGGTAACTGTGTTGTGGATAATTTTCTGGAGTTTGAAAAGCCAATCGAAGAACTTTCGGCAAAAATCGACGAGCTTGAAAGAGTCAGTCAGACCCAAAATATAGACCTGGGTACTGAGATCAGCAAGCTTGAGGGGCGAAGGCAGAAAGTCACCCAAGATATTTTTTCCTCACTTGATCCTTGGCAAATAACCCAGCTTGCACGTCATCCGATGCGCCCCTACACGCTTGACTACGTGGATTTGGTCTTTGATGGGTTCCAAGAGCTTCACGGTGACCGTATGTTTGCGGACGATCGATCGATTGTCGCGGGTGTTGGAAAGATTGACCGCTGGAATGTTGCACTAATCGGGCATCAAAAAGGTCGAGATACGCGAGAGAAACTGCGATGCAATTTCGGTATGCCTAAGCCGGAAGGCTACCGCAAGGCGCAGAGAGTGATGAAACTAGCGGAAAAGTTTAGTCTCCCCATCGTAACCTTGATCGATACGCCAGGCGCTTATCCTGGCATTGATGCNGAAGAGAGAGGACAGAGCGAGGCAATAGCTCGTTCGTTGGCAGTGATGACTGGCATAAGGGTGCCTGTTATTTCGGCAGTAATCGGGGAGGGGGGATCCGGGGGGGCTCTAGCTATTGGGGTTTGTGATCGCTTGATAATGATGGAGTATTCGACATATTCGGTGATTTCACCGGAGGGTTGTGCTTCTATCTTATGGAAAAGTCCAGATAAAGCACCCGAGGCTGCAGCGGCAATGAAGATCACATCGGCTGATCTAAAACGGCTAGGGCTGGTTGATGAGATTGTTCAGGAGCCCCTCGGAGGCGCACACCGCAACTACGAAACTGCAGCTGCAGATCTAAATGCCAGTTTGGCTCGCCACCTTGAAGAAGTTTCAAGCTGGACAACTCCCGAACTACTAGCCAAACGTTACGAACGGTTGCAGTCATTTGGTGAATTCCAGAATGGAAAGTAAGCGCGACAAATAGCGTGTCTAAGTTAGATACTGAAGTAGAACGATTTGTAAAGCACAAAAACGCTCGTCGACTATTGGTAGCGTTAAGCGGCGGCGTAGATTCGGTTTCTCTACTGCACAAATTGTGTGAATTACGTACGCACTATGACCTCTCTATAGCTGCATTACATGTTGATCATCAGATTCAACCTGAATCTGAACAATGGATGAAGCACTGTCAGGCTCAGTGTGATGAGCTCAAAGTGCCTCTAAAAACTATAAAATTGAATTTGCAAGATTCTGGACACGGACAAGAGGCCGCAGCAAGGCAAGCCCGCTACGATTGGTTTCACTCTCAGATTACCCCTGCCGATGTTTTGGTATTGGCACATCATATGGGGGATCAGATTGAGACTGTCTTGTTGCGTCTATTTAGAGGATCAGGTTTGCTCGGACTCGGAGCAATGCACGAGATAAGACAGTTTGGTTTGGGTTGGATGGCACGACCACTGCTGGGAGTGTCGAAGGAAGAGATCATAGCCTATGCTAGAAAAAAGGATCTTCGATATATCGAAGATCCAAGTAACCTCGATACCNANATAGATAGAAANTTTGTACGACACGAGNTACTNCCCTTGATTCGTTTGCGTTGGCCCAGTGTCGATCAAACAATATTCCGGAGTTCGGATCATCTTAAAACAATACAGTCCAGCCTAGACAAGGGNGCCCAGGTAGATCTCAAAATGTTTCTTTGTCTTAGTAAACCCACTCTTTTGGGCGATTATGGTTGCATAAGGATTGGTGACCTGATCAATCTCGATCAAACTCGGATTGTTGACGTATTACGCTACTGGATACGGTGCGAAGGGCTGACGCTACCCAGCACCGGAAAAATGAATGAACTGATGCGCCAGGTTTTTGGGAACGAGACTATGGGCCGTGGAGGTATACGATGGAAAGAGGGTGAATTTCGTGCCTATCGAGGGTTTCTTTATCTACTGCCGGTACAGCCCAAATTGTGTAANCCAGCGACGCAACACTGGCAGGGACTGGATGCGGTGAGCATAAAGGAAGTTGGGGTCGCGCTGTCGGTATGCCGTCGTAGGGGCAGTGGAATCAGGGTTTCTTTCATTAAAAACGCGCCATTTATTCTTGATTGGCAACATAGAGCTCGTGTTATTCGTCCTTCTAGGTCCCATCATAATCGAACCATTAAGAATCTTTTTCAAGAAAGCGGCATACCGTCGTGGGAGCGATGTAGGCTGCCTTATGTCTATCTGGGTGACGATTTGGTGTGTATACCAGGCTTGGCTGTGGAAAAAGCCTATGCCGCTTCGGGTACCGAAATAGGGCTGGAAATCACTATTTCTGGCACTCAAACAGGTCACTTAGATTAGGGTTAATGTTTAGCCGTTGTTCCCGGGGCCCATGTCTGGTAGTCTAGCTGTCCGTCAGGCATGGCGGAGCACGTTCGTTCGAATGTGCTGTTTTATCTCCGCGGATCCTTAAGCATTTGTACCCTGTCGTACAGTATGTGAGTACATGACATCGTTCGTGGTAGAGGAACTAATGACTAAGTACGTTTTTGTGACCGGTGGTGTAGTGTCGTCCTTAGGAAAAGGTATTTCTTCGGCGTCTTTGGCTGCCCTGCTGGAGGCGCGTACGCTGAAGGTAACGCTGGTCAAACTGGATCCTTATATCAACGTTGATCCCGGCACGATGAGTCCATTTCAGCATGGAGAAGTGTTCGTTACCGATGACGGTGCAGAGACGGATTTAGATCTGGGCCACTATGAGCGATTTGTCCGTACGCGGATGACTCAGTTGAACAACTTTACTACTGGGCAGATTTACGAGCGTGTAATTCGAAAGGAACGACGCGGCGATTACCTGGGAGGAACTGTTCAAGTTATTCCACATATTACTAATGAGATCAAGGATTCAATAAAAGCAGCAGGCGAGGGATACGACGTCTGTTTGGTTGAGATCGGTGGTACCGTTGGTGATATAGAGTCTCAACCGTTTTTGGAAGCGATTCGGCAGATGAGAATTGAGGAGGGCAGAAGCAATACAGCTTTTGTTCATTTAACACTTATTCCTGAATTGCCGTCAGCGGGTGAAATTAAAACCAAGCCTACCCAACACTCGGTAAAAGAGTTACGCAGCATCGGGATCCAGCCCGACGTTCTTGTGTGTCGAGCACACAAGCCTATTCCTGATGAATCCAGAAGTAAGATATCTCTTTTTACGAACGTAGAGGAATTTGCGGTTATCTCAGGCGAAGATGTGGACAGCATCTATTCCATTCCGCGGCGATACCACGAACAAGGATTGGATCAGATTATTGTTGAGCATCTTCATCTATCGGGAGGTTCTGCCGATTTGACCGAGTGGAACCGGGTTACAGCAGCGTTAGAGAATCCAACTTCAAAGGTCGATATTGCAATGGTTGGTAAGTACGTTAGTCTTACTGAATCTTACAAATCGTTGTCAGAAGCGCTTGTACATGCCGGAATCGCGAATGACTGTAAGGTTAATGTCAACTACATAGATGCAGAAAATATTGAAAAGGAAGGTACGAGTGTATTGGAACACAGTGATGCGATTCTAATTCCTGGAGGATTTGGAATCAGAGGCACCGAAGGAATGATTGAAACAGCTCGTTATGCGCGTGAGCGAAACATACCGTACCTCGGTATATGCCTTGGCCTTCAGATAGCTGTTATTGAATATGCCCGTAATGTTGTTGGTCTGTCAGATGCAAATAGCACTGAATTCGATAAGGAATGCAAGCATCCAGTAATTGCTTTGGTTACCGAGTGGACAAACCAAGCAGGTGAGACAGAAAGCAGAGACACCGATGCCGATCTTGGCGGTACGATGCGACTAGGAGCTCAGTACGCGGACCTGGAGAAAGGCAGTGTATGTTCAGACATATACCAACAACAAAAAATCCGGGAGCGTCATCGTCATCGATACGAAGTAAACAATCGATTCATAGATGTTTTGGAAGAAAAAGGACTTACATTTTCTGGCAAATCGATGGATGATCTTGTTGAGATGATTGAAATATCTGAGCATCCATGGTTTATTGCCTGTCAATTCCACCCCGAATTTACCTCGACACCACGAGACGGCCATCCACTATTTACACATTATATACAGGCGGCTATGATCGCTTCCAAGGGTGAAACGGGCTTTATGGAAGCTGCGACACTGTGAATTTGTTGGGTAGAGAGGTCGGCCGTAGTCACCCGTTCTTCTTAATCGCTGGTCCCTGCGTTATCGAATCGAGAGAGGCCGTTCTGGAGATCGCTACAGCATTGCGGGAAATCAGCGATCGACTTAACATCTTACTGATTTTCAAGTCTTCATTCGACAAGGCAAACAGAACTGCAGGCGAGAGCTATCGCGGACCTGGACTGGATGAAGGTCTTGAGATTCTCAGCGACGTGCGAAGCAGCAGCGGTCTACCGTTACTTACTGATGTACATTCTGTCGATCAGGTGCCTGCTGTTGCTTCGGTCGTTGACATTCTTCAGACACCCGCATTCTTGTGTAGACAAACTGACCTCATCGAGGCCGTGGCAGCTTCTGGTAAACCAGTTAATATCAAGAAGGGTCAGTTCATGTCGCCCCACGAGATGAAGTCCGTGCTGTCTAAAGCTCGGATGGCTGGTGGTTCGGAGATCATGCTATGTGAACGAGGTACTTCATTTGGTTATAACAATCTCGTCGTTGACATGCGATCTCTTGCGATCATGGCGAGTTTTGACTGCCCAGTCGTTTTTGACGCAACTCATTCCGTACAGCTTCCGGGTCAGGGCGGAGATAAATCGGGTGGTGAGAGAGAATTCGTACCGGTTCTGGCACGTGCAGCCATTGCGGCTGGGGTGTCTGGTCTTTTTATGGAAGTGCACCCGGATCCAGATAAGGCATTGAGCGACGGTGCCAATTCGTGGCCACTCGATCAGCTTGAATCATTGTTGATTGAGCTTATGGCATTGGATGGAATCGCTGTGAGATCACACGAGCTTTAGATTTTGCGCCGATTATTTCGTTGACGGAGGAGAAAATACGGTGGGTGTGAGAATTGCCAGTGTCACAGGCCGTGAGGTGATCGATTCACGAGGTAACCCGACTATCCAGGCAGTTGTAGTCTTATCCGACGGCTCAATCGGCAGTACCGCAGTGCCTTCGGGTGCATCAACCGGTAGCCTTGAAGCGGTAGAACTCAGGGATAGCGACCCATCAAGGTATTCTGGTCTTGGTGTTTTACGTGCGGTTGAGAATATAAATACTGAGATCTCCGAATGCGTATTTAAGTTGGACCCATTCGAGCAGTCAACGATAGATAATGCACTTATTGATCTCGATGGCACAACTAACAAGTCGCGCCTGGGCGCCAATGCTATCTTAGGTGTTTCACTTGCGATAGCCCGTGCCAGTGCATGCAGTACGAAACTGCCACTCTATAGCTATCTGGGACAGATATTTGGCGATGGAGAGTATGTCCTACCTGTGCCCCAAATGAATATTCTGAATGGAGGTGCTCATGCAGACAATTGTGTTGATTTCCAGGAGTTTATGATTCTACCGGTTGGTTCGAACAGTATTGCCGACGCGGTTAGGGTCGGTGCCGATGTATTTCACACACTGCGAAGAATTCTTAAGCAAATGGGCCTGAACACTGGCGTGGGTGATGAGGGTGGCTTTGCCCCGGAAATAGGTTCCAATGAGCAAGCGATAGAGGCTGTGCTCGAGGCGATAATTCAGGCGGGCTACACACCCGGGGTAGATGTTTATCTCGGTTTGGACGTCGCGAGCTCAGAGTTTTTCCATGATGGCCAGTACTGTTTAGAAGGAGACGGCCAGACGTATACGTCGGAAGAATTTGTTCAACTTATTACGGACTGGGTAGAGCGCTATCCGATTTTAACTATTGAGGATGCGATGGCGGAAGATGACTGGGATGGATGGGAATTGATCACTCGAGCCATTGGTGATCGCATACAGTTAACAGGTGATGATTTGTTTGTAACCAATCCTAGAATATTTGAAAAAGGGATAGACCGTAAAATCGCAAATTCAATCCTAATCAAGGTAAACCAGATTGGGACTTTGACTGAGACCTTTGAGGCGATTCGTATCGCTAAAGGGGCGAACTATGGTGTCACGATCTCACATCGATCAGGGGAAACTGAAGACACGACGATAGCAGACCTAGCGGTTGCCACAGGTGCTGGACAGATTAAAACAGGCTCTTTGTGCAGATCAGAACGTGTTTCAAAATACAACAGACTGATGGTGATCGAAGAAGAACTGGGCCCGAGAGCGTTATTTGCCGGGTTGAACGGTTTCCCCCATTATAAAAAGAGCGGTTCGGCATCAAAGTCTCCGACATCCAGCGGATAGAAATGTATGTCGCACAAAGTATTGCTCGGTATCCTATTGTTGCTTTTTGTGCTTCTTCAATACGCTATATGGGCCGGGAAAAACAGTGTGCTTGACGTGTTCGCTCTGAATTCAACACTGAACGAATTAACAGAGCAGAATAAGAAACTGCGAAAGAGAAATGACCGGCTGCACGCTGAGGTGATTGATATTAAGAGTCGATTGAGTGCGATAGAAGCACACGCGCGTTCGGAACTGGGCTTGATTAAACCCGGTGAGACGTTTTTTCAAATAATAGACAAATAGATAGTGAAATAGATGTCTATTCGTGGATAGCAATCCCTACCTAGGTCATTGAAGCGGATAAGGAAGAGGTAGGGTCGTGATCTGCTTGTTAGGTTGATCTCTATAACAGTAAACGTTTTCGGCTTCCAAGAAATCGTAAACACTCAACAGGCACTCTGTTGTTACGCCCGCCAAGGCNCTCGCGTTTACGATTACACCGGCCTTGTTATTTGTTGAGTCGGCTAAAATAACAGACTGACCTACTCGGACTTCACGCTCGCCTTGAACGCTTCCTCGCAATAATCGTTGCTTGACTCGGCCGAGATACCGCAGACGCGCAACAATTTCCTGCCCTGGATAGCAACCCTTGGTAAAGCTTACGCCAGATATCAAGTCAAGGTTGAGATTTTGTGGTGTAAAAAGATCAGTAGTCGATGCGGTAATACTGACTACGCCATGGCGAATCTGGAGTAGGTTCCAATAATCTGAATCTAAGAGCGTAATAGACCCCTCGATTTCTTCAATTAGCTTGATCGCATCAGGCACGGGGACAACAATAAGTTGTACGGGTTGTGTNGATTCTAAATCGCCATAACACTCTTTAGGCCACGCAGGTCCAGATTGGCGCCAACTAGGTATTGGGAAACGACCAAGTTCTGTATATTCATCGAGGCACATCACCGCTAAATCAGAACAGGTATGGAAGGTCACGTCCGCGCGCAAAACGAACATCTTAAGGCGATCAAGCAAAGATGTGACCATTGAATGGTGGCACACCATATATATGGCACCGTTCATTTTGAAGAGGCGTAACGTCGTTAGAACCCGACCCTTGGGGCTACAATAAGCCCCGAAGAGAAATTTATGTTCTCCTAAGTCATTGACATCACAGGTTAATTGGTTTTGCAAGAAAGATNCAACATCCTTCCCCTCNAAGCATATGACAGCTTCTTGTGTACATGGAATTATGTATCGATCGGGTATCTCTTGTTGAAATTGAGGAAATACTGTTCGTTGGCCTCCAACAATTTCCCCGCCTTTTGACTCGAGAAACGTCAGCCAGGATCGGCTTATTGACGGTGAATAATTTTCGCTCGTNGCTGCTGATTCACTCATGAGCTTAAATGTTGTTTCCGCANGGAGCGGAATNGTTTGANTGTAGAGACCGGTTCGGTAGGCATTTGTTGAGTTGTCAAAGCGAATTACTCACAAANTGTTTACTGCCGAACTTGTATTATAGCTCTAAAGTAGAGAGAATTAATCCGTGGGCATGGATGGTATAGATCAAAAAACAGTAGTCTCTCCGACAGTANCGAGTAAGTACGGTAAGGCGGCAGTCGATGCTGTTCCNAAGGCAAATCAGCCTGAGTCTAAATCAGTGAAGCGAGCCAGCGGCGACGGCCTAATGACACCTCATCCCGACCCAACTCGATTCGGTGATTGGGAGCAAAACGGCCGNTGNATCGATTTTTAGCAGTCGATCAACTTACATCAATTTCGCGTACCGTCTGCAATAGAAGATGCCAATTAAGCAACGTCCTGTCTCACCCCATATCCAGATTTACCGACCGCAACTGCCATCGCTGTTGTCGATTCTGCACCGAGCGACTGGCCTGTTTCTAGTGCTTGGACTGATTGTGATCTGCAGTTGGCTAGTTTGTGTTGCGCTTGGGGAAGAGTCTTTTCAGATGTTCAACTCAATCGGGTCAACGATAGTGGGGAAGATATTGTCACTGGGGCTGGTNTTCAGNCTGGTTTATCACTGTTTTAACGGTATTCGCCATCTTGCCTGGGACTGTGGGTATGGNTTCGAGTTGACGAGTGTCTATTTAAGCGGCGGAATTGTTTTTCTGTTGTCTATTGTTGTTACGNTGCTCATTGTCGTTCGAGCCTGGCTTTAGTAGTTTGAAATGAGAAACGGACGAAGGGTGTGGTAAACAATTTAGGATCAAAACATTGGAAATATCAGCGCTATTCTGCTTTGGTGTTAGCGCCAATAATACTTTGGTTNCTTGTCAGGATTATTTTTCGTCCAGAACTGAGCTATGTTGAGGCAAAACAGTGGCTAGCTCTGCCGACATCGTTTTTACTTNTGGTCCTAGCGATAGGTGTGCTGTGTTTCCANGCAGTAATTGGAATTCAAGTCGTGCTGGAAGATTACGTATCTAACTGTCGTCTNCAAAAACAACTTGTTAATCTGGTCAGATGGAGTGCAGTTCTAATCACTGTGTGTTCANTAGGTGCGATTCTTTTTACGTGGACACAATAATTACTTGACGAAAGCATACACAATTATCGACCACGCTTACGATGTAGTGGTGGTTGGCGCCGGTGGAGCCGGCCTCAGAGCATGTCTTGGTCTGGCGCAGGGCGGTCTGAAAACAGCGTGNCTAACCAAGGTTTTCCCGACTAGATCGCATACCGTAGCGGCCCANGGNGGTATGAGNGCTGCANTAGGNAATATGGGAGAAGATGACTGGCGNTGGCACATGTACGATACGNTCAAAGGTTCAGATTGGTTGGGTGATCAAGACTCGATCGCTTATATGTGTAAAGAAGCGCCTGCTGCGGTCGTTGAACTCGAGCATTACGGTGTGCCTTTTTCGCGAACTGAAGACGGCAAGATCTATCAACGGGCCTTCGGGGGTATGACGACCAATTTCGGAGAAGGCCGAGCCCAGAGAACGTGTGCAGCGGCCGATAGGACAGGCCACGCCATACTCCACACCCTCTATCAACAATCATTGCGGCATGAAGTCGAGTTCTTCATTGAATATATTGCGCTTGATTTGATCATGCGCGACGGTGCCTGTATAGGTGTTATTGGGTGGAGCTTGGATGATGGCACTTTACATCGATTTTCTGCCAAGAGTGTTGTCTTAGCGACTGGGGGTTATGGTCGCGCTTATTTCTCCGCAACATCAGCGCATACTTGTACCGGTGATGGCAACGCAATGGTCCTACGGGCCGAATTGCCGCTTCAGGATATGGAGTTCGTGCAGTTTCATCCAACCGGTATTTATGGGTCGGGCTGTCTGATAACAGAAGGCGCCCGGGGCGAAGGCGGTTATTTGACTAATTCCGACGGCGAACGATTTATGGAACGTTATGCGCCCAATGCGAAGGATCTTGCATCCCGTGATGTCGTTAGCCGGGCGATGACTAAAGAGATTCGCTCCGGTAAGGGTATTGGGCGAGCTAAAGATCATTTGCATCTTCATCTTGAACAACTCGGACCAGACATTTTGGCAGAACGTCTGCCGGGGATCTCGGAGACGGCGCGGGTATTTGCCGGGGTGGATGTCACACGGGAGCCGATCCCCGTACTACCGACAGTGCACTACAACATGGGAGGTATACCAACAAATTTCTGGGGCGAGGTGATTACCCAGGGATCCGGGGGCGATGACGAGGTTGTCGGTGGTCTATTCGCAATTGGTGAGGCAGCCTGTGTGTCTGTTCACGGAGCGAATCGACTGGGTTCAAACTCTCTATTGGACCTTATAGTGTTTGGCAGGGCTGCCTCGAAAAGATTGGTGGAAATCCTGGATCAGGGGTCTTCGTGTCCAGAAGCAGGGGATAGCGATATTGAACAAGCGCTCACCCGATTCGATCAGATTAGACATAGTCAGGGAGGCTATCCTACAGCTGCACTCCGACTGGCAATGCAAAAAGCAATGCAGGATAACTGTGCTGTATTTAGGACGAAAGAGGTGTTGAGAGAAGGCATCGAAAAAATTCAGACAATCAGCGATCGTTTTATGGAGGTCAGCGTCACTGACAGATCCATGANCTGGAATACGGATCTGGCTGAAACGCTTGAGCTCCAGAATCTNTTACTCCAATCTGTTGCGACAATTCACAGTGCCAATCAGCGAGAGGAGAGCCGCGGGGCCCATGCTCGCGAAGATTATCCGAAACGAGACGATAAAGAATGGTTAAAACATACGCTTACCTGGGTCGATGGAGGACATGANCCCATGATAGCTTATCGACCTGTCACGCTTTCGACNGGCATCAGCGAGGCAGAATCGGTTCCACCTACAGACAGGNTCTATTGAAGAGAACGCGTTGTGGCAGATTTACGATTACCGAAATATTCTAGAGTGCGACCGGGCCGCACGCATAAGGNAAAGGTAGGTACGGAGACCCGAGAGTTTCAGATCTACCGCTGGGATCCCGATAAAAACGATAATCCACGACTTGATATTTATCATGTTGATCTCAAAAACTGTGGGCCCATGGTGTTAGATGCGATTACAACAATAAAAAACGAAACAGATCCTACGCTCACTTTCAGACGGTCTTGTCGGGAGGGAATCTGTGGGTCTTGTGCGATGAATATTGATGGCGTAAACACTCTGGCATGTACAAAGCCAATTATGGAAGTCAAAGGTAAGGTGAAAATATTTCCCCTCCCTCANATGCCAGTCATTAAGGATCTTGTGCCGGATCTGACCCATTTCTTTCGACAACTCGCTTCGATCGAGCCGTGGCTCAAGAGAAACGAGTCGACAGGATTAACCGAAAATNCCCAAACTGTAGACGAAAGAAATCGCCTCGATGGNCTCTACGAGTGTATTCTTTGTGCCTGCTGTTCAACGAGTTGNCCTAGTTACTGGTGGAATAGTGAGCGTTATCTCGGACCAGCTGCTCTCCTGCAGGCAAATCGCTGGATTGTTGACAGTCGTGACATGGCGACTGAAGNNCGGCTCGAGCAACTAGATGACACTTTCAAATTGTATCGTTGTCACACAATTATGAATTGCACTAACGCGTGTCCGAAGGGTCTGAANCCAGCAAAGGCTATTGGGCAGATCAAAAAGATGATCGCTCGATCTCAGTAAGAGGGTGAAGACAGACAGAGAAAAGATGCTGTGGCGATGCCGTCGAGGTATTCGTGAACTCGACTCGCTTCTAAAGCCCTTTGCTGAAGACTGCTACGACGAACTGTCACCTNTAGACAAAACCCGGCTGCAGGCGCTTCTTGGCTACCAGGATACTCAGATACTTGACTGGATTCTTGGGCGGGAGATACCNGATAAAGAAGGCCTACAAAGCCTGGTCGACTCGATCATTCGTTATTCGAAAGTGTCCAGGGTGACNTAGTTGGTTTAGAACTCTGNATCTAGCTAGAAAGTGTATTCTTGTTGTGGCGTGACCTGTTAAATCGAGTCTAGTCAAAACTGCTATATCCGGATAGAGAGTAGTGATAGAATCGCCCACCGTTTTGAAACAGAAAATATTTATAGATGGTCAAGCTGGGACGACCGGGCTTAGNATCAGACAATGGATTCAGGATCGTCGTGATATNGAGCTCCTGACTCTAGCTGATAGCGACCGACGNTCCGTGACAGCACGGCAGCAAGCCATATCCCTAGCCGATCTAACCATTCTTTGTCTGCCCGATGAGGCCGCCGGGGANGCAGCCATCTGGGCACAAGATGCCGGTACTAGGGTTCTGGATGCAAGTACCTGCCATCGTATTGCAGATGACTGGACGTATGGGCTTCCCGAACTATGTGGAGACCAACGCGCCAGGATTGTTTCGGCGGATCGTGTGAGTAACCCAGGCTGCTACTCCTCTACATTTATTCTGTTGTTACGGCCGTTGATAGATGCCGGACTGATGCCAACAAATGTTCCGATATCTATTCATGCCTTGTCCGGTTATAGCGGTGGCGGTAAGTCAATGATTGAGCGCTGGGAAAAGCCAGAGAATGAGCTGGCGAACATATCCTATGAAGCACCTTACGCATTGGAACGGGTCCACAAACACATTCCTGAGATGCAGCGATACACGGGCTTAACGGTCCAGCCTCAGTTCCTGCCAGCAGTGGGTTCATTTCACAGCGGTATGCGCGTCCAGGTGCCGCTTCACGAGAGTATTTTTTACAACAAGCCANATGGTGAAGAGATCTGGTCACTACTTGATCAACGTTACAAAGGTGAACGGTTTGTTCATGTCGCGCCGTTTGCCGGTTTTGAGGCGGCCAGTGAAATCGAACTGGACCCAACGCAGTTTAATGGGAGCAATCAACTCCAGATTCATATATACCCTAATCCCGCGGGGCATATTCTGCTGGTTGGCTTGCTGGATAATCTAGGTAAAGGCGCTTCCGGAGTAGCCGTACAGTGCCTCAATCTGATGTTGGGTCTACCGGAGCATGAAGGGCTACCTGGCTAGCCTATACTGCTGCACAGTAAATCGTCTGCTATAGCTGACAACTGAGTATGGGACTATATAGTTTTCCGGGGAACCGGATTCACCGGAAGGATGTTGTAGGCACTTTTTGCTACATGTCTTTAACGGACGTTGCCCAACCGTTAGAATACAAATGCTTAAAGGCTCGACAAATCCCACGGCCACCCGTTGTACATCCCCTATCCTATAGACTCGGCTGAAAATCCATGCTGCCCAGGGACCAAAAGAAGATTCGCAACTTCGCGATAATCGCCCATATCGATCATGGGAAATCAACCCTATCAGATCGATTGATTCAGTTGTGTGGCGGCTTGACCGACCGAGAGATGTCAGAGCAGGTTCTTGATTCGATGGAACTCGAACGCGAACGGGGGATAACGATTAAAGCCCAGAGCGTATCGTTGAAGTACAAATCGCGTAATGGAGACTGGTATTCGCTTAATTTTATTGACACGCCGGGTCATGTGGATTTCGCTTATGAAGTTTCCAGATCATTAAGTGCGTGTGAAGGTGCTTTGCTCGTGGTTGATTCTTCTCAAGGTGTGGAGGCACAGACACTTGCAAACTGTTATGCGGCGGTCGACTTAGGCTTAGAAGTGATCCCAGTGCTCAACAAAATCGATTTACCTTCCGCAGAGCCAGAGCGAGTGTTGCAAGAAATTGAAGATCTTATCGGCCTGGACTGTTCGAACGCTCTGTCGATCAGCGCAAAGACAGGCTCCGGAGTCGAACAAGTTCTAGAGTGTATTGTTTCATCATTACCAGGCCCTAAAGGCGACGAAAACGATCCCTTAAAGGCGCTCATCATAGACTCGTGGTTTGATAACTATCATGGCGCGGTTTCATTGGTTAGGGTGGTAGACGGAAAGATTGCCAAACGCGACAAAGTTAAGATGAGCTCTACGGGTGGAGAGCACCAGGTCGAGGAAGTGGGCGTATTTACGCCGAAAAAGAAAGTGGTTGCAGAACTCGTAGCTGGTGATGTTGGCTACCTGATCGCCGGCATTAAGGATATAAAAGCAGCCAAAGTAGGTGACACAATAATTGGTGCCAGATCAGCAGGTACGACAGCTCTGCCTGGGTTCAAGGAAGAAAAGCCAACTGTTTTTGCTGGTCTGTACCCAGTGAATAATGCTGATTATGACAGTTTTCGTAGTGCACTTGAGAAGTTGAGCTTGAATGACGCATCGTTGAGATATGAACCGGAAGTGTCGCCTGCTTTGGGATTTGGTTTCCGGTGTGGATTTTTGGGCCTGCTTCACCTGGAGATTGTTCAGGAACGCCTTGAGCGTGAATATGAACTTGAGTTGATTACAACCGCACCTACCGTCTTGTATCACGTTATAACAACTGAACAGGAGCTGGTAAGGGTTGAGAACCCAGCCGACCTCCCGGATTCGGCAGTGATCAGCGAAATACGTGAGCCATTTATTCGTGCAAGAATATTGACTCCGCAGGATCAAGTCGGCCCGATCATTTCATTGTGCATCGAAAAACGTGGGCATCAGCAGAATATCAATTACCACGGGAGGCAGGTCTTGATCGAGTTTGATCTACCACTGGCTGAAGTGGTGTTGGATTTTCATGATCAGCTGAAGTCAGTAAGTCGGGGGTATGCTTCTTTAGATTATGAGCTACTAGATCATCGGATGGCCGATATGGTTAAGCTAGATATATTGATTAATGGTGATCGTATTGATCCTTTGTCTGTTTTGCTTCATCGTGAGCAGGCAAAACATCGCGCAAGAGATCTGGTCAGTCGAATGCGTAAACTTATTCCGAGACAGATGTTTGACGTAGCGATACAGGCTTCCATTGGTTCGAGGGTCATTTCAAGGGAGACAGTCAAGGCGTTGCGAAAAAACGTTACGGCAAAATGCTATGGCGGTGATATTACGAGGAAACGCAAACTGTTAGAGAAACAAAAAGAGGGCAAGAAAAGGATGAAACAGATTGGCTCTGTGGCCATACCCCAGGAAGCATTTCTATCAGTTCTGCGAGTCGGTAGCTAGTATGGATTTTGCATTTGCGTTGTTCGGCGGACTGGTTATAACTGGTGGAGTTGTACTTTGGGATCGCCTACAAAGACCAAAAGAGACTGGCTTTAAAGGAAAAGAGACTACTGGTACGGATTCTAGAACGGCCGGTATCGTTATCGAGTATGCCCGTGCTTTTTTTCCCGTGATACTGGTTGTATTTGTTCTTAGGTCATTCATTGTCGAGCCATTCAGAATTCCCTCAGGATCAATGCTGCCGAGTCTGTACATCGGTGATTTTATTCTAGTCTCAAAGTTTAGCTACGGTATAAGACTGCCTCTGGTCAACCAGAAAGTCTTTTCGATCGGAACACCTAAACGCGGAGAAGTGATGGTGTTCAGGTACCCGCATGACGAGAAAACAAATTTTATCAAACGAGTTGTAGGGTTACCGGGCGATATTGTTGATTACAAAAATAAAAGGCTTCGCGTTAATGGCAATGTTGTTAATCAAGCAAAGCCGGATGAGGAAGGTACAGAACAAGGTATGTTATCCAATAACCAGGTTAGAAAATATATTGAGCACCTAGGTAAGTCGTCGCATGGGATACTTCTGGATGCAAGTCTGGGCTCAAGAGATATGACCAGAATAGTCGTCCCACCGGACCATTATTTTGTCATGGGGGACAATCGGGACCACAGCAATGACAGTCGATTCTGGGGGTTTGTGCCAGAAAAAAACATTGTAGGGCGAGCGTTCTTCGTCTGGTTCAGTTGGGATAGCAAAAAAGATGATCATTTTTGGAATGATTACATTGGCGGTGGTGCCAACTGGCCGAGGATTGGAAATAGCATAGACTAGACTGAATCTTTCGTTTATGACAGGACTGGTTATTAACATCAATAACTAATGGCACCTGATCTAATACGGCAAATCTGACAGCTATAAGTTAGGCCCAACTGTTCCAAAGGAAATTGAAAGACCGGCATTTCTAAATATGGCCCGCAATCTGGATAAGCTTGAATCAATGGTCGGTTACCATTTTCTTGATTCAAGACTACTTGACCGCGCACTGACGCACCGAAGTTTCAGTGCTTTCAACAACGAGCGACTGGAGTTCCTTGGGGACAGTGTCCTGGGGGTTATCGTGTCCGCGATTCTCTACCGGCTTTATACAGACAGTGAAGAAGGTGAATTGACCAGAATGCGCGCCCAGGTTGTTAAAAAGGATACCCTTGCGCAGATAGCACGTCGACTCCAGCTTGGAGATCACCTAAAGCTTGGCGGCAGTGCGGCCAAGGGAGGGGGGACGGAGAACGATTCTATTCTGGCTGATGCGCTTGAGTCTCTAATCGGGGCTGTTTATCTCGATGCGGGATTAGAACAGGCTCAAATCACTGTGGAGGCGGTATTTGAGGAAGAACTTAGTGCTATTGATCCTGGGCGTACCGCGAAAGATCCCAAAACAGAACTGCAAGAATTGCTCCAAAGTAAGGGGCTGTTGCTGCCCAAATATAAAGTAGAAAGCATATCGGGTTCTTCTCACGAGCCAGATTTTGTAGTTAGCTGTTATGTAGAAGACAACCAACTGGTGCAAACTGGAACGGGCTCAAGCCGAAAGAGCGCCGAGCAGGCAGCAGCAAAAAAACTATTACTTATCCTTCGTTGAGATAGATGGATACAGAAAGCTTTAGATTTGGCGTGGTAACCCTAGTCGGCAGACCGAATGTCGGCAAGTCAAGCATAATGAACAGNCTNATAGGCAACAAAGTCAGTATTACCTCGCGTAAACCTCAAACAACCCGGCATCGGATTCAGGGTATCTGTAGCACGGATGAATATCAAATCGTTTTCGTCGATACCCCGGGAATTCATGAATCAGCCGGTGTTGCGATGAATAGGGTTTTAAACCGCACAGCTCGCTCNAGCCTTAACGAGGTAGATCTAATTNTGATGGTNGTGGATGCTAGAAGATGGACATCAGGTGATACTCGGGTTNTGGTTGATGCAGGGGCNACTGAAGCATCGATATGGTTGATCATGAATAAAATAGATCTACTGGATAGGTNTGATCTTGTGCTTCCGAGAATTGATCAAGTGCGTCGGCGTTACGATTTTGGGGAGATCGTGCCCTTGTCTGCGAAAACGGGGGATAATCTCGACCANCTGATGAAATTAGTGGCTGGAGTGATGCCTGAGGGGCCATTAGGTTTTCCAACNGNACAAATAACTGANTCGAGTGACGAATTCATTGCTGCAGAATTTATCAGAGAGCAGATATTCCGCCTTGTGGGGGATGAGATACCCTACGAGACAGCTGTGGACATCCGTAGNTTTAGTGAGCGAAAAGACGGCCTGGTAAGCATTGAGGCAGATATTTGGTGTGAGAATAAGCGTCAGCGATCTATTCTGATTGGTGACGACGGCGATCGNTTGAAGACAATCGGATCTAAAGCTCGAGAACAGATTCAGCGCTACTTGGGCAAGAAAGTCTATCTTGAGCAATGGATCAAGGTGAAAAAGGGGTGGGCTGACGATAANANAATGCTCGCTAAAGTGGGATACAGTAGGTGGGGCTGAGTGATGACTACATTTCCCAAACGATTCCAGAACCAGTCCGCNTTTGTGCTCCGGCATCGACCTTACTCGGAAACGAGTCTGCTGGTTGATCTATTTACCGAGAAATCTGGTCGAATCACTGCGATCGCAAAAGGGGCTCGTCGACTTAAATCAAGTTACCGAGGCGTCTTGTTGCCTTTTCAATCATTAGCCGTTCTGTTTACGGGTAAAGGTGATGTGAAAACACTGACGGGTGCCGAACCAGTCGGTTCACGAATACTTCTGTCAAGAGATCATCTGATGTGCGGGTTCTATCTGAACGAACTGATCATCAAGATGCTTTACCGTTACGATCCTTATGAGACCCTTTATCCGGTTTACNAGCGNGCACTCGATGAACTATCGTGCAAGCTGGATGCTGAATTCACANTGAGGCGATTTGAAAAACACTTACTTGAGCAGGTCGGATATGGTCTTCATCTGCAGCGCGACATGTCCACCGGGCTACCAATTGATGAGCATGTTTTGTACCGCTATCTGCCCGAGGTAGGCCCGATCGTTAATAATAGCAGTCGGAACGACGGCGTTCTGATTCACGGAGATGCATTAATCGCGCTCGATCAGGAAGGGGTGTTTACTGAACGTGTTAGGCGAGAACTCAAACAATTAAATCGAATAGTTCTCGCAACACACTTGCAGGGAAAACCACTTAATAGTCGTCGCATGTATGCTCAATTGTATCCTGACAAAGATTCAGCCGAAACTCAGGCGAAGCATGTTGAATTCTGATATGTTCAGACAAGAGGGATAACCATTGATTGATTTAGGTGTAAACATAGACCACGTAGCGACTTTGAGACAAGCGCGCGGCACATCCTATCCAGAGCCAGCACAAGCGGTTGTGATCGCCGAACAGTCTGGAGCTGACCTGATTACGCTGCACTTACGGGAGGATCGTCGTCACATTGCAGATAGAGATGTTTACCTGTTGAAACAAGTCATCCAGACGCGAATGAATCTGGAAATGGCGGCAACCTCAGAAATGGTCAGAATAGCCTGTGATGTTCAGCCAGAAGATGTCTGTATCGTACCCGAAAAGCGTGAAGAGTTGACTACCGAGGGCGGGCTTAACGTAATTGCCAACAGGATAGAACTACAAGAACATATCATCTGTCTGAGAGAAGCAGGGGTGCGCGTCTCGTTGTTTATCGATCCGGATCCCGAACAAATACACGCATCCCGTGAAGTTGGTGCGGAAGCAGTAGAGATCCATACAGGTGCTTACGCCGATGCTAGCCGAGATAATTGTGACGAAGAACTCGAGCGGATAAAGGATGCTGTAGCTGTGGCGTCGACTCTGCCGCTTCGGGTAAATGGAGGCCACGGGTTGCATTATCATAACGTGAAGTCGGTCGCAGCAATTCCCGGTTTTGCTGAACTCAACATCGGCCACGCAATTATTGCACGGGCACTATTTTCAGGTCTCGGAGAGGCAATCACCGAAATGAAAAGGCTGATCGATTCGGTATCTTCTTGAAAAGGACCTACTTCTTTCGAGGCCCAAAACCTTGTGGTACGTCTCCGAGATCGCCCTCACCGAAGAGAAACCCGATCATATGTTGTTCAATGTGGTCTAAATTTTCTGGATCAGCCGAAGACAGTTGATTTTCATTAATGATTAGGACAAGTCGCTCAAGCCACTGTGTCCAGCCTTCTTTCGAGACGCTCTCGACAATTCTCTGGCCGAGTTCGCCTGGGTAGGGTGGGGCATCGAGTGCCTCAGCTTCTCGTTCAAGAACAACGCATTGCACAGTAGTCACCATGATAGAATCAAATTATATTATTGTGGTGGGTAAGACTCATCATAACCAGTATCTGTCACACTCAGCAATCCAAGCATGGGCTAAGATGTAGTTAGATCTGCCCGTGAACCACACAAATCACAAGGATTATGGTATGACTGCAATATTACCTGAACAGTTGGCAATCACCGCGCCGGCGCGAGCCAAAATTGTAGAACTTCTCAAAGAAGCCGACAAGTCGATAGATTCGGTCAGAATATTTGTATCTGGTGGTGGTTGTAGCGGTATGAGTTATGGAATGACCTTTTCCGAATCTCGAGAGAACAGGGATAGTGTTCTAGAAGATGCGGAAGGTTGCAAAGTGGTGGTTGATCCAATAGCACTTTGTTATCTGCAGGGCGCAGAAGTGGACTATGTCGACGATGGGGTTAACACCAGTTTTGTGTTCAACAACGTTTTTAGGGCGGTCGGTGGCAGTGGCGCCTGCGGCGGCTGTGGTGGTGCACACTAGATAGGTAGCGCAACTCCAGAGTGCTATTCNGACAGTCGCACTGCTGGAGGTGTTCGTGAAACAGGCAAAGCGGGTCCTGCTCATTGCCCCTTATGGCAGTTATAGAACAGCCGCCTATGTCAAAATAGCAAAGCAATTGGGATTTGATTGCATCGTCGGNTCAACTGGGTACCATGCAGTTTCACATGTGCCGGGCAGTACAATCATCAATCTGGACCTTGGCAGTGTCGATTTGGACCTGGAGCGNCTGCAGAANCAACATGNCCGTACAGCTTTTNANGGTGTTATCGCTACGGACGACTCTGTCGTAGAGATTGCAGCTGAATTAGCTAAGCGCTTACACCTACCGGGAAATTCAGTNGAAGCGGTTCGTCGTACTTGTCGTAAAGACTTACTCAAAAATGCATTCCTCAACTCTACTGTACTATCTCCGAGTGGATTCGAAGTAAGGCTAGATCGACCNTTTGAAACCCAAATATCATTTTCTACTTACCCCTGCGTTGCCAAGCCTCTGACATTATCAGCTAGTCGAGGNGTTATANGAGCNGACAATCCTGNCGAATTGAAGGCAGCACTGGCAAGAATNTGGAGGCTGATTCAAAAAGAAGGCGAAGACAAGTATCCAATCGCACTGGTAGAGCGATTCATCCCAGGCAAGGAAATCGCTGTTGAAGGATTACTTTTGAATGGNGTCCTNAGNATTTTAGCAATTTTTGATAAACCTATACCGTTGAATGGNCCATATTTTGAGGAAACCATCTATGTAACACCGTCGGCATTGAGTGACGCCGAACAACAAGAGGTGAAACAAGTGCTGTCCCGTGCCTGTGAACGTCTAGAGTTGCGGCANGGNCCCGTACACGCCGAATGTCGATTGAATGAGCAAGGAATCTGGATTATCGATATTGCCAGTCGATCGATCGGTGGGCAGTGTGGTCAGCTAATAAAGGNCGGTACCGGCGTTACACTAGAAGAGATGATTGTTCGGAATTCAGTTGGCGAAAGTACCNCAAGCAAGGCAATTGAAAAGGCTNTCGGTGTGATGATGATACCAGTGCCTGGAAGTGGGGGAATTCTTAGACGGATAGAAGGGCTCGGAAATGCAACCCGAGTGTCTGGTGTAACGGGCGTAGAGTTAGATGCCAGGCCGGGCCAGATTTTGACTCCTTGGCCAGAGGGTTGCGCCTATCCAGGATTTATTTTTGCTGAAGCAGCGTCAACAGGCAAAGTTGTCAGAACATTGGAGCAGGCACATGCAGAATTGAAGTTCGTATACTCACCATCGTTGCCGGTACATGTGGTTGCAGCAACATCCTCGTCGCAACTGTTTAGAACTGATAACGTGCGCCAATAGAGATCATGTTGGCCTCACCGGTTAGCCGGCTACCCAGGAATTCAAGTTCTACATTGAAGGCGCCATGCTCGCCTAAACGCAGGCCGATGGCGCCACGATATTCTATGTCTACATTCTGAGTATTGTGAAGGTAGTTCTGAAGACCGTTAGTGTTTGCATACAACGGTCCTCCGACGAGTCCACGAAAATACAAGTTACCCCTAGATCTATAAGAGAGATAGACCCCAACATCCTCAAGCGAGAAAGAGTGCTGATAGGAATCAGAACTGGGTGCGCTTGTGAATTCCGTTCCATTGGCCCTTGCAACGAGGAACGATAGAGTCGGGAAGCGGCTTTGAATATGGAAAAAGGGTTGCTGAATGGTATCGCCAAGAAACCTATTGAAGTTGATCGTGTGCGCAGTCTCGGTATATCCAATCGGGTATCCCCACGCACTTAATTGCAAAGCTTGTAGACCGGTTTGCCCGAATGTGAGCCCAGATGCCGACAGGCACAGTAGTCCTAGAATCAGCTGGATGAGTTGTTTATGCATAAATCAAGGAATAACGCCGTTTATAGTCTAATTTTATCACACTGAATCCCTATTTAACCAAAAGGATTTCACATAGTTATTACATATAATCAGTCACTTACGGCGACAATTGAAAAATTTACGCGATCTTCTTCGCAAAAGCCTCTCTGTAAGCGACTAAAAGGAAATTCGTTGGATCAACGCTGAAATAGACTATAAGTCATCTATTGTTACACCGCTGCCATGTTGGAATACCACGGATTGTTTTCGGGTAAACCGTGTAATACCTTCGGGGCCGTAACGTGAACCACCAAGACCAGAATTCTTGAAACTCATCTTTTCCGCTGACTCATGGGCACTACCGATCAGGTCGACGTCGTTGCAATAGATTCCACCGGCGTCTAGCTTTAGAGCGACGGCTTCCGATTTATCCAAGTCGCCAAAAACCGCCGCGCTAAGCCCATATTCTGAGTCATTGGCCAAATAGACAGCTTCCGAAGTTTTCCTAAAAGTCATAATGGGGATGATGGGTGCGAAGGTCTCTTTTCGCATTAATAACATTGAATGATCGACATCGGTGACAACAGTCGGTCGAAGCCAGCTTCCGCCGTGATGCTCGATGATTCCCCCAGTCAAAAAGCTGGCCATTTTATTCCTGGCATCCTTCAGGTGCAGGTCTATGACCTGAATCTGTTTAGCCGAGATAATCGGTCCGATTGCGCCCTTGGCAGGATCTTCTGTATTGAGTGAAATTTCCTCAGCCAAGGACGAGATTAGATCGATGAATTTCGTAGCCAACGCCTCATGGACGTAGACTCTCTCTATCGAAAAACAGGCTTGCCCTGTGTTCACCGTGGCGCAATGCAAAATCGCTTGTGCCGCGCGTTCAATATCAGCGCTTTCCAAAACGATAGCGGGATCTTTTCCGCCAAGTTCCAGAAATGCCGGTTTTAACTGGTTGGCTGCACGCGTTGCAACTTGGCGGCCCGTTTCGACGCTGCCAGTAAAATTGATGGCATCCACAAGATCGATGAGATTGTTCCCAGTAGACGCTGTGCCCGGAACGACATCTACTACGGCACCTAATTCGACTGTGTCGCTCAGTACTTGGTTAACAGCTTCAATAAAGCGGGGCGTGACTTCGCTGGGTTTAATGATCACGGAGCAGCCCGCTAAAAGCGCCGGCACAGCATCCAGAAACGAGAGAATCAGAGGATAGTTCCAAGGAGAAATGACGCCAACGACAGGATATGGGACAAAGACCTGCAGATGAGAGATGTCGATGCTTTCCGATTCCATACGTTTGGTTTGTAGGGTGACGATCGCTTGGTTTACTCGACTGTGTGTGATCGCTTCGAGCGCATCAACTTCCATTACCGACAGGCGCCAACGGCCAGTATCGATACACAGAGCCTGTGCCAACTGATCTTTGTGCCGGGCGAGTCCATCGGCAAACTGCCTCAGAATCTCACCCCTGTCACTGACTTGTAAGGAAGACCAATCGAGCTGATTCTCGCGAAGTCGTGATATTTTGGATGCGAGCTCACTATTTGTGGGTTCCACGAATGCATAGTCGATGTCACCCGTATGGGGGTTTCTTACTGGTATTTGTGTCATGGTGAGGTGAGTATTTACTGAATGAAAATAAGGTGTGTAGTTTAAGAAGGCATCATAGGCCTTAGGATATCGCAGATTGTTGCAGAATACGGTCCACGTATGAAGATTACCGTGATTGGTGCCGGGTTGGCCGGGTTAACCGCAGCGCATCGACTCCAGCAGGCAGGATTTTCTGTCAATGTGCTTGAGCGAGCGCAGTTTCCTGGTGGCAGAATGGCAGAAGCCCATGACGTTGGACTGAATTATCTAACGGGTGCACGGTTAATCTATTCATTCAGTAAATCTGTTATGGGCTTGGTTCGAGAATTTGGTCTGACAGATCAACTCTGTCGTGGACTAACAACTCCCGTATCGACCTGTTCGCAAGCCGGTGAACATTCAGTTCAAATAGGTCCAGGGCCTGGGTTGATGTTTAATTCGCGGCTGAACTATGGCCAGAGATGGCGTCTCCTGAAAATGGCAGCTGGTATGGCTGGGCGACGTTTTTCAACAAACCCCGATCGATTGTTAGATTGGCAGCATCACGATGAAGGGACACTGTACGAGTACTTGAATCAAAGATCCCTGGATCAAGTTTCTAGGATATACATAGAGCCAGTATTTCGGGGCGCCCGGGGATGGCGTATGACGGATGTATCGCCCGTGTTTTTTCTCAGCACGACAGCGCATATGTATGGCGCTCATGCTTACACATTCGACGACGGTATTGGACTGCTCACCGAGCGACTAGCACGAAACCTAGATGTAACATATTCGGCAGATGTCAAGAATGTGAGTCGAGCTGTGTCTGGGGGCAGTGAGTTCTCTTATGAGTTGAATGGTTTGCTTCAGTCAACCCATGCTGATTTGGTGATTTGTGCGGTACCTGGCTCTTTGCCACTGAGAATTATCTCAGTGCCAACACCGGAGGAATCTCAATTTTTCAAGTGTGTAAGGTACAACAGTGGGTACATTTTGCATTTCGGTATCGACCGACCGGTTGAGCCGTATGTCCGTTTCTTCAGTCCGGATGTAAACGCTTCAATAGCGGCGGTAGAAGTTGTCGACCAGTCTAGAATTTCCTCAAGTTACCTCAGCCGCATATCAGTTTATCTATCGCCTGAGGCAGTTATACAGCTGAAAACTCAACCAGTAGTTGAGGGGGAGTTACCGGCTATCTGGAATGATCTGCCGGATGATGTCGCAAGACACCTGGAACTGGGCTATGGGCATGTCGTTCAGCAAAGGATAGAAAATATGTTGCCCTTGTTTTATCCAGGTTATCTTAAGGCGGTGAGCGCATTTGAAAGGTATCAAACCAGTGGAAAGAAGCAGATCTATTATGCGGGTGATTATATGTCCCATGCCCTCCTGGGAGGCGCTTGTCGAAGCGGTGAAGACGTTGCACAGGCGGTTATTTCGGACTGGGGTGGCTAATTATCTGGTTCATTGGCTTTGTGCTGATGGAGAATCAGCCCTTTAATACATGCTATGATTACGGAGTAGCGGTGCTGGTTTCGAACAGCGCGGCTCGGATTAATAAACCAAACAGACGTGTGAGGATATGAGTATGAGACAAATGATGACAAAGACAGTGGGCGCAATGAAGCGTTCGTTGGCTGCAGCTGCGATCGTATCGGTTGTGGCAAGTCCAGCCTATGCCGGGGATGTAAAGATTGGTGCGATGAATGCGTTGACGGGACCAATCCCAGATCTTGCTGCTGTTATTCTTGAAGCTGAACAAGCTGCCGTAGCGCACATAAATGCAAACGGCGGGATGTGGGGTGGTGACACCCTCGTGTTGGCAAGCGGCGACTCAGGCTGTGACGCGAAGGCTGGGGTGGATGCAGCCACTAAACTGGTTAATGTGGAACAGGTTTCTATCATCGTAGGGCCTATTTGTTCGGGTGCGACAATAGGCGCAACCCAAGCTGTAACCATTCCAGCAGGTGTGGTGAATATTTCACCGTCGGCAACGTCGCCTGCAATAACAGGGCTTGAGGATAATGATTCGGTATTCCGGGTTTGTCCCTCCGATGCGTATCAGGGGGTAACAATTGCAAAATTGGCAAGAAGCATGGGGTATTCGAAGTTGGCTGCCACTTATGCGAATGACGACTATAACGCGGGTCTTCACGATGTATTTGTCAAAGCATTCAAGGAACTCGGTGGCACGATCACAGGCGATCAGATGCATGAGGCGAATAAGGCATCGTACCGAGCCGAGCTAGCAACCCTTTCAAACGGTGGTCCTGAAGCGTTAGCCATTTTCGCGTATTACAATGGCAGCGGAATCACGATTATGCGCCAAAGCCTAGAAAATGGATTTTTTGGTAAGTTTATTGGCGGAGATGGGATGATAGCGCAGGAAGTGATTGATGAAATTGGTGCCGATAATCTCGGTGATGCTGTTTTTACAAAAGGAACAGCCGATCAATCTTCTAGCCACTTTAAGACCTTTGCAGGGCTGTTTGATCGACCATCTGACCCTTACACCGCCCAAGCCTGGGATGCAGTAATGGTTGCCGCGTTAGCGTTGGAACATGCGGGTAGCGCGACACGAGATCTAAGTGCTCATGTGCGAGCTGTGGCCAATGCTCCTGGTGCTGAAGTCGGACCGGCAGATTGGGCTAAAGCGAAGGCTCTCCTCGCAGCTGGAAAAGATATCAACTATCAAGGCATCGCAGGCGTGCATGAGTTCGATGAAAATGGTGATGTCGGTGGAGTCTACGGCAAGAACGTCGTTAGCGGAGGAAAATGGGTAGAAACATTGATGGACTAAGTTACATATAGTCTTTATCCTTTGACAAGATAGCCCTCAGTAAATGGGGGCTATTTTTTTGACCTGTAGACCGTGAATAAATCGCATCGGGTTAGTGATGACAGTGTCGGCTTGATTGCTATTGTTCTTATGCCTTGATATTTAATGAAGGTCGCCGTTCAGGCAAAATACCGCCTGCGTAACGTTGCAGGACGATCTGTAACAACAATCCAATCAAGAATATTCTGAAATAGGCAGCTTTAACAGCGAGTTCTGCAGGTAAGCGCCCAGTGAGTACCTCGGTAAATGACCAAATTGTCCATAGAAGAAAAGCCCCAAGTATCGCGCCACGGTTATTACCACTCCCACCGGCGATTAACATAACCCAAACAAGGAATGTTGTTGTCAAAGGTTCTGTTGCACCTGGTCCAATGAATTTGATGTAGTGGGCCGTAAGTCCTCCCGCTAATCCCATTAGTACGGAACCGCAGACAAACGCTTCAATACGAACTCGTTCTACATTTTTTCCGGCAGCTCTTGCAGAGTATTCATTCTCTCGAATGGCTGTCATTAAACGACCCCAGGGTGCGAGACGGGCTTTTTCAATCAAGAAATAGAATACAGCGACGATAACCAACACTAGCATCATGAAGCCGATTTTGTTCCAAGGTTCGCTGAGGTTTTCGAAGGGGAGAGGGATTTTAGCGATACCCCGTGCACCGTTAGTGGCCCAGATTTCATTTTTCAGAATCAGGCGAAAGATCTCGCCAATTCCAATGGTCGCGATTGCGAGATAGTCACTCCTTAGACGTATACAAAGCAATCCAACGAGCCATGCGATGACTGCGGTTACGGCCATAGCGCTAATGAGGCCCAATGCGACGGGCAAATCGTAACCTCCCAGATGAGAGGTCGACGCTGCTGTGGTCAGAATGGCCGTGACATAGGCGCCGATAGCAAAGAATCCAGCGATACCCGCGTTAAAGAGGCCAGTAAACCCCCATTGAATGTTGAGGCCCAGGCACATAATTGCGTAAATGCCGCCCATAGTCATCAATGAGACAAAGTACAGCATGTAGCCATAGGCTTGTGCTGAATCCATACTAGAAAACCCTGCCTTTAAACAGTCCACTGGGTCGCCAGATCAACATGATGATCATCAGAGCAAAGGCCACCCCAGCTTTGTATGCCGGTGAAAGCAGTGGGCTATCACCTATCCAGGGATATGCGGATAATTCTTCGGCAAGACCAACCACGAGCCCACCTGCCATCGCACCATAAGGTTGTCCGATACCACCTAATATTGCAGCAGCAAACATAGGTAACAACATGTAAAAGCCCATCATCGAGTGTAAGTGCGAATCCCATCCTAGAAATACGCCGGCGGCTGTGGCAAGGGATGCACCTAAAGCCCAGGTGGCTTTCACTACGTTCTCGGTTTTAATTCCAGTTAGTCTAGCCAATTCGGCAGAGTCGCTCATTGCTCGCATAGCCTTGCCGGTTCTGGTACGAGTTAGGATCAAATGTATAACGGTCATCAGAGCTACAGAACAACAGACGATCCACACGTGCTTATGTGAAAGACGCAGTGTATCGAATAGGATCATAGGCATTTGTATGCGACCGGATGAATAGGAAAACGTATCAACACCCCAGATAATTTGGACGGCCGATCGAGCCATCAACGCAATGCCAAATGACGCAACAATGACAATGGTGGACTTAGAAGCACGAAAAGGTTTGTAAAAGGTGTGATCAATACCGACAGCAACCAAGCTGGTGAATAACATAGCAATGGGCAACACGATCAAGGGATGTAGCCCGGTAAACTGCATCAGCGAGTAGGTAATATAAGCGCCGATCAGCATAAGCTCGCCGTGAGCAAAATTAGCGAACCTGAGAATCCCAAAGACTAACGAAACACCAATTGCGCCGAGCGCGTAGATGCTGCCAAGGACAAGGCCAGGGATTAGATAAAAATTAATAAAGTCCATTCTAGAATCGTTATCCGCCCAAAAACATTTTTGCGATCTCGGGGTCGTTCAAAAGATCAGTTCCTTTGCCGGTTGTACGATTCTGACCGTCAACAAGAACATAACCTCGACTAGCAACAGCAAGGGACTGTTTGGCATTTTGTTCTACCATCAGGATAGGTACTCCAGAGTCGTTGATTTGACGTACGATTTGAAATATTTCATTGCGATAGATCGGGCTCAGGCCGGCTGTAGGTTCATCCAGCATTAGGAGTGTTGGCTCGAGCATCAACGCTTTACCCATAGCCACCATCTGGCGTTGGCCGCCGGAAAGTTCTCCAGCTGCCTGTCTCTTTTTTTCAGCCAGTGGCGGAAACATTTCATATATTTCCTCCAGGCGCGGTCGAAAATCATCTTTTCGAATGTAAGCACCCATTTCGAGGTTCTCGTGTACGGTTAAAGTTGGAAATACATTGTTGGTCTGAGGGACATAGCACACACCTTTGTTAACAACTTCAGCGGGGTCCATGTTAGTAATTTCTTCGCCGGCGAGATGAACCGATCCGCCAGATAATCGCAATAGCCCAAATACGGCTTTCATAGCCGTAGATTTCCCCGCACCATTTGGACCAATTACAACGACAATTTCACCAGCATCTATTTCTAGTGAGACCCCATGGAGAATATCGGCCTCGCCGTAGCCTCCCGATAAATTTTCTATGCTGAGTACAGGCATCGGTCAGTTCGGTGTTCCGTGTACATCGCCGCCAAGATACGCATCTAATACGCGAGGGTCAGCGCGTACAGTATTCATATCACCCTGCATAAGTACTGCACCTTCAACCATAACAATGACGGGATCACACAGTCGCGCAATCATATCCATGTTGTGCTCAATAATACAAAATGTGTAATCTCTTTCTTTGTTAAGACGTTCAATCATTGCCGCCAGATCGCCGAGCAAAGTCGGATTGACACCTGCACCTGGTTCATCCAGCAATACGATGTCAGGGTCAGCCATCATCGCACGGCCGAGTTCTAGTAGTTTTTTCTGGCCGCCAGATAGATTACCGGCGAGTTCATCAGCCACATGGGTGAGGCGTAGAAAATCCAGCACATCTATTGCTCGGTCACGAACTTCCTTCTCACGCACGGCAACGTTTCCAGGCGATAGCAGGGCATAGAATAGTTTCTCGCCTGACTGTCCTGCTGGAACTACCATAAGGTTTTCCAGGACCGTCATTGCGAAAAATTCTTGAGGAATTTGAAAGGTTCGCATGATTCCAAGGTGGAATAACTTATGTGCAGGTTGGCCAGTAATATCCGTCCCTTGAAATTGGACCCCACCAGTATCGGGCTTCATAGCACCTGCGATCACGTTAAAAATCGTCGTTTTTCCTGCGCCATTCGGACCTATAAGGCCAGTAATTGAATGAGCTTCGATGGTAAAACTGCAATTGTTAACGGCGGTCAGTCCGCCAAAGCTTTTGCTGATTGAGTCTACGGTTAGCATTGCACAGACGAGTCAGTAAGGAAAAGGAGCGCTATAGTTGCAAAAAGAACGGTACGATCTAACCGATCTCGTCTAGATTCTGAGTCAGTATAGAGAGGTCCTGATTACTCAGGGGCAGTACCGGTGCTCGACACTGACCCACATCAAACCCTCGATAATTTGCAGCAGTTTTTACAGCCGAGTTGTAGACATGTGTCCAGATGAACAGTTGGGAAGGTAATAAGCGTTGCCAAAGTTGATTCGCTTCCCTGAGCTTACCTTCTTGTACTAACGCATAGAGTTCAACTGCTTCTTCTGGAATGAAGTTGATTGCTCCCCATACGCAGCCGACGCAGCCAGCAGCCAGAGCGGGATAGGTTATGGGG
The DNA here is from genome assembly GCA_002731295.1 of Acidiferrobacteraceae bacterium. GTDB lineage: Bacteria > Pseudomonadota > Gammaproteobacteria > Arenicellales > UBA868 > REDSEA-S09-B13. Next base: position 1,586 of record PCBE01000016.1, on the reverse strand, counting down.
TCTCCGCCATTAAAAACTTTTCCTGAGGTCTGCAACAGTTCCTGAATGCGTACCAGATCCCCAGTGCTGTCTTTGATGTATTTGATGTTGTCTATTTCTAACAATTTGCTGAAGAAGTCTGGTGTGATATCGAAACCAGAATGTACCGGAATGTTGTACACCATGATTGGGAGGTCGGTGGCTTCCGCAACTTTTTCAAAATGGTGATACACACCAGCAGCATCAGGCCCTTCGAAATAGGGAGGTAGAATCATGAGCGCATCGGCCCCGTGATCAGCTGCGTGCTTGGTTGCATCTATCGTGTCACGCAAACTGATAGCAGACGTCTGTGCAATAAAACTGGCACGAGCTTCTATGTGTTTACCGGTGATCTCAACTAAGCGACGTTTTTCTTCGGTGGTCAGGTAAGCAAACTCGCCTGTGCCTCCGCAGGCTAGGATAATATCGGTTTTAGCTTCTATCATTCGATCAATGTGCAATAAGTAGCCTGGCTCATCGATGGTCTCATCATCATTAAAGAGCGTACATACTGGAACACAGACGCCTGATAGTTCTGTCATCAAATTATTCCTCAATACAACACTAACTCAAGTTAGGTGTAAAAGTTTAACTAATTCTAAGGCAATGTACATACTGCTTTGCACTGGTGCTGCTGGAATCGGTTGACTAACAGTCAGTCTGATACGCTCAGCGCGAATCAGTAGCTAGCCGAACAAACCTCCGATGGCATCGACTGGCTAAGTAGCGTAGATCTATTGTTTCTACCTGGAATCATCGAGTGTACCAAGCCCATGCTTGTTCAGTTGGGCAAGGGCTTGGTCTGTTTTCTGGAGATGATCCATATCCATCCCTCGAAGAATGGCAGTGGTTTTACTGAACATGATATTGGTGTAGGTGGTGATTTCTATACGGTTACCCCAGGGGTCAAGAAAATCCAGGAATTGACCCCCAAGTAGGGTAACGTCCATTTGGGTCAGGGTGTTTCGAACCAGTTCTTTGTCATCTACGGCAATTCCGAAGTGGCGTTTTTCATCGGATGCCTGGGTTCTACCTTTTGCAAAATTTATGAACTGATCGCCGAAATAGATAAAAGCGGCATCCTCAGTTTGACTCGTGATCGTAAAATTGAGAAAACTCCCGTAAAAGGCCAGCGCCTCGGCGATATTGCCGACCTCCAGAGCGATGTGATTGATACCGATTGCGGTTGCTTTGGTAGGGATGGTCATGTATCCGCCTATTTTGTCGTATCCCGGGTTGTTGTCACGCTTAAATTAGGCGATGAATTTCGCTGACCAACATTTGCATCGCCAGTGAGTCTAGTCCAGCCATACAGGATTGGACCAGGCTTTTCTATTCCTATCATCAACTACCGTAATTCTAAAATGCGCATCTCTAAATCCTGCAAGTGGTAAACGAGCTCGTGTCAGGCCGTTACCGATCTCCTTAGTGGATCTGGAGCCTCGACCAGAGATGATTACAACGCTAGCCGGCGAACAGTCGACGACAACATCATTATCCTCGATTCGAATATTGTGAATATAGGGGCCTTGAGAGGAATAGAAGTGGCCCGATTTTATGCCATGGAG